>NZ_JBMMKT010000002.1:0-446472 GCF_057626615.1 Marinomonas sp. HM11-D | reverse complement strand
AGGCTCGAACTCGCGACCCCAACCTTGGCAAGGTTGTGCTCTACCACTGAGCTATTCCCGCTTTAAGCTTTCGCAAACTTCAGCTAAGCTACGCTGGTTTTCCAATCCGTAGATTGGCGTCCCATAGGGGGTTCGAACCCCTGTTACCGCCGTGAAAGGGCGGTGTCCTAGGCCTCTAGACGAATGGGACACTGTAGCGCCTTGCTGTGTAAGCGGGTGCGTATATTACTGTTACCAAACGGAAAATCAACAACTTTTTTTAAATATATGTATTCTAAGCGAAAAAAATTAGTTTCCAGCACAAAAACCCATCAAGAGACACTACAAATGAGAGCACTACTACTAAGTTCGGTTATTTTGGCAGCAGTTGGCCTACAAGGCTGCTCTACTACACACGTTATCAATATTGCGCCTACTAATACGCCAGTATCTCAACATTACACAAACCAGCAACAGATCAACTACTCTGTTAAGCCGTTTAAAGCTAGAACCATTGGCGAGATTGAAACAGGTTTAGGCGAACGCGCCCAGATCGTGATCGGCAATGACACCCATGACGCATTAGAAAGCTACATCGGCAACAAACTTGTCGCCTACGGTTTTACTCCAGACCAAGGCAACTACCCTGAAACGATTTTAATGTTCAATCTAACCAACCTGAGCTACACCACCCGCACGCTTTCTTTAAAAACTGAAGCAAAGCTAGTGGCTGAGATTGAAGCGACTGTAGTAAAAGGTGAGCAACGCTACACGGCGAAGTTTAAGTCTGAAAAGATTGATCAGTACGGCACCATGCCAGACCGAGAGGAGGTAGAGAAGGAAATCAACGCCTTACTTGGCAAAACAGTGGATCGTGTTTTCACTGACGCCAAGCTTGTGAATATGCTAAGCCGATAACAGATACAAAAACGCTGACTATATAGCTACTTATATAGTCAGCGTTATTTTACCAAGCAGACGGTTATTTTTTTGCTTTAAAGTCCATCGAAGCAGAATTCACACAGTAACGGATCCCCGTTGGCTTAGGCCCATCAGGAAACACATGCCCAAGATGCGCTTCGCATTGATTGCAGACAATCTCAACGCGCTGCATACGCCATGAGTTATCTTCTATCTCTTTAATGTTCTGAATATCCGCATCATAGAAACTTGGCCAGCCAGAACCTGAGTTGTATTTAGCATCTGAATCAAAGAGGTGCGCGCCACAGCAAACACAGAAATAACTACCCTCTTCGTAAAACTTATCATAGCGTCCAGTGAAAGCTCTCTCAGTGCCTTTCTTGCGCACTATTTGATACACTTCTTCAGGCAGACGTTCTTTCCACTCTTCGTCGGTAAGTGCCTTGTATTGAGAAGTTTTTTGATCATCGCTCATGTTGAAGACTCCGAATTAACGTCCCAGAATTATAACTGATTCCATCACTAGATATGAGGAAGCGTGGTGCAAATACGTAAATCAAACAAACTCGCTAATATTTGCTACGAGATTCGAGGCCCAGTACTCAAAGAAGCCATGCGCATGGAAGATGAAGGCCACCGCATTCTTAAGCTAAACATTGGCAACCCAGCGCCATTTGGCTTTGAAGCACCGGACGAAATCCTTGTAGACGTTATCAAGAACCTACCTAACGCCCAAGGTTACTGCGAATCTAAAGGCTTATTCTCGGCTCGTAAAGCCGTGATGCAAAAATACCAAGCCCTTGGCATTCGCTCTGCCAACGTTGAAAACGTGTGGATGGGCAACGGCGTCAGTGAATTAATCGTGATGGCGATGCAGGGGCTATTAAATGATGGCGATGAAATTCTGATCCCAGCACCTGATTATCCACTATGGACAGCCGCAGCAACGCTATCCGGTGGCTACGTGCGTCATTACTTATGTGATGAGTCTGCCGGCTGGCAACCAGACATCGCTGACATCAAGTCTAAGATCACCAATAAAACCAAAGCACTAGTGATCATTAACCCGAACAACCCAACGGGCGCCGTATACTCGGAAGCGATTTTAAAGGAATTGGTAGATTTGGCTGAAAAACATGGCCTACTGCTATTCTCAGACGAAATCTACGATAAGATTCTCTACGATGGTGCACAACACATCCCAACGGCCACATTAACTGAAGGCCGTGTACCCTGTGTTACCTTTGGCGGCCTATCAAAAGTGTACCGTACCGCAGGCTTCCGTTCTGGCTGGATGATCATTACTGGGCCAACTACAGGCATTGAAGACTATATCTCTGGCATCGACATGCTGAGCTCAATGCGCCTATGTGCCAACGTGCCAGCACAACACGCAGTTCAGACAGCATTAGGTGGTTATCAAACCATTTACGAGCTTACCGCTCCAGGTGGACGCCTATATGAACAGCGCAACTTAGCTTGGGAAATCTTAGACAGCATCCCAGGCGTGCACTGTCACAAACCAGAAGGTGCTATGTACCTGTTCCCACGCCTTGATCCTAAGATGTATAACATCAAGGATGACGTCGATGTGGCACTGCGCTTCTTAAAAGAAGAGAAGGTACTTTTAGTGCACGGCACAGGTTTCAACTGGCCAACACCAGACCACTTGCGCATTGTGTTCCTACCGCACGTGGAAGAACTTCAACCGGCGATGGAGCGATTTGCTAAGTTTTTATCGCGCTTACGCAATTAATTCCTACTTGAAAAGGAACTAACTGCCCTCATGATGCTCCATAGTATTTTCACTCTGGAGCATCTCTAACATGCGTATATTGCTATTCCTTTTAACCAACATTGCGGTACTGGTTGTTGCCAGCATCGTCTTGAGCGTTTTAGGCGTTGAGCGCTACATTTCAAGCAGCGGCTTAAACTTAACCTCCCTACTGATCTTCTGTGCCGTATTCGGCTTTACAGGCAGCATCATTTCCCTATTGCTCTCAAAGAAAATGGCTAAATGGGGTTCAAAAGCGCAAGTCATTGAACAACCACGTAACCACAAAGAGCAATGGTTGCTAACGACCGTACAAGAACTAGCAAAAGAAGCCGGCATCAAAATGCCTGAAGTGGCTATCTTCCCAGCACACGAAGCAAACGCCTTCGCAACGGGCTGGAACAAGAACGACGCCCTAGTGGCGGTTTCTAGCGGCATGCTAGATCGCTACCCACCTGATGAAATCCGTGCCGTAATGGCTCATGAGATCGGTCACGTAGCCAACGGCGACATGGTGACACTGACGCTGATTCAAGGCGTGGTAAACACCTTCGTTATGTTCTTTGCTCGTATTGCGGGTTATGCCGTGGACCAGTTCCTACGCCGTGATGAAGAAGGTGAAGGTTCTGTTGGTTGGGGTTACTACATTGCTACCATGGTATTCGAAATCCTATTCGGCATCTTGGCGAGCATGATCGTGATGTGGTTCTCCCGCTACCGTGAATTCCGTGCCGACGAAGCCGGCGCACGCCTAGCAGGCAAAGGTGCCATGATCGCTGCCCTAGCACGCATTCAAAGCGAGCACGAAGTATCGTATATGCCGGATACCATGGTGGCGTTCGGCATTCGTCGAGGCCGCAAATCTAGCTTCGGTGAGCTATTCTCAAGCCATCCACCAATCAATGATCGTATCGCTGCACTGCAACAACTGTAAGTACATTCGATACCCATTAAAAAAGGCCTCAGATGAGGCCTTTTTTAATACTTAAACATTTGCTTTGGCAGGGGCGCCCTAGCGCTGCTTTTTAGAAATGGCGTCCAGAATGTACGCCAACAAAGGAATGCCCTGCTCTTTCACGACATTGTTAAACTTAATGCCGTAAACATACATATACTCAACACCCATACGCGATAAGAAAGCGTTGTCCGCAATAGATGACTGCAATTGCTCTAGCAACTGAATCTCTTGGCTACGAATCTCACAATCCAGCTTCAAGATATGCTTAAACTCACCAATATTTAAGTTCATTGCAATACGCATAGTTTGATTCACAAAGCCAAAATCATCTTTGGAGACGATCTTACACCCCCCTGTACTCAAATCCACAATAATACCCGTGGAGTGCTCCGCGATGGGATTCTCGCCACCCTGCTCAACAGAACAGATTAAGCGCGCTTCAACACGCACCGCTTGGCGCACTTCAGAGGTTTCAACATAACTTGGGTAAGCGATATGCAGATGCCCAGCAGGCTCTAGATAACTTTTGGCAACTTTGGAAGAGAAAGCGCAGACGTTGGTGGCAGACATCAGGCGCACATTCACCACCTGACTGTCACGCACAATGATATTTTTACCGTTGACCCTTGGGCAGGACACAATCAAGGATCTTCCAGGAATGCGCCCAAGGACTTTTACCGTATAACGACCAGGAGGGGAAATAAACTCAATTTGGACACTCGACCCCATGGGCACCGAGACATCACTAAAATCTATCTGTTTAACTTCCGCCATCTCTACTCCTAGTGGCTGTGCTGAAGAAACCCTAACGCTGCAAGCTCATGTGCAAACTTAGTGTGTTTCACTATTGTTGTATTGAACTCATCTCGCTCAACGTAGTTCTTTCGCAGCCAGTCAAAGCCTTTGTCTTTGACAAAGCTCGACATTACATGCTTAAAACGAGCACTATCACGCGCCACATCAAAGCAAGCTTGGATGGCACGAGCGAGAGACTCTTCACGATCCAGCGCGGAATTCATTTTTATTTCACAAATACTACCCTGACTGATCGCTTCCGCATAGCTACTTTTTGCCGTAATTTCAAAGAATTGGCATAAAGACTGGTAAATATACCAAGTTCCTTTCTCTCGCCCTTGCTTGCTGTATCCAGCAATATGAGGCGTGGCAATATCACACAATGCCGCCAATTCCATATTAGGATGCGGCTCACCATGCCAAACATCCAGAGCCAAGTTAAGCTGACCATCCAGAACATGAAACTGTTTAATCAAGGCCTGCTCATTAATCACACCACCACGGCCCGCCGAGACAATCGTTTGTCCTGCTTTCAGTTTAGCCACGTATTCGTCATTAATCATGTCGAAACTTGGGTAAGGCCCAGTTTTAGTGAGTGGTGCATGCAAGCAGATCACATCCGAGTCCATTACATCTTTTAATGTGGTCAAGGTGACACCTGGAACACTCTTTTGCAAAAATGGATCATAAGCCACCACTTCACAACCAAGCGCCACAAAACGAGCTGCCACACAGCGACCTACGTTACCCTGGCCAACAATACCAATACGTGCGCCTAACCAGCGCACACCTTTGGTCATGTATAGGTAAGCCAGCGCACTGAAAACATAATCCGCCACCGCATCAGCATTACAACCTGGCGCGCTGTTAAAGCCTATCCCTTGAGCATTCAGATATTCCGTATCAATGTGATCCGTACCTATGGTGGCACTGCCCACATATTTAACTGGTGTACCACTTAGCAGCGCTTCATTAACCTTAGTGACAGAACGCACCAACAATACATCAGCATCCACCAACTGCTCTGCAGTCAAAGTACGACCGTTAACCAGAGTCACTTCTCCTAGATCACTGAACAAGCTGACAACATTAGGCATGTTCTCATCGGCAATAATTTTCATGACACTCTCTTAGATGGGATAACAAACTTGCGGCAGGTGCTTGGTAATGATTCTCATACAAAGCTGTCGCATAAGCCAGCACTCGCTCAGGAATACCGTTCTCTATTAATTCTAGTGCACGTTGCAATACCGCAACGCGAAATGGCGTGGCATCGTAATCTGGAAGCCCCAGATTATCGACACTGACATCAAAGGGCATGCCACAAGACCAATGCAATAAGCATTCATAGGCCTGCGGCCGCACTTCAAATTGTTCAAATTCTTTTTGCTGCTCTAACGAACGCCCGTCTTCGGCATACCAGTAGCCAAAATCATCTTGCTTGCGACGCTCTGGGCCCGCCACACACCAGTGACTGACTTCATGCAAAGCACTCGATGGGTAATCGTAGCGATATTGGATTTGGCTAATGCCTTGAGGATCTTGCGCTAAATAGAAAGGTTCTTCAAAGCCGCCTTTTAAAACGGTGTTATAAGCAGAAAAAAAGACGTCGTGAAACGTCTTTTCTAGAAATCTTGCGTTCACATTTTCTCTCTAAATCTAAGCCCCCGTGCCCACACGACGGCTTAGACAGGGACTATCTATTAGCCACGGTAGTAACGTGATGGGAAGAAAGGCATTTTCGCTGGAGTAAGTGGGATCAGTTTACCACGTAATGAAGCGAAAAGCGGCTGATCCAATACAGCAGTTTGTACATACGCCATCACGATTGGCTTTTCCAAAGAAGGCGCAAAGCCACCACTGGTTACTGTACCAGCAAGTTTGCCGTCTTCAGTAACGATATCGACACCCTCACGCACAGGCGCTTTACCATCAACAATAAAGCCTACACGTTTACGAGAAATACCTTCCGCGAAGTTTGCAAGCACCACATCTGCACCCACGAAGTTACCTTCACGCTCACCGCCAGCACGACGTACCGGTTGAATCGCCCAGGTGATCGATGCTTCCACTGGTGTCGTTGATTGATCAAGATCGTGGCCGTATAGACATAGACCTGCTTCTAGACGCAACGAGTCACGCGCACCTAGACCAATCCATTCCACTTCTTCTAGGGCTGTTAGCGCCGCACAGAAAGCTTCAGCTGATTCGTTTGGTACAGAGATTTCGTAACCGTCTTCCCCTGTGTAACCAGAACAGCTTACCCAAAGCTCGACACCATTCCACTCAACCTTAGTGGATTGCATAAATAGCAAATCGTTTAGTGCTGGTAGAAGACGTGCCGCCGCTTGACGTGCTTTAGGACCCTGAAGTGCCACTAGTGCACGATCAACCACTTCAACTTTAGAGGTAGCAAGACCTGTTGTTAGATGCGCAACGTCTTGTTCCTTACAAGCTGCGTTCACCACCATGTAAATGGTTTCATCACCCCAGTTGGTGAACATAAGGTCGTCAGAAATACCACCGTTGGTTGTCGTAAAGATGCCGTAACGCTGGTGATTCAATTCAAGACCTTTAACATCTACTGGTAAAAGCTTCTCAAGCTCTTCTTTCACATTTGCGCCAGTTAGGATCACTTGACCCATGTGTGACACATCAAATAGACCCGCTGATTCACGTGTCCATAGGTGCTCTTTCTTCACCCCCATTGGATATTGAACTGGCATTTCGTAGCCAGCAAATTCGACCATGCGCGCGCCGGCATCAACATGTGCTTGGTATAAAGGAGTACGTTTCATGAGCACCTCTGGTTAACATTAAATCAAAATGGGGTTGTTTCGGGATGTTTCCAATCGGAAACAAAGTATCTTCGTTAATTTAATTCATTGCAACTATATGATGGTGGAAGCCAGAGAATTTGCGCAATGCTGTTTATTCCATACCACCTACCCACAGAATTGACCGTCAGGTCGATTTTTCCTTTTGCGACATTTTTGTCTAAACTTCGTATTTTGTTTCTGGACACGTGTTTCCAATCGGAAACTTTTTGTTTATGATGCCAGAATCTCATAACAATGCAGATGATTAGTACGAAAGGTGAGATGATCTTTTTTCACGTCATTTACTTGTACAAATGATAGAATGAAGTCCATCTCTTAGTGTCATCGACATGAATTTCAATCAAGAGGATCTCAAAATGGCTAACACTGAAGCCTTTTTCAGCCAAGCACTTAAAGACCGTGATGCTGAGCTATTCGCGACCATCGCTGAAGAGCAACACCGTCAAGAAACTGGTATCGAGCTTATCGCTTCTGAAAACATCGTTTCTAAAGCAGTAATCGAAGCTCAAGGCTCTGTACTTACTAACAAGTACGCGGAAGGCTACCCAGAAAAACGTTACTACGGTGGCTGTGAAGCTGTTGACG
This sequence comes from Marinomonas sp. HM11-D, assembly GCF_057626615.1. Taxonomy (NCBI): domain Bacteria; kingdom Pseudomonadati; phylum Pseudomonadota; class Gammaproteobacteria; order Oceanospirillales; family Oceanospirillaceae; genus Marinomonas; species Marinomonas sp. HM11-D. Next base: position 438,620 of record NZ_JBMMKT010000002.1, on the reverse strand, counting down.
TAACTGAGCAACTAGCAATCGATCGTGCTAAGCAACTTTTCGGTTGTGAATTCGTAAACGTTCAACCACACTCTGGTGCGCAAGCAAACGGTGCTGTATTCCTAGCACTTCTACAACCAGGCGACACTATCATGGGTATGGCTCTGTCTTCTGGCGGTCACTTGACTCACGGTGCAGCTCCAGCTCAGTCTGGCAAATGGTTCAACGCTGTTCAGTACGAAGTTAGCCCAGAAACTCTATTGATCGATTACGATGCACTAGAAGCTAAAGCGGTTGAATGCCAACCTAAGCTAATCATCGCTGGTGGTTCTGCTATTCCACGTCAAATCGACTTCGCACGTTTCCGCGAAATCGCTGACAAAGTTGGCGCATACCTAATGGTTGACATGGCGCACATCGCAGGTCTAGTTGCGACTGGCTTCCACCCATCTCCATTCGGTCACGCGCACGTTGTAACTACTACAACTCACAAAACTCTACGTGGCCCACGTGGCGGTATGATCCTAACTAACGATGAAGCCATCGCTAAGAAGATCAACTCTGCAGTATTCCCTGGTTACCAAGGTGGCCCACTAATGCACGTTATCGCTGGTAAAGCGGTTGCATTCGGTGAAGCTCTGAAACCAGAATTCAAAGAATACATCCAACAAGTAGTAACTAACGCTAAAGTTCTAGCGGAAGTTATGATCGAGCGTGGTTGTGACATCGTTACTGGTGGTACTGACACTCACCTAATGCTTGTTGACCTACGTCCAAAAGGTCTTAAAGGTAATGCTGCAGACGCTGCTCTAGAGCGCGCTGGCATCACTTGTAACAAAAACGGTATCCCGTTTGACACTGAAAAACCAATGGTAACTTCTGGTATCCGTCTAGGTACTCCAGCAGCGACTTCTCGTGGTTTCGGTGAAGAAGAATTCCGTAAAGTTGGTCACCTAATCAGTGACGTTCTTGACGGTCTAGTGGCAATGCCAGAAGGCAACCCAGAAGTAGAAGCTCGCGTAAAAGCAGAAGTACAAGAGCTTTGCGCACGCTTCCCTCTATACCGCTAATTCGCTCTCGCCCGAGGTGATCCCTCGGGCAACATAAATAGGAAAGATCGCCATGAGCAACATTCCATCAAACTTGAAATATGCAGACTCACACGAATGGGTTCTAGACAACGGTGACGGCACTGTAACAGTTGGCATCACTGATCACGCTCAAGAACTATTGGGTGACGTTGTTTACCTAGAACTTCCAGAAGTGGGCTCTGAAACAACGGCTACAGAACAATTCTCACTAGTAGAATCTGTAAAAGCTGCTTCAGATATCTATGCACCAGTATCTGGTGAAGTAATCGAAGTTAACGAAGCTCTGGACGATTCTCCAGAACTAGTTAACGAATCACCATTCGGCGATGCATGGATTGCAAAAATCAAGCTTAGCGATCCTAGCGAACTAGACAAGCTAATGGACGCAGACGCGTACGCTAGCTCTATCGAGTAATCGATACCCAACACCCCTCACCCATGAGGGGTGTTTTACTTTCCCCATTTATCTTGCAATTTCTTTTATAGGTGACTTTACCATGACTTCGTGTATCCGCGATTTGCTAGGCAAAGACGAATTCATTGCGCGTCATATCGGACCCGATGTGAACGAGCAGAAATCGATGCTAAGCACTCTTGGCTTTGACTCTTTAGACCACTTAATCGAGAACACTATTCCAAATGCCATTCGCTTGGCCAACCTCGATATGTCTAAGCAGCCCGTTAGCGAAAACGAAGCTCTATCGCAACTAAAAGAAATTGCAGGCCGCAATAAAGTAGCGCGCAGCTACATCGGTATGGGCTACCACGACACATTCGTGCCAACGCCTATCCTACGCAACCTGCTAGAAAACCCAGGCTGGTACACAGCGTACACGCCATACCAACCAGAAATCTCTCAAGGTCGTTTGGAAGCTTTGTTGAACTTCCAACAAGTGATCATTGATTTAACTGGCATGGAAATCTCTAACGCTTCGCTACTAGACGAAGCAACAGCGGCGGCAGAAGCGATGACGCTGATGCAACGCTCAAGCAAGAAGAAAGTGAACAGCGTATTTGTGGCAAGCAACGTATTGCCGCAAACCATCGACGTTGTGAAAACTCGTGCTGAATTGCTTGAATTCGAAGTGATCGTTGATGACATCGAAAACCTAGGCAACTACGACGTGTTCGGCGTGATCGTTCAATACCCAGGTATCGACGGCTCGGTTAACGACCTAACAGACATCATCGCCCAAGCCCACGCACAAGACGCATTGGTTACCACTGCGGTTGACCTATTGGCTCTAGTACTACTGAAATCCCCTGCTGACATGGGCGCTGACATCGTTGTCGGTAGCGCACAGCGTTTCGGTGTACCAATGGGCTTCGGTGGTCCACACGCGGCATTCCTTGCAACCAAAGACAAATTCAAACGCTCTATGCCAGGCCGTGTTATCGGTGTGTCAAAAGACAGCCACGACAAGCCAGCATTACGTATGGCGATGCAAACACGTGAGCAGCACATCCGTCGTGAAAAAGCGACCTCTAACATCTGTACTGCACAAGCACTACTTGCGATGATGGCGGGCTTCTACGCGGTTTACCACGGTCCTAAAGGCCTGAAGAAAATCGCTTCACGCGTAGCGGGCTTCACTAACATCTTCGCTAAAGCTCTAAAAGGTCACTACTCTTTCAACGGCACTTACTTCGACACGCTTGTCGTTAAGACGTTGGATAGGACAGAAGCCATCTTCAAGAGCGCAGCGGACAAAGGCATCAACCTTTACCACGCAAGCAGTACTGAGCTATCACTGTCTTTCAGTGAAACCAGCACTATCGAAGATCTATACAACCTAGCAAGCAGCTTCGGCGTAGAATTGTCTGAAGAGCTACTAGCGGCAGAAGTTGGCTTCGGTATCGAAGACGGCATGCTACGTACAGACGACATCCTAACGCACCCAGTGTTCAATTCGCACCACAGCGAAACGGAACTAATGCGTTACATGCGTCAGCTAGAAGTGAAAGACATCGCCCTAAACCAAAGCATGATCCCACTAGGTTCATGTACGATGAAACTTAACTCTGCATCAGAAATGATCCCAGTCACTTGGGAAGAGTTTGGCCGCATCCACCCATTCGCGCCAAAAGCACAAGTATCAGGTTACCAAGCACTGCTTAACGACCTAATCGCTATGCTGTCTAAAGCGACGGGCTACGACACTATTTCTTTGCAACCAAACTCTGGTGCGCAAGGTGAATACGCAGGCCTTATCGCGATCGACAAATACCACAAATCTCGTGGCGACGATCAGCGTGACATCTGTCTAATCCCAAGCTCTGCACACGGCACTAACCCAGCATCAGCGGCCCTTGCAGGTATGAAAGTTGTCATCGTTAAGTGTGACGAGAACGGCAACATCGACGTAGCGGATCTAAAAGAAAAAGCTGAGAAGCACGCAGACAACCTAAGCTGTATCATGGCGACTTACCCATCAACCCACGGTGTGTTCGAAGAACAAATCCGCGAAGTATGTGAGATCGTACATGACAACGGTGGTCAGGTTTACATCGACGGCGCAAACTTGAACGCCTTGGTAGGTATCGCACCTCCAGGTAGCTTCGGCGGCGACGTATCGCACTTGAACCTACACAAAACATTCTGTATCCCACACGGCGGTGGCGGTCCAGGTATGGGTCCTATCGGTGTTAAATCACACCTAGCGCCATTCCTACCAGGTCACTCTGTGTCTCCAGTAGTACAGAACGAAACGCAACACGGTGCGGTATCTGCAGCGCCTTACGGCTCAGCTAGCATCCTAGTAATCACTTGGATGTACATCAAGATGATGGGCGACCGTGGTCTACGTGATGCAACGTTCAACGCGATCCTAAACGCGAACTACATCGCCAAACGTCTAGGTGAGCACTACCCTGTTCTTTACACGGGTAAAAACGGTACTGTTGCACACGAATGTATTATCGACATTCGTCCGATTAAAGCAGAATCAGGCATTTCTGAAGAAGACATCGCTAAGCGTCTAATGGACTTCGGTTTCCACGCGCCAACTATGTCATTCCCAGTAGCCGGCACACTAATGATCGAGCCAACGGAATCTGAAAGCCGTGAAGAACTAGATCGTTTCTGTGATTCCATGATCCAGATCCGCAGCGAAATCGCCAAAGTTCAAGCGGGTCAATGGCCACTAGAAGACAACCCACTAGTGAACGCACCTCACACAGCAGCGTCTCTACTAAACGCTGACTGGGCACACGCGTACACTCGTGAAGAAGCCGCTTACCCACTACCATGGATTGCAGCTCGCAAATACTGGCCACCAGTGGGCCGTATCGACAACGTTTACGGCGACCGTAACTTGTTCTGTGAGTGTCTACCAGTAGAAAGCTACCAGAACTAATCTCTGGCTAGTTTAGACATTAAAAAGGCGAATCTTGTGATTCGCCTTTTTCGTTTCTGTAAGCAGCCCTTATGGGACGGGTCTCTTACCCCGATTACTTGCTGCAGGAGCTCGCTGCGCGAGGGATCGGCTCTTTTATGCGAGCGGACTCCGCTCCGCGATCAGCATTTGTTGGAGGGGCATCCTTGCCCCGACTATATTTGGCTATGCAAGCAGTCAGCTTTAGTGCTTACTAACAGCTTTGCTGCGCCCTTCCAAGCAAATCATTTTACTTGCGCCTGTCTCGTCTCATTCTTCGACACCGACCATGTATGAATTTAAAAGCACGTAAAGTAACGCATGGAATTACGCCAATAAACCTCTCTAACTTTGTAGGAACTCGTTTTGCAAGTGAACATACCCTATTTATCTATACAAAATTACGTATTGACTAAATCAACACCAGAACCTATATTCTTCCATACAAAATTACGTATAAAACCAGTTTGAGATTCACTATGAGCGAGCTAACCTTTACCAATATTTTTGATGCTATAACAGATGATTCAGGCGAAGCCGCAGATCTCGAATTTCGTGCGGATATGATGCTAGTGCTAAGAAACTATTTTGAGGCTCAAGATTGGTCTACCACAGACATCATGAGCGCTCTGGGCATACCACAGCCACGTGTCAGTGAACTTATGAGTGGTAAGGTCTCCAAATTCTCATCAGATAAGCTAATTAAATTTTTAGCTAAAATCGGCTATCAGCTTAAGCCGTCACTAACAGTAGAAAAGGACAGCTCGGTGACTTTCACTTGCGTAGCCAAAGAGCTAATTACTCAGTAAAGCTATAGTTGATCCTGCATTAACTTGTATCGCTCCTTTGCCGTTTTCATTGCCTTACGATCTACTCCATTAGTCGTTTTAGTAAACGAATGAAGAATATACACAGTGTCCTTGAATTTAGCGCAGTAGATAGATCGAAAAGCTGGGCTACCGTTAATTTTCAATTCGATAGCCCCCTTTCCAACACTTTTACTCAAAGATTCAAAGTCAAGCAACGGACGCTCTCCATGCGCAACTGCATTGATGCTGGTAGCAAACTGTAGTTGTACTTCCTTTGGCAGTTTCTTAAATTCTTTAAGCGCTGCCGCATTAACAAACTGAAAGTCTTTCAAAATCGCTCCTTCCTTGAAGCACCACCTAAATGTGCGAGCAGTTCGTTCCGCGATCAGCCTTTGTAAGAGAGATATCTTACCCGACCATCTTTCACTCTAAATCAAGCTCATAAAACCAAACCACAGAACCAGCACTACCGGACCCTATCGCTCCCCATCATCCACAGAAGGCGTGTTCTTTAGATACTTTTCAAAAAACGATCCTGACTCAGATTCCGACGTTTTAAACAGCATTTCAAAGAAAGATTCCATGTCCACTTCCGGCTCCGTTTCGGGTTTACGCCCTTCTGCCTTGGCATGGGCGATATTGCGCACCATATCATGTCGCCATGAGCCAGGTATCTGAGCCTCTTCAATTGGCGGCAGGTTGTCGTAGTGATTCATTATTCCTTTCAGAGCTTCACTGGTATCACCGTTTCTCTGTCGCCATTGCCAAGTTTGCTCAGCAACAGCTTTTGACCGCCAAGCGTAATCTTGATCACTTTGTTCCGATAAAGCCGCTCGCCTTTCATTGGTGGTAAAGGTTCCGCTTTCATCGTAGATAATTAACGTAAGATGGTCCGGAGCGAACCCTTTAAACGGGTTATTTCCTCGATCGTTTACAAACTGAGTGGCTTGCTGAGCACGCTTTATATGAGCAGGATCGTTTGTGCTTGGTACTTCTGCATCATATTTAAGCTTATTGCGCACAAGGTTTTGCCCATAAAACTGGCTTTTAATGGCTTTTGCTTTATCCGCTAATTCTTGCCTAGTCAGGCTAGCATCCCGCGCATCGGCCCGAATTTGTGCTTCATGTAGCTGTTGTGCGAGTGAAGAAATTTTACTGCTGGATGAGCTCTGTACTTCTGATGAAACTTCTGTTTCTGTGGCAGTATTACGCGGTTTGTTCGCTAAACCTGTACCCTTAATGATGCTTTGCGAAATACGGCTAAATTCATTGATCATGACTCCCTCCCTGAAAGTAAACGTTATCCTTAACGAGCAGCGCTATTTATTCAAAAGGTAGGGCAATGTTCACATTACTCTACCCTCCAAAATCATAAACGACTATTTCAACGCCGGATCCCAATGCTCTGCGATCTTGCCATTCTCAATACGGAACATATCAAACCAAGTTGTCGTATAAGTCTTACTCGCATCATTCGGATCTTGATGTTCACGGGCAAAGCTTAAAACCACCATATCCCGTTCAGCGACAATAGAAACCAGAGGCGCGATGATTTCGTCTTGAATCGGTTTGGGTTGGCTAAATTGGCCAAAGAATTCAACAAAGGCAGCACGGCCAGTGGGCACTTTCGGGTTATGTTGGATGTAGCTTTCCGTGAGATATTGATCGGCTTTGTCTAGATGACCACCTTCAAACACTTCACGCCAGAAGTCGTAGACCAGTTTTTTATTGGCCTCCAGTTGAGGGTTATCGCTGACAAGCAACGCTTGTTGGTCCGGTGCTGGAGTGACCGGCATTTGCGCGTACGCCAAAGGTAGGGTTAAAGCAGTTAGGGTCAGTAATAGTTTTGCAGTTCGTTTCATCTTAATCTCCTTTTAAGGTATGTCTTAATTTGCACATATCATCATATTAATCAGAAAAATTAAGCCTGCAAGAAAAACCTTATATATCAATGAAAAAATAAATATGAACACACTCTAATATACTCACACTAAAAACAGGACTACTACTAAACCTAGCACTTTTAATTCAAAATAAACTTTTTTTAATACTTAAAAAATTTTTGATCGTTTATATTTTCATTAGTTCAACAACAAGCCATATATAATTATTGAGGCTATCTAATGTTAAAGAAAACTACATTAGCATTTTATACTGCAACTTCATTATTTACTTTATCTATTCCATTTAAAGTGGGCGCTAACACTCTCACAATGAGCCTAAATGGTCATATAAAGGATCGTTGTGAAATAAATTTTTATTCAGGGAATGTCATGTCATTTTCTGAAAAAATCAATCAATCCCTTCCGTTTGAGCTGTACTGCAATCGTCCTTTGGGAATTACAGTTACTTCAAAATACGGCGGACTTAAACTTCAGAAAAAGGGATCAAGCTTAATTGAAAGCTACAGTTTCAACCTGCTTCTAGAATCTCTTAATCTTTTTGGAAGCTGGCAAAGCAGTCAATTAAAATCTCCGACTCAAATCGAAGAAAGTTCTGGTGCTATACCTTTTACTCAACAGGGAGTTATCAGGGTGGCGCTCGAAAACAATCTGCTTTATGCAGGTTATTACGAAGACGTTATTGAAATTGAGGTGTATCCATCAATTCATGGCGTGATGAGTAAGTAAAATTTCTGCAAATTTCTGCAGAAGAGCATCAGCTCAGTAGTAATAGAGCTAATAACTAAAGTTAAAGGAGTTTATTATGAAAAAGCTAGCACTCAGTACTGCAGTTGTAACTGCATTATTAGGTATCCAAGCCCATGCAGCACCAGGTGATGTTCAGTTAGTTGGCTATGTTTCCCCTATCTGTGAAGTAACAGGGCTTTCCACGCAGCTAATTGATTTTGGTAATGTATCACAAATTCAAAATGTCTCAGTTAGTGGCCTTAACATGAAATGTAACGACGTTGATGGTGCAACGGTTACATTAACAAGTGCCGAAGGCGGCTTAGAATCTGATGATAATGAAGACTTTGCCCTCAAGTACGACGCCACATTTAACCCTGGAGGAAGTTTGGCTTCATTCACTTTAAATGCCCCAGGTGGCCCAGGTCTAAATGATGTATCTGCAAGCCAATCTTACGGCGGCTCGAACGCGTTAGCAACTGGTGTGGGGGCTTCCATTGAGATAGCAACCACCGAAACTTCACCTTGGGCTGGTGGCTACTCGGATACTCTTACAGTAAACATCACTTCTAATTAGAAGAACAAAGTAGGAGGCTCGTTAGGCCTCCTACTTTCCTCTCCCTAAATCAAAACACCTTTGATGGAGCGCAATGCTATGTCTCGCTTGATAGTAATTTTCGTCTTATCGTTTACTTGTATTTTTGCCTATGCATTCAAAGTTGAGCCCATGTCAGCAGAAATGTCCCCTCTTGGTAAACGAGCTCAAATGTCGATGCGAATCGAAAACACCTCATCTAAAACATTGACGGTGGAACTGTATCCACTCTCTATGACAATGGATGAACATGGCAAGGAGACTGTCACTGCTGCCGACGAAGAATTATTAGTTATTCCAGTTACAGCGATCATAGAACCAGGACGCTCACAATCAGTCATGGTGCGTTACTTAGGAGACCCTTCCATCACAGAGTCCAAGGCCTACCGTGTGGCTATCAAACAAGTCGCAGTCGAGCGTGCTAGTCAAGATACAGGACAGGTAAGTTTCTTATTGCAATTCAATACGCTGATTAATGTACGCCCACAAAATACATACCCTCAATTAGCTGTCAAAAGCGTCATACCTAACAAGAACAATCAATGGCTTTTAGAAATATTAAACAGTGGTAATAGTTATGGTCGATTAACCAGCACCAATTGGAGAGTCTCGGATGGTACACATTCTACTTATTTGAGAGGTGCAGATATCGCTAAACGTATTCCAGGAACACTGATCCTGCCCAATTCTACTCGTTATCTTGAAATGCAACCTATTGATAACTTCAATGTGAGAACACTTAAAATTGAGATTGATGAGGGCATGTAAGGATGACTCGATATATTTTATTTGGCCTAGTGTGGTTGACTGTAAGTACGCAAGTGCTTGCAGTGACAATCTCACCGTTAGTGATCGAATTAAATACTGACCACCGGCTTACATCACAACTATTTGTCACGAATAACTCTACAAAGAAACTTGCCTTAGAGGCAAGCGTACATCAATTGATTTTTCGAGATAATAGACAGATAGAGACATCAATCATAGAAGATCAAAGCATACTTGTATTTCCACCAGCAGTATTATTAGAACCAGGTAAGAAGCAAACTTTTCGCCTTCAATGGGCAACCACCGATCCTCTCGAAGTTTCTAAAAGTTTTTTTATTCGATTTAGCACAGCCAATTTAGACCTGAATAATGAAAACTCATTAGCACTTTCTAATTTACAGAGCGGTATTAAAGTGCAACTTAACTACAATGCACTATTACACGTTTACTCATCTTCTCTCTACCCAGACATAAAAATAGAAATTGGAAAACAAAGCGATATCAGGCTCATAAACTCAGGCAATCGTTTTACATTTACTACATCTCTTAAATTTAAAAATTTAGACCAGAACTCCGTTACTGCTCTTCTTAAAGTATTAGGAACTCAATTTATACCTCCACACTCCACGACTATATTCAATACTACTGGACAGGATTTACCAGCAGGCACTTATTATGGTTATGAACAGTACTCTAAATGATAAAACAGGAAATTGTCTGATTATTCAGACCTTAATAATATTCTACATGATGCTAAGTACTTCGGCATGGTGCCAAGAAATTGTCTTAAATCCCACTGGACGAGATATTCAACTGACCTCTTTAGTTAGAATAAGCGACACTATTTTGGGCGAAGCAGATATTACTATTACTGCTGATGATAAGATCCTACTACCAAAAGAGAGCACGCTTTCTCTTCTCTCGACGGTTATTACTAATGAGGGTATAAGTGCCCTCAGTGCTACTACATCTGACGATGTTCTATCACAATATCAGTTTCAACAAATAGGATTGACGCTTATATTTGATTTTGCGTCCCTAGAATGTGTTATCACCGTTCCACCCGAACTAGGAATAACTCAGCAACTTTCCATGCTCGAAGCAGAAAATAACTATGCGTATGTCGAGCCAAGCACATTCAGTGGCTATCTCAATTTGGCACTATCCGGCAACAAAAGCCAGTTTGTCGAAGGAGATGAGCGTGAACAACAGAGTCTATACCATACTCAACTCGACTCAGCCATTAACATCCACAACCTAAACTTCGAAAATGAGTCCTTCTTAGAAAACGGCTCCCAGACCCATTCAAAGTTTGTAAGACAAGGCTCTCGACTTAACATTGACATGCCTGATCAGGGAACTCGTGTCGTAATGGGAGATATGTACAACAGTGGTCGTGCTTTCCAAGATGGAGTAGACATTCTGGGTATTGGTTTAACACGTGATTTCACCATCATTCCCACTCGTAACGTTCGCCCACGGGCCAACCAGTCTTTTACTCTACAACGTACATCTAATGTCGATGTTTATATAGATGGTATTCCTGTACGCAGACTGACACTTGGTGCTGGCAGCTATAATCTAAGTGATATTCCGCTTGCACAAGGTAGTAATGACATTGAATTAGTGATTACCGATCGGTCAGGTAAAGAAGAGCGCATTGAATTCTCAATCGCCACTGGCAACGGCCTTTTAAACAGTGGGGAATTTGAGTATAGCGTCCTTTATGGTGTACCCGCTCAAATTAATGATGGACAACGAGAATACCTAACAGACGAGCGCATTCTGCATGGCTATATCGATGTAGGTCTAACACCTTGGTTCACACTAGGAATGAACTCTCAGGCTCGTGAAGATTTGTATCAGTATGGTGTTTCAGCTCTCGTCGCATCCAAATGGGGCGTCACAGAATTCAATGCCTCACAAAGTGATCACCCTCTTTATGGAGCGGGTAGTGCTTATCGCGTCGCCTTTGATGCTCAATTCCCAAATAACAATCCGTTAGATCCTCAACTTAGCTTAAGTTATGAACACTTAAGTAACAGCTTTAGCGGTATCAGCAGCTATAACGCCGATGACAAAAATATTCATTTAACAACACACTATGTAAGTGCTTTTGGCTCCATATACCTTAATCGTTCTTTACGCTCCGCTCTTTCTATTAACTATCGATCTGGCATCGACAGCGAAAACGATTACTGGACCGCAAGCCCCAGTCTATCTGGGGGACTATTTGACACCCCCGCCACTTGGAGTGCGCGTATTAACTATCGTCATAAAGAGACGGGGGAGAATGACATTGGCGCAACATTATCTATCAGCTGGCCATTCACTCGAAGTTCGCGCTTAGTAGCTCGTCACTCATCGCATCTTAATGAAAGCACGTTAGATTACACTCATCAAAATAATATAGGCAACACTGGCGGGGTATCTGCATTCGCTAGTGCTGTCACCAATCAAGATGTTGATGCAGATCTAGATGCCGGCGTGAACTACGCGGCCAACCGCTACGAAATCAACGCTAGCCATACCACGCGCTTCAACGATTTAGGTGGTGATCAACGTAGCCATACGAGTGACATCACTATCAGTAGTGCTTTGGCCTTTGCAGACTCGTCTATAACCATAGGCAGACCTGTTCGAGAAGCGTTCGCCATAGTGCAAAAACACGATAGTTTGGCAGAAAATGAATTAGCCATCGACCCAACTCACGATGGCAAGCACGCACGTGTTTATCTCTATGGTGATTCTACTGCCTTGGTACCCGACCTTGTCGCTTATAATAACCAAAACCTTAGCTATGACATTAAAGATTTACCACCAGGCTACGATCTAGGTGAAGGAGCTTTCTGGCTAAAACCCGGCTATAAAAAAGGCTATTCTCTTCAAGTAGGTTCAGATGCCGCTCTAACAGTAATTGGCAAATTATTAGATCGGCAAAGCAACCAACCTATTTCGCTTGTCGCTGGCAATGCTAACTATCTAGGGACATCTAAACAGCCTCATACTCCTATTGAGTTTTTTTCAAACCGAAGTGGTGTGTTTGCAATATCAGGACTAAAACCAGGAAAATACGAACTTATACTCGACACGAAAAAACGACAATCTGTGACCATCGATTTAAGCGACAATAAAAACACCTTAATTAGATTAGGAGATATATATGTTGATTAAATTCCTTATAAAGCTTTTGTTTAACATATTTATATTAACCAGTATCTCTAACATATATGCGTGTAATATTAATTCAATCTCTATTCAACCGGTAACGATCCAGTCAACATATGATGTTTTTAACACAAGTAGTTTCACCACTACAAACACATACCGTGTTAGCGCTGATATAATAGGAAAAGAATGTGAACTAAACATAGCATTACAACTTGATGATCATAGCAACTCATTAAAGAGTGCCAGTCAAGAGACACTTTTATTTGAATGGAGCAGTCAAACAGGCATGCCCGTTGCCAATCAATGGCAACTCACTCTCACCGAAAATCAACCCTCAGCAACGGTTAAAATGCGCTTCCCTAGCAAGCAATGGCTCACTGCAGGCACCTATCATGGCCTGTTACAAATGTCTTTCTCCTCCTCACCCGATAACATCCTATTCGAGCAAAGTCCCACTCCTTTAGATATTCTAGTTAGTGTACCTCCCGCATCAAAAATTCATTATTATGGCTCTACAGAAACACATTATACCATTGATCTAGATGAATTATTATCCGATAAGGTAATCAGCTCTCTCTCAAATTTGTGGGTGCAAAGCAATACAGGCTACCGGATTTTGTTTGCTTCAGCCCATCATGGGGCACTTCGTCATGAGTCTAACGACCCCAAATGGGACATCCCCTACCAGATGACTATAGAGAATATCATACTAGACCTCAATCAAACAGAGGCGTATATTGTTCGAAATATATCCACATTTGGGAAGCCACTTCCGATGAGCTTTATCATTGGAGATACAATAAGAAGACCGGGAGGTCAGTATGAAGACACACTAGAGATATCAATTGAACCAAACCTTTCCCAACAACCATATTTCTAGTTTTTAGAAGATATTAAATAAATGAAGACATTATTATAATAAATAAATCATCGAGTGAATAACGTTCAATGGAGGAAATCACCATGTGCAGTGAATCGAAAAAAAGTAGCATACTTCTTATCGGCAGTAATTGCATAAACAATCAATTTATACAGAGAGAGATAGAAAAACAAAAAAATTGTTACGTAGACAGCCTTTCTTTTTTAGATATTGAAAGCTCATCAAACCACTTAACGCCAGATATTGTTCTCATCAGCTTCTCAATCATCTTCAAGCAAAACAATGTCAACTCTGATTTATCAAAGATACTCACTGAAAAATGGATTATTTATGATGTGCCTAGAGACATAGATAAAAGCGCCATATCAGAAATCCAGCAATCTAATTTCATTAAATTGAAAGGAATCATTCATCAGGATTCACCTATAGAGCATCTTACTCGCTGCTTAAAAACAGTTATCGAAGATGATTTTTGGTTACCAAGAAAAGTAATGTCAAAGATGCTTATAGATGCACAGCCTTATAATTTAAAACTTCAAGAAGTTCAAAAAAGTCTAACAAAAAGAGAACTTCAAATTTTTAAAAAGTTAATTGAAGGTTCGTCGAACTTAGATATCTCAGATGAACTATATATTTCTGAAAGCACTGTAAAAACACATATTTATAAAATATATAAAAAGCTTAACGTCAGCAATAGAAAAGAAGCAATTAAAAAGGCCCGAAATGTTGCTGAACACGATCTTAGCTAGGGAACATGCGCTTAAGTCGGCAATATGTGAGAATCTTGCCGACTTAAGCAACCATGACTTCTCAGTATGAACCGAATTGACAAGCAAACGTCTTATAACTCATCGCAAACCTTCCTTGGCCATATGAATAAGTTGGCAACTAGGCAACTAGGCAACAACTCAAAGCATAAGTTAACCCCTTCTATCCTAAGACATATTACTTCAACGCTGGATCCCAGTGCTCGGCGATCTTGCCATTCTCAATGCGGAACATATCAAACCAAGTCGTGGCGTAGGTCTTACTCGCATCCTTTGGGTCTTGATGCTCACGGGCAAAGCTTAAAACCACCATATCCCGTTCAGCGACAATAGAAACCAAAGGCGCGACGATTTCATCTTGAATCGGTTTGGGTTGGCTAAATTGGCCGAAGAATTCGACAAAAGCAGCACGGCCAGTGGGCACTTTCGGGTTGTGCTGAATATAACTTTCCGTCAGGTATTGATCAGCTTTGTCTAAATGACCACCTTCAAAGACTTCACGCCAGAAATCGTAAACCATTTTTTTATTGGCTTCGAGCTATGGGTTATCGCTGATAAGTAGGGCTTGTTGATCTGGTGCTGGAGTGACCGGCATTTGCGCGTGCGCTAAAGGAAGGGTTAAAGCACTTAGGGTCAGCAATAGTTTTGCAGTTCGTTTCATCTTAATCTCCTTTTAAGGTATGACTGCATTTTAAGCATAAAGTCTTTTGTAAAACGACCTTTTGCTGTGAAATGTCGATTAGTTCCTAGAAATGCTTTCGGTTTTAAAACCTTTTTGTCGGGGTAAGATACCCCTCTCACAAAAGCAAAAAAGCGAGCCGAAGCTCGCTTTTAAAGGTTCTGCGATTGAGATGTTTAGGCTTTACGACAAGCCGCAGCCGTGAAGATCACGTCGGTAGAGCTGTTCAGAGCTGTCTCGGCAGAGTCTTGCACCACACCGATGATAAAGCCGACCGCGACCACTTGCATGGCGATCTCATTAGGGATATTAAACAGGCTACAAGCCAGTGGAATCAGTAGCAAAGAGCCACCCGCCACACCTGAGCTACCGCCTGCTGATACGGCAGCGATGATACTTAGCAGGATCGCAGTAGGGAAATCCACTGGGATATTCAGCGTGTTGACTGCCGCTAGGGTGAGCACGGTAATGGTAATCGCTGCGCCGGCCATATTGATGGTGGCCCCAAGAGGAATCGATACCGAGTAAGTGTCTTCGTCTAACTCAAGCTTTTCACACAACGCCATGTTGACCGGGATATTGGCCGCCGAGCTACGGGTAAAGAAGGCTGTGATACCGCTGGTTTTCAGACATTGGAATACCAGTGGGTAAGGGTTTTGACGCGTGGTTAGAAACACCAATAGAGGGTTGGTGACTAAGGCGATAAAGATCATGGCACCCACCAACACAGCTAGCAAGTGTGAGTAGCTTAGAAGCGCATCAAAACCAGTGGTAGCGATAGTGTTGGCTACCAAGCCAAATACACCAAATGGTGCCAAACGAATCACAAAACCCACCACAACAGTGATACTGTCCGCTAAGTTTTGCAGCAAGGCTTTGGTGGTTTCATTGGCGTGGCGTAAGCCAATACCGATAAACGCTGCCCAGGTTAAAATGCCGATGTAGTTGCCAGTGACGATGGCGTTCAATGGGTTATCGACCATATTGAACACCAAAGAATGCAATACCTCACCAATGCCCTTTGGCGCCGAGCGGCTGATCTCTGTGGCAACTAGGTTCAATTCACTTGGAAAAATGAAGCTAAATACGACCGCGGTAACGGCGGCGATCAAGGTGCCAATCAGATACAGCACTAAGACTGGTTTGATATGAGTTTCTTGGTTTTTCTTGTGGTTCGCGATGGAAGCCACAACTAAAGCGAAGACTAGAACGGGCGCAATTCCTTTTAGGGCCTTTACGAAAAAGTCTCCTAGTATGCCAGCTGACTGAGCAGCGCTTGGTGCCACGTAAGACAGCGCCAAACCGCAGATAATGCCAACAATAATTTGCAACACAAGGCTGCCATTCATGTAACGCTGAAACAGCGTTGGAGTCGTGCTTAAAGCCATGAAAAGTGTCCATCAATTTTTGATGGTGCACCTTAATGCATCGTCCAACAGAAATGAACCGTCTGGGTAAATATTCGGTCATATTCCGTTAAATAATCGCTATTCTTATGATAGAAACAAAAGAAAATGGTTAACCTTCAAACAGTTGATTTAATTTTAACCAGACACAAAAAAGCCAAGCTGGATAGCTTGGCTTTTTGGAATCACTGCTACTAGTGCGTTATATGATGGTAAAACGCTTATCAAAGCGGGAGATCATCAGGATATTACGAATAAAGTCATTCGCACCGACAATCTTAATCTCCACCTTTTCACCCAGCGCTGCTTTCATACTTAGCAACATGCCAAGTGCCGCACTGTCTAGGTACTCAACACTTTCAATGTTAATGGTAAAGTGTTTAATCTCACCACCTACGTAGCTCTCATAGGCACTGCGAAAATCATTGAACAGCGAGAAATCAAAGCTACCTAGCACAGCTATTTCGACGATTCCTTTGCTCTTATGTTCGGTAACTGAAATACTCATTTCGTTCTATTCCTTAGCACCTAGTGGCTGCCGCCCATACAATTTGGCGACTGCGGCGATTCAAAACGGCGCGCTTCCCATTCTTCATCCGTATATAAGTGCAGTGCCAACGCATGAATCTTCTGCATTTGATCAGTCAATGCACCGTACACCAATTGGTGACGTTGTACCGGACGTTTACCAGCAAACGCATTGCTCACCAGAGTCAGTTTAAAATGTGACTCTGGGTTATTGCCGCTGTGCATGTGGCTTTCGTTTTCCAGCTCGATATGATGAACATTAAACGCTCGCTGGATGGTTTCTCGAATTTCATTTTCAATAATCATACTGCCCTCGCGATGTGCGCTTATTCAGTTTCAGCTGTTTCTGTTACGTTTTGTTGCGGACCGTCATTATCTAACTCATGGTCACCACTTAGCAAGGCCTGACCGCGTTGTTGCGGGTACGCCACGTCAATCGATACCGCACCGCCCTCACGCCAAACACTGATAATGGTGTCCATGTTAGCCGCCATCACCGCACGCTTATCATCCGGCGCCGCCGCAATAACCTGCAGACCGATATCACGCATAAAGCCCATACAGGTCGAGGTTTTCGCCATATCGATCTTGTTGAAGGCTTCGTCGAACATCGCCAACGAGAAACCACCAACAATATCACCGTCCATAGTTTCATGTAGACGGTAAGTGGTCGACAAGGCCGCCGCAATCGCTAGGTAGAATGGGATCTGGTGCTCACCACCTGAACCGGTTTGAATACGCTGCGATAGCGTGGTTTTCTTCTGGCCTTCTAAATCTAGAATGTCGACTTCGAAGTTATAGAACTTACGGTAATCCGCCAAGTCTTTTTGCTTCTCATCGTCCGTAATCAATTCTTGGATCAGAGCGATCGCTTTAGCGTGCTCAGGATCACCGGTTTGCTCCGGATCAAACAAGCCACCCACATTCGCTTGATCGTGGGAGCTGAATTTCGCCACCAAGTCCAAGATGTCCTTCATATCGCCATTCGGGTAGTAACGGAATTGGTACACTTCCTGGTTAAACGGACGGCGTTTCAAACTGTGGTTCAACTCTTTGATGATCAAGGCCACTTGATCCAAAGAATCTTTTAGTTTCGACACATAGTCACTGCGGAAGGTTTCTTCCGCCTCACGACGCGCAAGCTCAGCACGCTTAGCGTATTTCGCCAGTTCGGTATCGCTCAACACTGTAATTTGGTGCGTGACGTAATGCTCGAACTCTTCAAACTTAGACTCTAGGTAATCCAATTGGATATCGTCGTCTAAACTGCTGTTATGGTATTTCGCGTAGTGATCCGCCACTTCTTTACGAACTTTCTGGTCAAACATTTTGACCTTTTCCATGGCTTTCTCAGAACGGCTGATGGCTTCTTTGTAGATGGCGCCACCGTTGACCATGCTGTTTTCCAACAAGTCATAACGCTCACTGGCGTATTCCGCATTGAACAATGGATTAGAAGTGATGCGTGTACGCTCTTCATCCAAGGCTGACAGCGCTTCTGAAAGCTGGTTTTTCTGAGTGTTCAAGGAACCGTATTGCTCAGCGATTTGCTGACGCTCACGGTCCAGTTTTTTACGCTCCAGCTCAATGCCCGAAATACGCTCTTTAAGACTTTCAATACGCTCTTGTAGATCCGTATCGTCACGCTGCTGTAGCGCAGCGATTTGCGCTTCCACGTCTGCTAGATCTTGTGCAACACGAGTATTAGCAATGCCGGCATCTTGTAGCGACTGTGGATCAAACTGGTTCGCAGCCATGATACGACCCAACATAGAGTCAGCTTGTTCAAGGCGTTGGTCAGTCTTCATGTAATCCATCAATTCGCCGCTTAGCTGCTGTAGCTGAGCTTCGCGAGATTGACGCATACCATCCGTGTTAATACCCACCATCATATGTGGCACAAAGCGAATGGTCGAAATGGTACCGGACAATTTCAACATGCCATCGGCGGTCATGGCACTGTCTTCACGTAACAGTTCACGCTCGGTTTCTACCGGCTTAATGCCACCTAAACGGCGGTTCAAGTAAGCCTGAGCATGATCATTGTTACAGCGAATAAAGCGCAATACCGAGTTATTGTCGCCACGATTCAACCACAAACGCGTTTGTGTGGTATCAATCACTCGACAGCCCATCAATTGACGGCGGTGCGCACGGAAGATACGAATCGCTTCTTCGGCATCATCAGGCTCAACGATTAAGGCTTCGCGCTGACTACCTAGGTAACCTTCGATGGCATCTTGCCACTTATGATCAGTAACTTCGGCCAAATGGCTAAGCGGCGTTGCCTTGATATTGGCGTGCTCTAATAGCTCGATCAAACGCTTAACGTTAGGAGATAGCGGTGTGGTACCGCCTTTCAACGATTTAACGTCGGCTTCTAACTGACGGCATTCATCTTTTAGGTTCAAGATGTTGCGGTTTAGCTGGGTACGCTGTTGGAACAAAGCGCCCTTGCCTTCATCGAGCATATTGTTAATGCTCGATAGCAGACGGCTTACCGCTTTCGCCGAACCTAGGATATTACCCGAGCTATCAATACTGCCCGCTAGGCCTTGTGCTTCTATGATCAGGTTACGGATATCTTGCGACAGCACATCATCAAACGCCTGTAAAGCACTTAACAACTGTATAACTTGGTGCGCTTGAATCACCAACTTACGGTCTTCTTGCCCCTCTAGGGTCAACAGCTTTTTGTTCTGCTCAAGCTGCTGTAGCTTCAAACCCACATCAGAATGTTCGTACTGTTGTTCTAGTCGAACCAACTGGGTTTGCAATTGTTTGAGCAGGTTAGCTTGGGCAACGATTTCCTCGTCAATCTCTTCTTCACGTTCTTTGAAGTTTTCGTACTGATCTTGGATTTCGTCTTGCTTGCTGCCTAGCTGGTCAAAACGTGCTTCCGTGGCAATCCATTGGTAGTTCACCACAGTTTGTTCTTGCTGGTGTTTCTTCTCACACTCGCCCTGAATCACTTTCAGGTCGTCAATACGCTTGGCCACTTCTTGAGTCTTTGACTCTAGCTGACGGTATTCGAGCAAGGATTTCTGGTAAGCACCTACCTGCAGCGGCTGCTCGGCCAAAACGAAGTCTTGAACGAAGCGCGTTGGCGAGGCGATTGGCACGAATTTCAAGGCGTTCTTAAAGTTTTTCAAGAACGAATCTAGGGTAATGAGCTGTTCCGAACTTGGGCTTAATTCTTCCAAGTAACGGTTCATGTACTGTGTCGCGGAGGCACTGCCTGACTTGATGTAAGGGTCTAGGCAGACTTTTTTCATCGCTTCACGTACTTCTTGCCAAGGTTTGGCTTGGTACTGCTTCTCGCCCAACACTTCGATGAAGTCTTCACGACGCACACCGTAGTTAGACAATACGAAACGACCTAGGATGTCTTCTTCTGGGCTCGCCAACGACGCAGACAAACATAAGCCCACCGTGGATTCTTTACCGGTGTTGGAATCTTCAAACACCATTGCCAAGTAACAAATCGCATCTTGACGAGTTTGTACACCGGTGACCTTTTCACTGGCTTGACCGGAGTCGATCATGCCTAGGATGTAGGAACGAATGCTTCGGCCTGAAGCTTTACCATCGTTGGCACTGGCGTTGTAGTTTAGGTGACGCTTGCTGGCACCGGTCAGAACCGTTTGGATCGCGTCCAACAATGACGACTTACCGGAACCGGTTGGACCGATAATGGCAGTATTACCGCGAATATTGATTTCTTCTGCGCCCAATAGGTACCAGTTTACAAGAACAATTCGATTTAACTTTTTCATGCAATTTCCTATTGTGCCGCTTCTTCTTGCGTTTCTGCGTCGGATTCATCCGATTCAACCACTGCTTGGCTGTCGCTATTTTGCGCGTCCACGCCCTGCTCGATTTGCTCGTCGATCACTTCATCTTCATCTGGATCCGAACCGTTGAAGGACTCAAGCTGACGTAGGTAAGCTTCGGTCACGATCAAACGTACCACTGGAGTAATGCTGATCATGATGTTTTTCGCATCTTCGTCGTAGGCTTTACCGCGAATGATCACGCCCTGTTTGCTGAACAGGGTCAGGATGTCTTTAAAGCGCGTTTCGGTTGGAATTTCACGCTTCACCAACTGTACGTAGCGTTCCAAAATAGCCACTGAGTTAGTCGATACAAAACCGTTGTCGATTTCAAAGTTCTCGACTTTTTCTTCGTAGATTTGACGCATCACCAACAGGAACAGCGTTTCGTCAGTTTTCAAACGAACAAAGGCTTCACGCTCTACTGGCAACACGCCTGCGAGACGTTCGTTTTCATTGACATAAAGCTTCATACCCAGCGCATCAAACAGATTGCTGAAATACTGCTGATACATCTCCACCAATAGGTAATGGCGGCGCTGACCGTGCTTAAAAGCACTGACAAATTGATTGGCGAGTAAATAGTTCGCAGTCTGCTGAAACTCTTGTGGGTCTTTACCGGACTCTTCTACGACCCTTTTTAATTCTCTAAGCATGAGATTTGCTCCTGCGCACTACATTAAACTCTCGACATTCGACGAATTCGTGAACGTTGATATATTGATCTGTGAAAATAACATCAAATGACTTCTCAATGCGTTTCGCATTGACGCCCAAAGAACCGATGTAACGTAAATGGTCGAAGCAAACAAAATCTTCGACGGATTCAATGGTGAAGTCCAAAATGTGCATCGCTGGTTTTTCCAACAGCTGACGATCGAGGTAACTTTGCAGCTTGGCCACACTCACCTGACGCGCTTCGTGGAATCGACGCTGACGGTCACGGAAAGCGATCGCTGCTTGTGACACTTCGGCTTGGACAATCACACGCGGTGGTGGCGGATCACGACGCTTCGCCGGCTGTGCACAAGACTCAACCCCCACGGCTTTAACACTGACCATGCTTTTCAGGGTCGGTAAGTTCTCAAACTTAGCCACATCGGCAATGATACCGGCCACTTTATTGGCCAAACCAGGACGCGACGAATCCATGTAACGGGCCGTATCAGCGGCACGTTTTTCCAAGCGGTAACGGTATTCATCGATGCGATCTAAACGCTGATCAATGGTGGTAAAGGTTTGAATAATATCGCGACAATCTTTTTCCACCGCGGCCAAGGCTTTGTCCACCGAAATCAACTGCTGATCGGCATAACATTGGGCGATGTTGCCCATCAAACTTGGCTCTGCTAAGAAGCTTTGCGTCAGTTCTAAAATCTGACGACGAAAACGAAACGGGTTGTTACTGGTTTTGATGGTTTTGTAGTCAGCAATCAAGATGCCTTCCACAAACAGATCAAAGAAGCCTGCAACGATTTCTTTCGGTTCACGTTTGCTAAACAACTCACGCTGCAGACTGCGAATCCCCAACAGGATTTGGTTCAGGTGTGCCGAAAAGTCACGGGCTGCTTCCGCCGTTTGACTGAGCGTTACGCCACGTTCTTGTGGATGATTGGCTACCGATTCTAGGTTACTTAGGATACTTAGAACCGTGGCGCCGTAGTTACGCTTACCGTGGCGGCTAATTTCCACCAAAGAACGCAATAACATAGACACCTGAGGCGACATCAACACACTGACGCGGTACAGCTCTTGCTCTTCAATTAACCAGCCGGTATTAACCAAGCGGTGATAGATACGCAAGGCGTATTCGTGAATAGTTTTCGGCGAGTCAAAGCCGTCTTTTAAGTCATCGTGCCACGCTAGTGTATCTAGCTTATGCAGCGAGTCTTCGATCGCTTCAATGATGGCTGATTTGTCTTTAATCGGATCTTCCGCATGGTCATAAAACACATCCGAAAGGTCGAACAATACGGCTTCTATAAGCGCTTTGTTGGAGCCCGATAGAGCTTGGAATATTTCATCGGGCAAATGGGTGAATAGCATTCAGAACCAATCCATTCTTTATATTTAAGCTGACGAATTTCAAATCACTCTGAGGTCAGCTTAGAGATTATCGCTTTCTCCATGGCAGCGACAACAGCGGGGTCATCACCAATCGGATCCAGGAGCGTCAAAGTACGTTGCTCAGTATTCAATTGTTCTAACTGCTTGGGGACATCCACTCGCAAATGACGGCCTTGGGCAAAGAACAAGGGGTACACTGCGATGTTGGCAGTCTCGACGGGAAGTTGCTGCAACACATCTTCGATTGAAGGTGTGCACAATTCCATGTAGGCCAAAGTTACCTTATCTTCTGAGACGACACCAGTGACCCTTGCCAATAACTGCTCAAAAGGCACTTTCCAGCGTGGGTCGCTGCTGCCATGGGCTAACAAAATAATATGGTCATACTGCTCTAGATGCATGGGTCTACCTTTCTGATAAGTGGGATATTTTAGCGATTTAACCTTTTAAAAAGAAGGGATTACCTACTTTAAGGACGAATTTTGGGAGTAACTTCTTGATCTATTTTTGAATTTTTGTCGTAAACTTAAAGAACCTTCACGTTTAGGAGTCGGATATGAAAGTTTTAGTGACAGGAGCCAACGGCTTTATAGCAAGCAATCTTTATCCATTGTTAACCGCCGCAGGCCATGAGTCCTACGCATTGGTTCATAAACATCAAAACTCCATACCTCGATACGTGCAAACGCTGCGCATGGATGACTTAGGCCAACATTATTTTGATGTAGTGATCAATCTCGCGGGCGCCAACATCGCCGCGAAACGCTGGACCGCAAAGCGCCAACGTGAATTATTTGACAGTCGCGTGCAATTTACCCGTAAGCTGTTTAATGCCTTAAAGCATAAACCTAGTGTGTTATTGAACGCTTCCGCGGTGGGCTTTTATGGTTTTGATGAGTACAAGACGTTTCTGGAAGACACCCCACCAAATGGTGGTTTGACGCATCATTTATGCTCCGCATGGGAGCAAGAAGCTCGTCATTTTGAAGACGTCGGTGTGAGAACGGCTATTTTCCGTCTTGGCGTGGTCCTTGGCCATGGCGGTGCATTAGCGAAGATGCAATGGCCATTTAAGCTTGGCTTAGGTGGCAAGATTGGCAACGGTAAACAGTTCTTTCCTTGGATTCACATTCATGACGTGTGCCGCTTTATCCTGGCCGCCATGCAAAACGAACAATACCGAGGCACTTATAACCTCGTATCACCACAGGCCATCACGCAAGCGGAGTTTGCCAAAGCCTATGGCAAAGCCTTAAACCGCCCAGCTGTTCTGCCTACACCTACCTTTGTACTGGAGAAATTACTAGGCGACATGAGTCAATTGCTCACCAAAGGCCAGCATGTGGTGCCACAGGCACTGATGGATCAGAAGTTTGAATTTGAATATCGCAGCATTGATGATGCACTTAAGAGCTTAACCTAAGCTCTTAAGTGGCTCTAAAAGCGTCATTCATCTTTGGATGAACGCAGTTTCCTAGGGACTGGACGACCTTTATCGTCCGGAAGTGTGTGCTTGCAATCAGGGTATTTGATACAGCCCCAAAAATAACCTTTAGCGCCTTTTTTACGCACCAAGTAGTGCCCGCAAGCTCGACACGGGTATTTGCGTGATGACGAGGGCTCGCCGTTTAGATCTTCTAGAGTCAGTTTACAATCGGGATAATTACTGCAACCCCAAAAGGTATTGTCCCCATGGGTTTTCTTGCGTAGCTGACCACCACACAATGGGCAAAAAAACTTTTTCGCACGTACCGGACGGCCATCTTCGTCGTTGGCACTGTAATCGCAAGTGGGGTAATTTTCGCAGCCCCAAAAGGCACCGTTTTTACCCTGTTTAAGTTGTAAGACGCCATGACACTTAGGACAACGGTAGCGCTTACTGGGCGTACCGATATAACCCGATCCATCTTGATTTAAGAACTCTTGTTCCCAAGCATCCACGGATGCTGGTTTAGGATCATGGTTGTCATCACGACTCAACGCTTATTACTCCGCTTCACAATTCAGCTTGTCTTTCTTGTCACAAGCGTGTGAATTAACATAACCCTTGGCTTTGTTGGCGCCATTTTTAGCCGCTTCTGCCGTGGCATTACCCACTTCCTTGGTTTTCTTCCACGCTTTGCTGTTAGAAATATCTTCACCTACTTCTTTTCCGCGATCCGCCGCATCACCTGCCACTTCACGAGTACGATCCGCGACTTCAGCGGCTACTTCTCGTGTTCGCTCGGCCACATCACCAGCTACTTCTCGGGTTTTATCTGCCGCATTTGAAGCCGTTTGTTGGATGGCTTCCCACGCAGTTGGCGCTGGCGCCTCTTCTGCGTGTAACGGCATTACCAATACACCAGAAATCACAGTGAACATAGTCAGCCATTTTTTAATACTCATAAATCAATCTCACCACTTAATAAATAATTTGCGCGAATCCAAGCTTCCACTTCCTCTGCCGACGTCACTGTCGGAATCATCGGATAATTTGCCAATTCAGCCTCAGTGACCTGTTCATGACTCCAAGTGGTGTGATATGGCACATGCAGCGCATGGGCTCCAGCATCCAGTACAGGCAACACATCGGAGCGCATGGAATTGCCAATCATCAAGACTTCACTTGGATTCAACTGCAAGCTTTCAAATACTTTTTGGTAGTTAATGGTTTTCTTATTACTCACCACTTCATACCAATCAAAATATTCACTCAACCCTGAGCGGGCAAGCTTACCTTCTTGATCAAGCAAGTCGCCTTTGGTGATTACCATTAGCTGGCATTTCCCTTTAAGAGACTGCAACAGCTGCTCAACCCCAGGCAACAGCTGAATCGGAGCCGCTAACATTTGTTTGGCTAATTGAATAATCTCATGGATTTCATAGCCTGTAACACGGCCTTCCGTAAGCACTATGGCAGTTTCCAGCAGGGAAAGCGTAAAACCCTTGATGCCATAGCCAAAGTTTGACAGGTTGTCGATCTGCACCTCATTCAAACGCTCTAAGATGTATTCACGGGAATGGTAAGATTCCAGCATCTGTACAAAGTATTCTTGCGTACTCAAGAATACATCTTCGTTGCGCCAAAGGGTGTCATCTGCGTCAAAGGCGATGGTGGTCAGGATAGGTTTTTGCAAATCATTTCATCCAGTGTTGGGTGTTCTCTAAAACTAGCTGTTTGTATAAGTTTACATGATCTGGCGAGTCATTTAACGCCGCGATGTAATCGAACTTCTCTCCGCCCGCGCCTTCAAACTCTTCACGCAGCTGCATATCAATCTCTTCCAAGGTCTCAATACAATCAATGGCAAACGCTGGACTGATCATGTTCAGTTCTTTAATACCCTTACTTGGCATGGCACGAATGGTTTCGTCGGCGTAGGGCTTCAGCCATTCTTCGCGACCAAAACGAGACTGGTAAGCATGGGTATATTCACTTTCGCTCAAACCTAGCTGGTTCACTACCGCAGCAGTCGTCGCTTCACAGCGACGTTGGTACGGGTCGCCTTCGCTGACATAACGTTTGGGCACACCGTGGTAAGAGAACATCAAGTGACGTTTGCCGCCCTGCTTCTGCCATTGCTCTGTGATCGACTTGACCAAGGCATCGATGTACACCGGATGATCGGCGTAATCTTGCATCAGATTTAGCGCTGGCCAATGTGGGCAACGTTTCAAAGAGGCCATCAGACGATCGTAAGCCGCCGCGGTAGTCGAACGAGAAAATTGCGGATACATGGGCAATACAAAGATCTGCTCAACCTTGTTATCGCGAAACACTTTAGCGGCATCTTCAACACTTGGCTTTCCATAGGTCATGGCCATGGTCACCACAAAGTGCTTACCGTCTTGATTTAAGGCTTGATCTACTTTTTTCGTTAAGCGCTGCCCCAACACCAAGAGTGGCGAGCCTTCGTCCATCCAGACTTCTTGGTACACTTTGGCGACTTTCTTAGGACGCACATTTAAAATAATGCCGTTTAAAATTGGCTTCCAAATCAGCGGATTAACATCAACTACACGGGGGTCAGACAGAAATTCTTTGAGGTATTTCTTCACCGCCGCAGGCGTTGGGGCTTCCGGCGTACCAAGGTTCATAAGCAGAACCCCGATCAAACTGTTTTTCTGATTCATAGTCATTCCGTTAGGCTGAGAAAATAACGTGTTTTAACAATAAGTGTCCCCAGACACTTAAACACATCGCCAATACGATCCAATCCAGTACTTTGGATTCAAATGCACTCGATGTTAAACGCTGTTGCAATAGTAGCCCTGCACCACCACCGAGTAACGCGGCCAACAGTTGGCTGATCGAAAGTGTTTGCCAAGCCCATTCCGATGGCAATGCAATTAGTCCGATCAAAGCGCCCACCAAGGAGAACGCCCACAGGGCGGCTCGATTACCAAGCAAATCCGCAGATTGTTTATCCTGTAACCAAGCTAGCCCAGAGCTCAGCCCGACAAATTGAATGGTGCCCATCAACATACCGGCGAACAGTTTTAACGGGGCGGGAATCTGGCTCAATAGCCAGCCACCTATGCGTAATAACAAGACTTGTGTCAGAGAAATAACCACCAAGAAAGTGATTAAGACAGTGAAAGTCATAGGCAATAAAAACAGCAGTTGTACACCAATAAAGCCACCCAGGGATAAACCAGCCCCTAAGCGGGTAATGGCTTCCACTTGTAGCTGCGTTCGATGCAAAAAGACTTGCACTAGGGCAAACAACAACGCCACGGGGATCAAGCTGGCAAACAGGCCTCGCAATTGCGTTAAGTCTTCAATCACCAATAACGCACAAGGCAAAATCACCAAAAAGGGGTCAATGCGTAAGCGCTTGTTGACCACGGCAGCACATAGAGATGCAAGAAAAAGATAGATAGGTAATAACATAAAAAGAAACACCTTGAGGTCATCAAGGTGCTTTGCAGTTGCTTATTCGGATTCGATAACAGCGCGCATTCGATCTTGAATGATGGTCGCTAGCTTATCTGGCTGGAATTTCGATAGGAAATCATCACAGCCGACTTTTTGCACCATGGCCTTGTTAAAGCTACCACTCAAGGAGGTGTGCAATACGATGTACAGATCTTTTAAGCGAGGATCTTCGCGAATTTCACGGGTTAGACGGTAGCCATCCATTTCCGGCATTTCGGCATCGGTGATCAGCATAAGTAGCTTGTTTGGTACATCTTCGCCGTCAGCCGCCCATTTCTTCAAGAGGTCAAGACCGCGCTTACCATCGGTCGCAGAATGCACTGTAATACCTAGGTGATCCAGGGTCGATTTACATTGAGCTAAACCGACAGAAGAGTCGTCGACTACCAAGACTTCCAATCCGGATGCCATCGACAGCAGATCTTTATCAATCACTTCGTCCGAAACACGCGTATCGTAAGGGGAAATTTCCGCTAAGACTTTTTCAACGTCGATGATTTCAACCAAACGATCGTTCACTCGAGTAATCGCCGTCAGATAATGTTGACGTCCTGTACCGTCTGGTGGTGGCAGGATATCACTCCAGTTCATGTTAATGATGCGATCGACTTCGCCCACCATAAAACCTTGCACTGTGTTGTTGTACTCAGTGACGATTAGATTACAAGGCTTTTCTTTATCAATAGGACGTAGACCAATTGATTCTGACAAATCGATCACAGGAATGGTACGACCACGAAAATGCGTCACACCGGCCACTGAAGGATGACGATGAGGCATCAAATTTAGACGTGGTAGTTGTACAACTTCTTGTACTTTAAAAACGTTGATAGCAAATAGCTGCATGCCGCCCAGACGAAACATTAACAGCTCAAGTCGGTTCTCACCAACCAGCTGCGTTCTCTGGTCTACCGCATCTAACATTCCTGCCATAACATTCTCCAATATTAAGTTTTAAACGCTTAGGTTCAATTATCATCATGATAGTGAATTCTCCCAAACATAACAGTAATTTTTTTATGCTCAAAACCGCTAAGTCATGATCTATAAAGAAATTAATAGATTTCTACCATTCGACATTACAAAGCCTTCTGCTTCCAAAGCGGACGTTGGTACACTAGCGCCATAACTTAGCTTTGGAGTCTTCATGTTTGATATTGGCGTTAACCTAGACCATTCCTCCTATCTCGATGATTTACAGCAATTTCGTGAAGATTTTCATAACGAAGGCGTACAAGGCATTATTTGCATCGCCTCAAATATGGAGGAAGCCAATAAGCTGGCCAATCTTTGTACACCTTATACAGACATGCACTACACCCTTGGCTGCCACCCGCATCATGCTTCCACTTGGCAAGAGCAGGACAGCGCAGCCTTGATTGAAGCATTTGCCAAGGATGCAAAAGCGGTTGCCGTGGGGGAAATGGGGTTGGACTTTAACCGTAATTACTCTACGCCCGAAGAACAGATTTGTGCCTTTGAAGCCCAGCTAATGGTTGCCGACAAAGCCAACAAGCCTGTTTATCTACATGAACGCGATGCTTTTAACGAGTTAACCGAGCGTCTAGCAAAGGCAACATTACCCAAAAGTGGTGTGATTCATTGCTTCACCGGTAATAAAGATCAACTAAAAACCTACCTAGATTTAGGCTTGTGCGTGGGCATTACCGGCTGGTTATTAGACGAGCGTCGTAACCAAGAATTGGTTGAAGCATTAGCCTATCTACCCTTGGATAGATTGCTTCTAGAAACGGATGCGCCCTACTTGTTGCCACGCAATATTCGCCCTCGCCCAAAACGCAATCACCCTAAGTTTTTGCCATACATTGCCCAAGCGGTAGCGGACATTAAGTCAATTGCGCTAGAAGAAGTGATTACACAAGCGAATGAAAATACTCGTCGCTTATTTTTCAGTGCTTAGTTATTGGCACCCAACGTCAAAACACGTCGTGTTTTTTGCGCGGCGGGACTATCAGCGTGAAGTGTATTCAATAAGGACTGTGCTTGCGCCTGATCGAACGGCCAGTCCATGACAGCCTCGCCAATTTGCAATGTGGGAATGCGTAAACCGTATAACTCCACAAGCCGCTCATCGCTGGCAATATCAATCTTCGTAAAGGCCACGGCTGGGAAGACATGCTGCAACCAAGCTTCAGCATCTTCACATAAATGGCAACCCAGCGTACCGTACAACTGAATCTTAGACATGGCCCGCTTGTGCCTTTTCTAACTCAAAAATGGACTGTGGCAGCGCTGCTAAAGGCGTCACAGGACAAAGCAAACTGGAGGCCTGCTCAAGTCTATCACCAACCAGCCCCATAGATGACAAGGCCAACGATACGATTTGGGACGCCTCATGGTCTGGCAAAGGCGTTTCATTGGCGTGGTATTGCTTCAACAGAGGGAACAAGCCATTTTCGATAAAAGAAGCGGTGATCTTAGCGTTATAAGAACGCCCCTTGTTAGACACCATATCTTCTAACACCAGCGGCTCTAGTAGCGCGACCAAACCACCATCTAGTCGCTCTGAAAAATTATCGGCACGATAGAAGTAATTGGCCCAGGAAGGCTTGGCGTTCAAGATGTTCACAAAGTACTTCAACAGCAATGAAATGCGGCATTCCACTTTCGATTGCGTCAACAATAAGCTGTTTAGGTCTTTCTTAATCAGCGCAGATAAGCAAGAGCGCACATCTGCTAGCGCTTCATCTTTACTGTCGTAGTAATTGTAAAAGGTACCAATGCTAACACCGGCATTCGCCGAGACATCCTGCACGGTAATTTCTGTCCAGTCCGTTTCCAATAATAGGTTTTGCACTGCACTACGAAGTCGATCTTGGGTTAAAACTCGTTTCGGGGGTAACGCCATGCTTATACTCTTCTACTCAACTGTCATTCCATAAAGTTGCGGTAGCCGGGGTAAACCGGCGAAGCCAAAGGATAGCGCCATTGGCTTATCTGTTAACACGCCTAGCCAAATAACCTGACATTATAAAAGGTTAAACTGCGGGGTCAGTATATCAACTACATTCAAATGAAGCATTTGAAAAACGCCCTCGGCGATCGGCAGCACTTGTTTATCAATATAATGTTGATAATCCAAGTTTTCCAAATCACTTTCACCTAGGTATGGCACCACGCCCGCAAGGGTATACACATATTGCACACGTTTACGGCCGCGATCGTATTCTGGCGGCAGACCCTGCTGGTGACGCAACTCATCGGCCATCTTCGCAGCACGCACATGAGGCGGCTGTGTTTTGGTGTATTTCGCCAGAGGTCGTGTTAATTGTTTCGAATATATCAGCTCCTGATCGAACTTTCCTAGTCGTAAATCGCCAACAAATTCAGAAACATAACTATCTAGATCTCGATCAAAGAACAAATGTTCAAACAGTTCTACCTGAAAACGCTTCGCCAACGGTGTCCAATCACTGCGCGCCGCCTCTAATCCTTTAAAGACAATCTCACCATTGGTAAGACCCGCGTAACGCTTTTTTGAGCCTTCTTCTTGACCACGAATGGTCGGCATGTAGAAGCGAGTGTAGAGGGTTTCAAACTCCAACTCCAAGTGAGAGTCGATGTCGGCATAATCACCACACCACTCGCTTAGACACTGGTTGACCACTTCACACAGTTCTTTACCCGCCTGCCAAGCATCTTCTTCTGATAACGAATCCGACAGAGTGATAAATAAGGAATCGGTATCGCCGTAAATGACTTTCGCGCCGCGCTCTTCCATCCATTGTTTACTTCGCCCTAACAACTCGTGACCACGCATGGTGATCGAGCTCGCCAGTTCCGCATGGTAGAAACGGCACACTTGCGAGCCTAAGACGCCATAGAAGGAGTTCATAATGATCTTGATGGCATAGCTTAGGATCGAGTTACCATCACGCTTGGCACTTTCGCGCGATTGAGCCAGTTCAGCCACTAATTCTGGCAAGATGGCAAACTGTCGCTGGAAGGAAGCGCCACGATAGCCCGGCACCAAACCTTCATCTTGAGACAAGGCTTGCGCCACCACACGCGCCAACGGATCCACATAGAAGGTACGAATAATGCTGGGGTAAAGGCTCTTAAAGTCGAATACCAAGACATTTTTATAAAGGCCTGGCAAAGAGTTCATAACAAAACCACCTGGGCTTGGTACAAACTTATCATCACTCCAAGCGGGTGCGACCCAGCCTTTGCGGTGTAGGCGCGGTAGATAGAGGTTTTCAAACGAGGCTACAGAGCCACCGGTTTGCGACAGCGGAATGCCGGTTAAATCAACACGGGTTTGCTGCAATTCAATCAGCTGTAGCTTTTCAAAAATGCGCTCGACCAAGACACAGTCTTGCAGGTTGTAGGCAACGAAGTTATCCAGCTCTTCACGGTGCATACGCTCGATTTCTTGCCAACGATCGCCACCTGTCAGCAACTTGGATTCATCTAATAATTCGTTACTGACGTTATTTAAGCTGTAGGAATTAAAATGATAGCCGCCCACTTTCAGCATGGTGATACCATCTAGCACCACTCGACCAGCAATAGACGCGAACACCTTGCCGCTTTCCTTGGCTTCCCGTACGCGCCAGTTTTCGCCTTGAACACCCAATGCAGGCTTAATCCCTAAATGCTTAAAGCGCTGATCGAGGAACATCAGGTCGAAACCGATCACGTTCCAACCGATCAAGATATCAGGGGAATGCTTACGCACAAATTTGATAAATGCCATCAGGAGTTTGCGTTCATCCGCAAACGAATAGACATTTTCAAGAGTTGACGACTGGGACGACACCACCAGTACCACTTTACGTTCGCCACTGGTGATACCAATGGACAACAGCTCGTTGCGCGATACGGAGGTTTCGATATCCAGCGACCACACCTGCCAATTTGGCTGATACTCGCCTACCTTGAGTTTGGCTTGAGTAAAACTCATACCCGACGCATCCGGCACACCGACAAAAGTGACTTGGCCGCGAATATGACGCTCCATCAGGTAACGATCTTCAGGCTTGATGTCTTCCTCGTACACCGCATAGCCAAGCTTTTTCACCATGGCGACCATTTGCTGCTGTAACAGCAGGCTTTGGCAACGCACGACGCACACGACATCATGAGAAAAAGATTTAAGCTGACTTTCTTCGCACTGAATCCCCACCACATCCGTCGCGAGAGCTTCTAGCGGCGCATTGGTAAAAAACAGGGTTTCAGGGTTGGCGATGGAAACTTTGACGGTGGCGACGTCAGTCTTCACGTAGTAATGGATGTCTAAGCGACCATTCACATCACTACTGTGACGACTGACGATGTATCCTTGCTGTGGTTCAAACATGTAATTGTGTACTTAGATGGATCTCAATAAACGAATGGGCGGCACTTTTAGCACAGCTCGGCTCGCAAATACACCTATTATTGTCACAATTCCCCAACCGGCCAAGGGGCCAACCAGCCATAATAGCGGATGCACAGTCACTTCCATCTCGAACACAAAATGCTGTAAGCCAACCAGGGCAAGCTCTGCGCCCACCGCGCCGATCAAGCCAGCGAACAAACCTAGCGCACCAAATTCGATCAATAAGGCTTGGCGCACTATTTTCTTGGTCGCCCCCAAGGTACGCAGCAAAGCCCCTTCTTCCAAGCGCTCATCCAAGGTGGATCGCACGCTGGCCATCAACACCAAAGCCCCCGCACCTAAGATAAACGCCAGTACGATTTTTAGCGCGTTAGCCAACTGAGCAATGATGTCTTGCACCTGTTTTAGCAGCTCACCAATATTCAACATGGACACTGTTGGATAGTTCGCCATAAAGCGATAAAAATCTGCGGCGTTGCCTTCTGTTAAGAACACACTGCTAACGTAGTTGGCTTGATAATCGGACAACACCGATTGAGGCAAAATCAAATAGAAGTTGGGCTGCATACTTTGCCAATCCACGGTACGGATCGAGGTAATCGGCAAGGTGTAATCCAAGCCACCAATGCTGATGGTAAGCTGATCACCGATGGCTACACCGGCCTCTTTCGCCGCTTCTTGCTCAATGGAAATACCTTCTGCAGCAAAATCCCCTTCAATGACCGCCGATCCTGAACCAATATCGTCCGCCCAAGTCAGGTTCATTTCCCGCTCCACGATTTCCGGTTCATTACGTTGATCCGGGAAAAGCGTTTCGACCTCTGTACCATTGATAGCAATTACGCGACCACGCACCATCGGGAACCAATCTGACGCAGCGATTTGTTGTTCGCTGGTATACGCTTGAATGCCCGCTACTTGTGAATCTTGCACGTTAAATAAATAGTGGTTCGGCGTATTTTCAGGAATTTGTGCTTGCCAGTCACGAATCAAATTGTTCTGTACACCGACCAGTACCAAGCTCAGCATAATGATTAAGGTGAACACTAATAACTGAAACAGGTTGGATACCAAACGACGGTGCAAAGCCGCGAGGCCCACTTGCCAACCTGTGGTGGATTGTTTCGATAAACGGCGACTGACCGTAAACAGTATCCAACCCACAACAAACACCAAAGCGGTGACAATGGCTAAGCCCAACATAACGATACTGGGCAATCGCCATCCTCCGGCATAGATCACCATCAGTCCGTACATGCCGATCAGACCAAATAAGAATAGCGACGATGAGCTTACTTGTAAGCCAGCATTAGGCTGCAACACTCGAAGTGGTGGTACGCTGACCAAACGAGCCAATAACGGCGCACAAAACGCCAAGATAGAAATAATAGCGGTGGCAGCCCCCAACAAAAGTTTGGTTAATGTTGGCGCAGGCAAAGCCGCACTCATCAGCGACGATAATAAATCGGCAATCAGCCCCTGAATCAAATAACCCAACACCGAACCTAAGACAATGCCGAGCAAGGTAATCAAGGTCACCTGAAACACCATTAGGCGCACCAAACGCTTAGGTGTCGCGCCCATAGTTTTCATCACCGCAAACTGGGTCAAATGACGTTTTACATAGCGAGACGATGCCAGCGCCATGGCCACGCCTGACATCACGACTGCTAGCGTACCCGCTAACAATAGGAAGGATTCCGCACGATTAACCGTATTACCCACTCGCTCACCACGCTCAATTGGCGTACGAATACGCTCCCCTTCAGCTAACTGTGGGGCCAGGGATTGATCGAAGCTTGCCAAGGCATCGGCATCACCCGCGTACAAAAAGGCATAACGCACACGAGCACCAGGGATAATCACTTCGGTCGCCGCTAGATCTTGCTCATTCATAATAGCGCGCGGCGCAATGGAGAATGCCGAGGTGGCACTGCCGGGGTCTCGCACTAGATACTTGGTGACAGTCAGCGGCGCCTCACCAACACGCACTGTTTGTCCAAGCTCGACCGACAACAAACTGGCCAAGCGGGAAGATAACCAAATCTCACCTGAGGCAGGTGCTTGCGTGGTGGATTCCCCTGTACCAAATAATTGCTGGTCGGTAATAAATTCTCCGCGTAACGGGTAATTATTCGATACCGCCGTGACTTGTGCTAAATGCAGTCCGTCGCCGCCAAACACCATGGAAGAAAAGGACGCCGTTTGCGCGGTTTCTAAACCTGCCGCTGTGGCTTGTTCAACCCATGGTTGCGGCACGGGATCATCGCGGCGCACACTGCGATCAGCGCCCAATAAGTTGGCCGATTGCACCTCGAAGGATTGCTGTAAGCGATCAACAAAAAGCCCAATACCCGTCACAGTCGCGACCGATAACACCAAGGCCAATAATAATGTCAGTACGTCGCCGGTTTTAAATTCCCTAATCAATAAGCGCCACGCAAACATTAGGACTCCTTAAGTTCGCCATCGTGAATTTCGATTTGACGATCACATCGAGCCGCTAACTCTGGGTTATGAGTCACCACCACCAAGGTGGTGCCTTGTTGCTTGTTCAAGTCAAATAATAGGTCTTCGACCAAAACACCGTTTTTACCATCCAAGTTACCCGTTGGCTCATCGGCAAACAGAATTTTCGGCGCCGAAGCAAACGCTCTAGCGATGGCCACACGCTGCTGTTCACCACCAGACAACTGACGTGGATAGTGTTCCATGCGATGGGACAATCCAACTTTTTCCAGTAGTTCTCGGGCTCGATCGTCAGCCTTGCGATTGCCCTTCAACTCGTTCGGCAGCATCACATTTTCAAGGGCCGTTAAACTGGGCAACAGATGGAAAGACTGAAAAATAAAGCCGACGTAGCGACCTCTTAGCACCGCTCGACCTTCTTCGTCTAATTTCTCTAACGCTTCACCGTATAAACGAATACTGCCTTGACTGTGTTGATCCAGACCGGCCATTAAACCCAGCAAAGTAGACTTACCAGAGCCCGATGCGCCAACGATGGCTACCGACTCACCATCCCGAATGTTCAAGTTGATTCCTTTGAGTATGTCCAATTGACCGTTGCTTGTTGTAACGGAATGGTTAAGCTTTTCTATTGTCAAAGCCGACAATGTATCCGTGTCTTGCATAAATAGGTTGCCTATGATTTCTAAAATGTGTGTTGCACTGCTGTGTTTTGTATCGCTAATCACCACCGCCCACGCCAATACCCTATTGGTGTTTGGGGACAGTCTGAGTGCTGCATATAACCTCAGACAACAGCAGGGTTGGGTTAGTTTACTGAGTCAACAATTAAATCTCAGTCACCCAGATGTCAATGTGGTCAACGCCAGCGTCAGCGGCGAAACCACTCAAGGTGGCTTGTCTCGTTTACCTAAGTTGCTGGAAACCCATCAACCTCATTGGGTGGTGCTAGAACTCGGCGCAAACGATGGTTTACGCGGTTACCCGTTAAATCAAATGAAGCAAAACCTCACGCAGATGATCGATCAAGCGCAACAAATTGGCGCTGAGGTACTGCTAGTCGGCAACCACCTACCGAGCAACTATGGCCGCACTTACACCACGCAATTCTTTAATACATACAAAGAGTTAGCGGACCAATATAAGCTAGCTTATGTGCCTTTTATGCTGGAAAACGTAGCGCTTGATAAAGCTCTCATGCAGAATGATGGATTACATCCTAATGCAGACGGGCAACCTATCGTGCTAGAGAACATCGCACCGACGCTGATGCCTATGCTCAATAAATAATAAGGACTTACGATGAAAGCAGTATTTTTGGATCGCGGCTCTTTTCCTGAAGACACACACACTCCAATGCCAAAGGGCGTTACAGAGACACGTTTTTTTCATAATTGTAATGACGAAAACGTGGTCGAACGCATCCAAGACGCCGACATCGTGATGGCCAATAAAGTGATTTTGTCCCGTAAGACATTGGAGCAATGCCCTAATCTCAAACTGGTGCAAGTGATGGCAACCGGCACCAATAATGTTGATATGCAAGCCTGCCAAGACCTTGGCATTACCGTGCAAAACGTAGCGGGCTACTCGACCGTCAGCGTCCCTGAGCACACGTTTGCCATGATACTGGAACTGCGTCGTAACCTAACCCGCTACCGTGAAGCTATTAAACAAGGGCGCTGGGCTGAATGTGAATTTTTTGGCTTTCTGGATTTTCCCTTGAACGATCTTGCTAATAGCACCTTGTGTTTGCTTGGCAAAGGCTCACTTGGTAATCGTGTGGCTGAAATCGCTCGCGCCTTTGGCATGCAGGTGATTTTTGCCGAACACCGAGGCGCAAACACCGTTCGTGATGGTTATGTGGACTTTGACGAAGCGATTAAAGCCGCCGATGTTATCAGTTTGCACTGCCCACTAACGGAAAGCACACGCAATGTGATCGACAAAGACGTGTTTGCCATCATGAAGCCGACAGCGATTTTGATTAACACGGGCCGCGGTGGCTTGGTCAATGAAGAAGATTTGGTGGACGCCATTAAGACTGAGCGAATTGCCGGGGCGGGCTTTGATGTCGCGACTGTGGAGCCAATGCCAATCGATCATGTATTACAGTCGATAGCTCATTTACCGAATTTTATCCTTACACCCCATGTCGCTTGGGCAAGCGAATATTCAATGGCGCGCCTTCTGCAGATCGCTTGTGATAATATGGCGTCTTTTATCGAACAACAGACTAAATGAGCCTAGACATTCTTCATCTTGACGACGACTTAGTCGTCGTCAACAAACCAAGTGGATTGCTGGTACACCGCACTGACCTAGCCAAACATGAACAAGATGCCGTAGTACAGCGACTCAATGCTCAGCTAGGTCGTTGGGTGTATCCTATCCACCGCTTGGATCGCGCCACCTCGGGTGTTTTGGTAATGGCTTTGAATGAAACCGTTGCACGCCGCTTAGGCGAACAGTTTATGGAACGCACTACCGACAAAAATTATCTGGCAATTGTGCGTGGTCATACCTCAAGCGCAGGCGTGATTGATTACCCATTAGCCAAATTGAACGAAGAAAAGGGTCGTGCTCGCTTTAAGATCGAAGGCACCGAGAAAGAGGCCATTAGCCATTTCCAAACGCTCGAGTCGTTTCAAATCCCAGTACCTGTCAGTCGTTACGAACAAATGCGCTTAAGTCTGGTCAGCGTTAAGCCAGAACAAGGCCGCACACACCAAATCCGTCGTCACTTTAAGCACATTTTTCATCCGCTTTTAGGGGACACCCGCTATGGCTGTCGTCATCACAATCAAGCCATGCGCGATCATTGGTCACAAGACTTGCGTTTAATGTTGCACGCCGAACAGCTAACGTTTACCCATCCTGTGAATGAGCAACGCATTACCGTATCCGCACCGATTCCTGAGGATATGAGTACCCTGCTCAATTCACTAAGAATACAAACAACTAATTAAGAACTCACTTTTTAAAGAACTCTCTATGAAAAACAAACTTGTTTATTCCACTGACCAAGGTCGAATTTGCCCTGAATGCGAAAACAGCTTAGATGACTGCACTTGCAATGATGGCTCAAAGGTTTTGGGCTCGGGGAATGTAAAAATCCAGCTAGAAACGAAAGGTCGTAAAGGAAAAGGCGTAACTTTAGTTAAAGACTTAGCCATGACCGCCGATGAATTAAAAATTATCGGTAAAAAATTAAAAAATCACTGCGGTGTGGGTGGCTCTGTCAAAGATGGCACCATCGAAATCCAAGGTGATCAACGTGAGAAGATTAAGGCTTTCCTAGAGAGCCAAAGCATTAAAGCAAAAATTGTTGGCGGATAATTTACATTCCCTTACAAAACCTTTGCTCAGCAACAAAAGCTAAACGTTCCACGCAAGAAAAACTTCGGTATATCAATGATTTTGTTTTGATTTTTTAAACAGTGTTGTTAAATTTATGTGAATCAAAATTCACTAATGAGGTTTGAATGCACTCTGACAGTCCACGCCAAGCTAATGCTTTGCTACAAAAGGCAATACCGCTGATGCGAAAAATGGACATCGCACCAACACCGTACAATTACGGAATTTGGTATGAATACGTGCGTCAATCATCGCCTAAGCTAAACCATTTGGTCGATACAACCATTGGTCGCTTAGGCAGCCTACCGAGCTTTATTTCAAAAGAACTGTTTCATCAGTTTTTAGTGTCGGAAGAAGCCCGCTTTAATAACGAACATAAAGATAAACTCGAAGAACTGGTTAATACGGTTTCCAGTAACACGCACATTATGACGGAAAGCCTAGAAGAGCTTCAGGCGGTGATGAATAAAAGTCGCCACGTGCTAAGCCGTGCAGATCGTCAAAAGCATCTGGATAAAGTCATCAATTATCTCGATCACAGCACGAAAAAAGCCCTCGAAGATGCCGAACAGTTCTCGCAAGCTCTTAGCCAAGTCAACGCAGAAGTCCTGCAGCTCAAAGCCGAACTAAACGAAATCAAAAACAACGCCGATCTCGACCCACTGACTCAGCTGTTGAATCAAAAAGGTCTTGAGCGCCAGCTGTACACTCTTATCCCTGGTTCTGAAGACGATCTATCATTACTGATGCTAGACATTGACCATCTAAAAGAGATCAATGAAGAATATGGCCGTCGCGCCGGAACCGCTCTGATCTGCCATATCGGCCGCATTTTGAACAGCAAGAAGTTGGAAAGCTCGACCCTTGCTCGCTTGGATGGCGGCACTTTTGCCATCGTGCTACACGAAGCTGCTCTGGATTCAGCTATCGAATTTGCCGAGATGATGCGTCATCATTTAAACCAACAGCGCTTTAAGAGTCGTTCTGGACAAGGGTTAATCGAGCAAATCAAGGTATCCATTGGCGTCGCTACTGTGATTGGTCAAGAAAGCCCGAACAACTTGATTGCTCGTGCCAGCGGTTATCTGGATAATGCCAAACGTCAGGGTCGCAACCGTACGGCCAGTCGTTAATTTGGATAGACAGTTTTCAATATGGACACCCCTCAACACATCACTCTGCTTGAAGTTCGTGACTACGAATGTGATATGCAAGGCATCGTTAACAACGCGGTGTATCAAAATTACCTAGAACACGCTCGCCATACTTACATCAAATCAAAAGGATTGGATTTCGCTGACATCACTCGTGATGGTATTCACCTAGTGGTGATGCGCGCCGAAGTAGATTACAAGGTGCCGTTAAAAAGTGGCATGACGGTACGCGTGGAAAGCCAATGCGAACCAATCAGTAAATTCAAAAGTAAATTTACACAATCTATTTTTATAGACGACACTAATCAGCTAAGTGCCAGTGCCGTGTTTATTATCGCCTCCATTAGCGATAGTGGTCGCCCAGCAGTCTACAAAGACGTACAAAAGCTATTTAACTAGCCTGAGTTGAAGCGGTTACCCTCTACCCTACGGATAACCGCTCAGTTGCCTCAAACTTTAAAGCGATGCGACATCCATAGATTCGTAGAGGTATTGTCGTGCATTAGAGCGTTTCGGGTCATCCATGAGCTGCACCAAACGTTCACCAAATTCTGTGATCGTTTCTTGGCTCGCAGCATCAGAATTAAACATATATTCCGGCACCAGATAATTCATCTGCGTTAAGTTAGCCGTCATCTGGAATGGTCTCAACAAATCCGGTACCGTCGTGAAGATATCAAAGCCCGTATAAAATTCCTGCCTTCCCCCTACTGACACCACTAACTGTAGATCTTTGCCACGCAATTTATCGCCACCCTCACCGTACGCGAAACCATGCGACAGCACATCATCTAACCATTTCTTCAACAACGGCGGCATGGAATACCAGTACATAGGGAATTGCAGCACGATGCGATCGTGCGCCAGCAACAAAGCCTGCTCCTTTTCCACATCAATCTGAAAATCTGGATATTCACCATACAGATCACGACTTGTGGTGATTTTGCCAGACGCTTCGAGTAGCCCTTTCCAAGTTTGATTATTTCTTGAGCGGGATAAGTCTGGATGGAAGACAAGGTTGAGAATTTTCATGATAACTTTTTAATCCTTAATAAAACGTAAACAGAATAAATTAGGTCAACTGACCTAGTTTTGTAAAATTAGGTCGATTGACCTAAAATGTCAAACATATATTTACCCTTGTTAAATCTGCAGCCAAGACTTGAAACATGTCGAAAAAATCAGAAAAAGTAAGTGCGATTCTAGATATCGCTACGGAACTGCTAAAAACAGAAGGAGACTATGGCATCACAATGCGCAAAGTCGCATCGCTTACGAACATCTCCTTAAGTAATGTGCAGTACTATTTCAAAAATAAAGATGAGTTGCTCAAAGCAATTGCTGATCGCTATTTGCGCCAATGTCTCGATGAAATCAAACAACACCCCAATCTGACGCAAAAGCAGGCTTTAGAACCTTTTATAAAAGCGTTTTTGATCCAAGCCCATGAAACGTCAGACATGTGCCGAATTTTTAAAGAGTACTGGGCCATTGCCAGCAAAAATGCAGAAATAAAAACGTATTTGGACAGTTATTACCAAGAACTCGGTAATACTCTCAGTGAAAAATGGCGCCCCATTGCCAAAGACGAGCCATCGGCTCACATGGCCACAGCGATCTTTTTGCCTTATTTCGAAGGCTACACCATCACGCTTACAGGGCTTTCTTTAGACCTAGACATTATGAGCCGAGTGGTCTCAGAAATTGTGTGGCAGTATTTGAGTGGAGAGAAAACATAAAAAGCTTAGCCGCACACACGACTAAGCTTTTTAGCTAATAACCACTGATTCCACTCAGAGGATTAGGCGGTAGCATTACCAATATCAAACTCTGGGACACTTTGCTCGGTGAACCAACCAGGACGGTAATCGGTCCAGCAAAACTTCCACTGTCCATCCGACATCTTGCGCGCACGAAGTTGATAGTGGGCGCCATAGAGCTTATTGCCGCGTTCATCGACCGGACGCTCCGGAATAATACGCCCAATAATGACTTTTACATGACGGCCATCACCCTCTTCTTCCAGTCGCACCACTTCGGCAAAATGCTGCCAAAACGCTGCTAGATGGCGGAAGTTCTTTAGCGTACCAATCACCTGATCCTTG
Organism: Marinomonas sp. HM11-D; assembly: GCF_057626615.1. NCBI lineage: Bacteria > Pseudomonadati > Pseudomonadota > Gammaproteobacteria > Oceanospirillales > Oceanospirillaceae > Marinomonas > Marinomonas sp. HM11-D. Next base: position 396,690 of record NZ_JBMMKT010000002.1, on the reverse strand, counting down.
CCAGATAAATTCCCAACTGGGGCGAAGCCGCCGGAAATATCCTCGGTATAAGAGCGATCCAGCAATCCCATATCATTTTGATCAACGGAAAAGGCATAGCGATAGTAAAGCTCTGAAATCGCTTCATGAAGATCTTCTGGTGGTTGAACATTGGGCAGTTTGGCCCATGGCGAATGCAACTCACTTACCACAGCGGGTGCAGCAAAGCCCATTTGCCAACCATATTGAGTTGGCACATTTTGCCAATGCGGCATTAAGCCTTGATCACCCTTAGACCAATTCACCACCATGCGAATCTCTTCTAGGCGCCAGCGGCTTTCTTGGTAACTAAGAGTCGCTACCACGGCACTACCAAACATAAAGGCGCGCGGATTCTGCTCCACTAAACCATACATATAAAAGCTGAATGCAGCACGACTACCGTCCACAGCCACATATAGATTAGACATTTGCCCGATCATGTCTGAGGCCTGAGTATCCTGCGACAATCGTGTCTGTATCGCTTGATAGCCCGTTGCGTCACCGTGATGGCTGCTGTGAAATTCACAGTTAGGCGTAAAATCCGCCGCATCAAGACTTCCAGCCCGATTCATCCAAGCTTTCAGAAAGCGACGCGCCAGTTGCTTGATGGCTTGACGGTCTTGCGGATTATTCATTGGGCCACACCACGTCTAGCTCAGAGTGAGCAATACGCCACTCACCATTTACTTTGACGTATTGATCAATGTAACGACCTAACAGCAAGAACGGATGCTGCGCCTGAGGACGATCACTGACGAAGTCTAATAAGTAACAAGTACCGGTCGCATTTTCATCGTCAATCAAGGTAATTTGATGATTGCTAATGGCATGCATAAACGGATAGTGCTGACGCTTTAGGGTATCAAAGCTGTGGTAGGCATCTTTTAGGCTTTGCTTAATTTGTGTAAGGCCTTCCATGCTGCCAACGGTCACTTTCACTACAGCATCTTCGGTGAAGACTTCGTCCATCTGATCAGCCTTGCCCGTGTCGAGTAATTCGCTGTAACGTAATCGCAGATTACGAATATCTTCACGATCGATTAGCGCCAGCAGTTTCTTAGTTTGTTCAGTATTCATTATTTTCACCTATTAAAGCCAAGCTTTGGCAATCACATTATGTGAGTGGATACGTTTTTCTGGATCATGAATCCAAGAGTTAACCATTACCTCGTCTGCTCCTGTACGCTCAACTAGGCTCGCTAAACGCTCACGAATCACCTCTTTCGTACCCCAAATAGACTCACGCAGCTGGTGCTTCACACGAACCGCTTCACTTGGGCTCCATAAGGCATTCATATTTTCAACCGGCTTGGGTAAGTACTGCTCGGTACCACGATTAAGGGACAGGAATTTCTGCAATTCCGTCGTCGCCAAGTATTCCGCCTCTTGCTGTGTATCGGCACCGACCGCGTTCACACAGACAATCACATAAGGCTCTGGGAACTGCTCGGATGGCTGATAATTTGCACGGTAAAAATCAATGGCGGCATTCATAGCATCCGGCGCAAAATGTGCGGCAAAGGCCATTGGCAAGCCTTTATGGGCTGCCAATTGCGCGCTGAAAGTACTTGAGCCCAACAGCCATGTTGGCACTTGCATACCGGCACCCGGTACCGCTTTGATGCGCTTATTAGCACTTTCTTGGGAGAAGAAATACAACAACTCTTCCAACATATCTGGGAACTCAGTGCCTTTCGCACTGGGGTCACGACGTAAAGCTCGTGCGGTTTCCATATCCGTGCCTGGAGCGCGCCCCAACCCAAGATCAATTCGTCCTGGGTAAAGGGACTCAAGGGTTGCAAACTGTTCAGCAATCACTAACGGCGCATGATTCGGTAGCATGATGCCACCTGAACCTAAGCGAATGGATTCTGTCTTAGCACCAATATGGCTCAGAATGACACTGGTTGCCGCACTGGCGATGTCTTTTAAATTGTGGTGTTCAGCCACCCAGTAACGCTTGAAACCAGCTTTTTCAGCCGCTTGCGCTAGACGAGTACTATTAGCCAGTGCTTGCGCCACGTTAAAGCCTTCACCGATGGGAATCAGATCCAGTACAGACAATGGGATTTGCGTGTTTGACATGCGTTCTCCAAATAATTCGTTTATTTGGACACATTGTGTTTGATAACTTTAAAACGATAAACCGAGCCAATGTATACTTTAAGGAGACATTAATTCTACAATTAAGCTGTTATTGTGCGCTTTAACTATTCAAACCATTGTTTAGAACACAATAGAGAGCGATTCCTATGAGCCAATCATCCATTAATACAGCCCATCAATATGCCATTGAGGAAATCATTCATCGCTGGTTTGCTTTCTTTGAAGGCACTACCGTTAGCGCAAAACAGCAGTGTGATCTGTTTACCCAGGACGCTCAAATCATCCATGCGGGCCAGTACCTGCTGGCGAATGGTCTAGGGGACATTGAAAACTGGCTAAACTCAGTACCAGCAGAAATTAGCTCTCACACAGTCGATGGCCTTATGATTGAGCCCTTAGCAACAGATAGCTATCAACTGCGCTGGCAAACCGCGTATCAGTCACTTCGAGGCGACAATCAAGTGGGCGGTGCCATCATTGCCTATCAAGCCCTTGTTGATATGACTGATAACGGAGCGGCAAAATTCCGCTTAGTTCAGAAAACACCGATCGCCAGTAATCCTAACCTCTCCTTTCAAGAAAGCTTTTCTAACCATCGTTTAAAAGGTTTGTATTGTCGCTTAGCAAGACTGATTGAATCATTTGATATGAGCCATTTTGATGAATTAAAAATGGTAGCGAGTGCCAAAAGTGAGCTACTTAGTCGATTACAAGCAGCAGATACTCACATTGAAGTGGCGAATGACCAGTTACTGCTTCATACACCAGACCAAACCTATCCGCTCCGTATTATTGAGCAGCCAGGTGTGTTCCCTTTTTTAACTGTTTAAGAGGCACTTCATGCGCAAAACTGATCATCTAGGTAATATTACCGCCTTTGTCACCACCGCTCAGGTCGGCAGTTTTACCGCTGCTGCGGAGCGACTAGGTTTAACTAAATCAGCCATTGGTAAATCGGTTGCGCGCCTTGAAGAGCGTCTCGGACTAACGCTGTTTCACCGCACCACGCGTAGTTTAAGCTTAACTCCAGATGGAGAACGCTATTTGGCAAGCTGTCAAAGCGCCTTGGAAATTTTAGAACATGCTGAGCAAGAACTGACTTCGCATATTGCCAAGCCCGCTGGGAGACTAAGAGTCGATCTACCCGCAGCCTTTGGTCGTCAAAAGATCTTGCCCATTCTGCTCGAGATCACTAAGAAGTTTCCCGACTTGGAACTCACTCTGTCTTTTAGTGAGCGCTTTGTAGATTTGATTGAGGAAGGCATTGATTTGGTGGTGCGTATTGGCGAGCTAGATGATAGCAGCACCTTGGTGGCGAGACGTTTAACCACCCAAAAGCTAGTGGTTTGCGCCTCACCTAATTACCTCAAACAATATGGCACGCCACGCACCCCTGGAGAGCTCAGTCAACACAAAACCGTAGTCGGCTTTCGCCGTAATCAACCTGTCTCCTGGCTTCTAAAAAACTATGAAGGGGAAATAGCAAAATTTACACCACCTGCCACCCATGAGTTTTCCGATGGTGATGCTATGGTCACAGCGGTACTGAATGATGCTGGTATTTCACAACTACCAAGGTGGTTAGTGAGCCGCTATTTAGCTTCTGGGGAACTGGTCAGTGTGCTGGACAACTTTGCTGGCGGCGAAATGCCCATCAGCGCTGTTTGGCCCAAAGGCCGCCAACAAGTTCCGAAAATTCGCTATGTCATTGATGAGCTGATTCGTCATGCTGAGCAAAAAGCTTTTGAATGAAACATTCGCCTAGGCATCGTAGCGGCGAAATTCTCGAGGCGTTACACCAAATTGCTTTTTAAATTCTCGTGAAAAATAAGAAATGTCATTAAAACCGCAGGACCAAGCAATGTCACCAAGCAACTTCTGTTGATGCTGAGGCAAACGCAGCAAGCCTTTACAATGCTCTAAGCGACTTTGCAGCAAAAAGCGGCCAAACGTTAAGTCTTCTTGCTGGAACAACATGCGTAAATAACGAGATGAAATGCCAAATTTCAAAGCAACTTCCTCGCTACTGAGTTCAGGGTCCGTTATTCGCTGTCGGATATAAAGTTGAATTTGTGCGAGCAAGGCTTGCTTGGTATCCGGATGATATGGCGCACTGCGACATTCATCTGTAATCATGTTAAATATTAACCCAGTTGCTTGAGCAGATAGGGAATCTAGATAATGTTCGGGCACATCTTCTGGCAAAGAGAAGATATTTTCCAAAAATGCGCGTGTAAAGTGGCTCATTGGGTGCTTCCGGCCAAAGCTATGCGCCATCAGCTCATCGACATCACCTAAATGATTATTCAGTAATAACCGCGGCATTTGCACCACTATCTGACTGCTTGCACCAGCAACGTGCAAACCATAGGGTTTTCTCGTGTCATAAAGAGCAAATTCTCCCCGCTTCAGCAGGGTCGACTTTCGCCCTTGGGAGATTTCAGTTGTCCCCTCCTGCATAAAGCTAATCAGCACGCTTTCCGACTCAAAGTTATCCATACCCTTTAGAGAACGTGTAACCTTCTGAGGGCCACAGCTAACGCGCGCCAAGCTGATATCTCCTAGCGCCAAAGACGAGAGCCTGCCAATCCGCTCAGAATCTTTAAACTCACAGGATAACGGAACAAACGTGCTACTGATGGCGCTGCGCCAGTAGTCTAAGCGATCACTGTATTCAATAAGCGAAGTATCAAACTGAGCCATAGGAAACCCTTCATTCTCTTAACGCCTTTAGTCCTGCAATTAGCATTCCGTAATGATTTCCGCCTCAGTCAAAAAGCACTTCCTTGTCGGAATAACTGCTCTGTATTTGCATTTTTTATAGTGAATACGAACTTGATATTCCAACTAAACCAAGAGGTGATTCCTATGGATAAAGCAATTGTTGTTGCATGTGTACAAGCCGCGCCGGTGTTTATGGACCTAAAAGGCACGGTCGATAAAACCATTAATTTGATTGAGGACGCCGCCCAATCTGGCGCCAATCTAATCGCTTTCCCTGAAACTTGGATACCTGGTTACCCATGGTTTCTATGGCTTGATCACCCTTTAGCTAACATGCCACTGGTGTATCAATATCATCAAAATTCGCTGGTGTTAGACAGTGAACAAGCACAGCGCATTCAAGAAGCCGCACGTGACAATAATATTTGGGTCGTGCTCGGTTTTAGTGAACGCGATCATGGCAGCCTTTACATCTCTCAATGGGTCATTGATGACCAAGGGGAAACCTGTGGCGTCCGCCGCAAACTAAAAGCCACCCACGTCGAACGCACCCTATTTGGCGAAAGCGATGGCTCATCTATCAAAGTATGGGAAACACCCCTTGGCAATATTGGCGCACTCTGTTGCTGGGAACATCTACAACCGCTGAGCCGTTATGCCATGTATTCACAGCACGAAGAAATTCATATTGCCGCTTGGCCAAGCTTTAGCATGTACCGTGATGCCACCGCCGCCTTAGGCCCTGATGTGAACATGGCGGCTTCTCGTTTATATGCGGCAGAAGGACAGTGCTATGTGATCGCGCCATGTGCCATTGTCTCCGAGGAAATGATCGAGCAGCTGTGCGATAGCGATGAAAAACGCAGCATGATTAAATCGGGTGGTGGCTATGCTCGTATCTTTGGCCCAGACGGCAGCGATTTAGTTGAACCTTTGCCAGAACATGAAGAAGGCCTGCTGATTGCCACGCTTGAGCCAGCTGCCATTACCTTTGCAAAATCTTGCGCCGACCCGGTCGGCCACTATTCACGTCCTGATGTGACGCGACTGTTGTTTAACCCTAATGCACTGAGCCCTGTCGTGCACACAGAAGCCGAAAGCGAAGCCAAACAAGAACTAGAAGATGCTCAGGAGGTGTAATATGGAATCTGCTATTGCACCGCATTTACAAACTGAACGCACTCAAAATGCCAATACGCCAACTGACTACCAACCTCCTTATCCTGCTTGGACAGCACGTTTTACGCCGCTGATTAAGCAGGTAGTGATGGGCTATTTTGGCATTCAGTCGGCCAAGGCAATTTCTTTAGACACTTTAGAACCCATTACACAGCTATTTGATGATGTTCATGGGCCGATGCACTGGGATGTTGCTACCTATGAAGACAATCTGGGCTTCCACAATTTGATGGCCATCGCCTATTGGGACTCGCAATCACAATTTACAGCTTGGAAAGCCAGCAGCCAATTTAACACTTGGTGGCACTCGCGCGAACGGGAGAATGAGGATTACGGCTATTTCATGGAAGTGGTTTCACCCGAAACCGCTAACTTTGAAACACTATTCTCTGACCCTCAGTCGCCAGAAGGTGTCGCGCATCTGGGCCAAGGCATGAGCGATCAAATTCTTGAGCATGCTTATTATGGCAGTGCTCGTGACCGATTACCGATTGCTCAAACCAATGCCCTGACCAGTGATTCAGTCAAGCCCTCTAGCACTCAGCAGGGCAAACGCATCCATGTTTCCGGCAAAGACAACCTTTGTCTGATTCGTTCAGGTCAAGATTGGTCAGCCACAGCTAATACGGAACGCACAAAATACTTGGCTGAAATAGAACCTGTCTTACATGAAGGCATGAATTTCTTACGCGATGAAGGTGACAGCGTTGGCTGCTTAAGCTGTCGCTATATGAAAGTGCTCGATAGCCAAAGCGGTGCATTAAAAGAGCAGACCTTTTGCCTTGCTCACTTTAATTCTTTAGCAGAGCTGGAAACATGGGCTAAGACCCACCCTACTCACGTGGCCATCTTTGGTGGCTTTATGAGATATGTACAGGAACTCGAATTTAACGTTGCTCTAAAGCTGTATCATGAAATCGCCGTGATTCCAAAGGAAGCTCAGTTTTTCGAATACATTAATTGCCACCCGAAAAGCGGCTTGCTGAGAAACCTAGCTAAGGAGTCCTTATGAATCATCCGATAAAAACAGCTTTGATCATCAGCCTATTTGGGTCATGGCAAGCCACTGCCCTGGAATTCAGTGGTGGGGATTATGAGATGTTGCCAGATAAAGCCACCATGGTATTAACCTATTTACAAAGCAACCAAAGTGACAGCTTGTATGGGGGAGATCAACAGATTCCAGGGAACCATAAGTTGGATTCGCAAGTGGCTTTGTTAAGGGCGATCCATGCCATACACCCTTCTGAGCACGTTAGCGTGGAGCCGCAATTTATCCTGCCTTATGCCGCTGTCGACACAGGTAATGATAGCTCTTTCCTGGGTGACACCTCGGGCTTTGGTGACTTAACAATTGGCATGCCCATTAAATACAGCGAAACCGGTAAGGATACCTTTGCTATTGCACCGTTTCTGTCCTTACCAACCGGACAATACAATGCTAATCAGGCGATTAATGTTGGCGAAAATTGGTGGCGTCTCTTGCTACAAGGCGTATGGATTCATCATTTTAACGACCAGTGGGCACTTGATACTGGTATTGATGTGTCTTGGACAACAGAAAACGATGAATACGGAGCGCAATCTTTGAACTACAAAGAAAGTGCATTGTATGAGTATCAAGTGCATGGTCGTTATCAACTGAGTCCAGTCACGCAACTGAGCCTCGGTGGTGGATATATTCGTGGCGCAGAAAGCAGCATTGAAGGCGTTAAACAAAACGATGCATTGGAAACCAGCTACATCAGAGCCAACGTTAGCCATTTCTTCCGCCCTAACCTGCAACTGCAATTTCTAGTGGGGAAAGATCTAAAGGTAAAAGAAGGCTTTAAACAGGATGCGCATATTCAATTAAGGGTTGGCTTCCTTTACTGAGGTAGAGCCTAAACCCGAAAATGCAAAAAGCCGTTGCTTGTATCAAGCAACGGCTTTTTATAATGGCGGTGAGCAAGTCCGCCACCCTGACTTCCAAGTTCGTTCTCTAAGATATATTAATCACTTATACTTCAATAACTTAAAGAAAGCTCTTTTCCAACAAGGTCCACAAAGGTATAGTCAATTCTAGCATTTTATGCAGTACACTATGCAGTACAGGAGTTTAGTATGCCAAAGAAAGCAAAGGAACTGTCAGCACTAGCCGTTTCAAAGCTGAAGTCAGAAGGACGTTATGCTGTTGGGGGCGTTGATGGTCTTTATTTAAAAGTTGCGGGTAACTCACGCAGCTGGGTGCTCTGTGCCGCAATGGGTACTAGGATTAACAAGAAAGGCCTAGAAGTACCAAAGCGACTCAATATGGGATTAGGAGCCTTCCCAGAAATAAGTCTATCTATGGCGCGTGATAAAGCGAGAGAGCTACGCCAACTAATTCAGCAAGGTATCAACCCTGTTGAACAAAAACAACTGCGTAAAGCTGAGCAAATCAAAGAGCAAGGTCGAAAAACTACATTTATAGAGTGCGCTCAGTCAGTTCTATCCATTAAAGAGAATGAACTTAAGAATGAGAAGCATATAGCTCAGTGGCGCTCAACGCTTGAAACTTATGCCTATCCTATCGTTGGCCACCTACCCGTCAGTGAGATTACTAAGCTTCATATTCTTGAGATCTTACAACCCATCTGGCTTGAGAAAAATGAAACGGCGAGTCGCTTACGTGGACGTATTGAAACTATTCTAGATTACGCCAAAGCAAAGGAATACCGGGAAGGTGACAACCCTGCTGCCTGGAAAGGCATGCTTAAGCCACTATTACCAGAGCCAAACAGAGTTCAAAAGCGGGTACACCATGCAGCTCTCCCCTATGCTGAGATCAAGCCATTCTTCTCTGAGTTAGCCAAGCGCTCTGGCCTAGCAGCCAGAGCACTTGAATTCTCTATTTTAACTGTTGCACGCTCCGGAGAAGTACGTGGCGCTAAATGGAGCGAGATCGATTTAGCAAACAAAATTTGGATCATTCCTGCTGAGCGTATGAAAGCTCGAAAAGAGCATCGAGTGCCTTTATCTACAGGTGCTTTAAAGCTTCTTGAAAACACGCCTCGTATTGCAGGATGCGATTTAATCTTTCCTGGACAACGTGGTAAGCAAATGTCCGATATGACACTTACTGCCGTCCTGAAGCGCATGGAGCGTGGAGAGCTAACTCAGCATGGTTTTAGATCAACATTTAGGGACTGGGCAGGTGAAACAACACACTTCCCCCGAGAAGTGATTGAGCATGCTTTAGCTCACAAACTAAAAGACCAAGCTGAAGCTGCCTACCAGAGAGGGGATCTACTTATGAAGCGACGAGCATTGATGGAAAGCTGGTGGGAGGCAGCATCAAACCTCATTTTAAATACATAAGATTTCAGATCGCCTAAAAGAACAGAATCATTTAATTTTAAAAGCCAGATACGTAAAACGTATCTGGCTTTTAAGAATTGATAGATACTTAGTTGTATTAGTTCAGACTAGATCTGACACTTCAAATTTCACTCGAAAATCAACATGCAATCCAGCTTCCTCTTGTAACGAGTTACAGGCTTCCACATTCAATTGTATATAATCTATTTCTGAAAATTGATTGAGATAGTATTTTTTATACATCAGATCAATCTGACAAACTTCAGGTCTATTACTGTAAACAATACACCTATTGTCTTTTGATAAAAACTTACAAACACCATTACCTAGATCAAATTCTTTTAGATCAGGTATATGAGATATATTTCGGCAACACTCACCGCAAGAAGTACAAGGAAACTCTTTCATAAAATAAAAAAGGCGGCTAATTAAGGCCACCTTGAATGTACATTACACTTCAGATTTAATAGCTAAGAACTTTTGCTTAGAGCCTTCAAGCATTTCACCATCATCATCCAATACAGGAGTATCAATAAGCACCTTAACTAGCTGAGCTAATTTAACAGTTTTAAATACAAGCTCTTTTTCCGTATCTAAATAGGTGGAGTAATCAACCCCCTTAGTCTGAATTAGCTTATAAAGCGATCTAACAGAGCGTCGTAGTGCAGTACGAAGTTTGGAAAGCGTCTCCATCCCAAGCTCTGTCAACTCAATAATTCCTGATAACTTGATAGTGATCTCTTTCGAGCTACTTGCAAAAGTCTCAGCCTCTTCCTTGTTGGCTTTAGCATTACTCAGCCTTTCCTCAGCTTTAGCACCCAATACACCACCATAGATTGCTAGAGCAGGCCCAGCACCGAATATAGTTAAAGCAGTGATCCCAGACTTAGATCCCAGACCACGTCCAGACTTTTCCACCATTGAAATTTCTTCTTTCAAATATTTAATATCATCCCAGTTAAAAGGATCAATTTGCAATGCATCAGAATAAATTTCATTTGCTAACTTCACATTTTTAAGACGACCATATACATCTAGAAAACTATCTATATTTTTGGTAACTGCCTCTAACTTTTTATATCCAAATTCATCTAGCTTGACATTACAATGAATACGCTTCTTTTCAACCTCCTCTTGTGCATTCATCAAAATATCTTTTGCAGATGAATTAATTTCATCAGCATGAGAAGTGTCAGCATAGGCTTTTCTTGCTTTATAAAGCCCATATCCACTAATTGCAACAGCAGCGAAAATAGGTAATGGCATGCGACTCTCCTTTACTCAAACACAATTTCAGCAGCATTATTAACGGATAAAATTACTTCTTCTGCCGCCTCTTTCAATTCACCAAGAGTTTCTTCATCAATTTGAAACTTATCTGCTACAGTATCAACAACCAGATTTTCTAATTCATGTACACTACCATCAGCATGAGCCAAAGCGACCAATTCAAACAAAAATATTTTTCTCTCTGTCAAAGAAAGCTCACTAACCTGTAGCTTTTCAAAAATTTGCTCTAATACTGAAGCTATCAACTGCTTACGAACTTCAGGTAACTGTGCTAATGCTTGCTCATTTCTATCTTGATCAATGTCAGAGAGCTCAATCCCAAGTTCAATAAAATTCATTAGAACTTGCTTTTTGTATTCAGGCTTGCTTGCAGCTTCCTCAATAAAATCACGCAAAGATTCAATATAATTTCGTTTAAAAAATGACTCTAATAGAATAACATCTAAACTGCATAAATCGCCTAGCTGCCCCATTTTGAGTCCACGCATAACCCCTGAAGTACCTGACAAACTAGGATGCTCCACCGCACCTAATTCAAGCATACATATTCTTAAGGCTTCTGCCTCTTCAACAGAAGGTACGAACCAATTATCACCTCTTTGCTCACCTAAGCTCTCGCCTTGCAGAATGTTCAATTGTTTTAGAATTTCCCTATTATCCCCCCTCCTTGGTTCTGCAGTCACCAAAAGTGTCGCAAGGTCAATAAAAAGCAACTTACTCTCATTAGATAAGTTTATTTTAGATAGAAACATATTATTCCCTTTTTTATAATATAAAAATATCATCTGATGCCATGAATGCATCAAATTCTTCCTGTGTGTGAAGAGGCAAAGACAGCCCTAATTTTTCGGCAAATTGATTTGCACTTCTGGCAAACTCATCACTCGAAATCACGTCGATCTTATTCAAAGAAGAAAATAACTCCACTTGTATTTCCTTCGCACATTGAACTTTCTCAGCAATCAGTAGTTTTAGTTCCTTTTGATACTCTTCGTGCAAAACTCTTGCTGCTTCACACTTTTCTTTGATAAACAAATAGCGTTGATTCGCCATTTCTGCAGAATCCAAAACGGAGAGGTAAGATTGATAAAACATAGCTGATACCGTATGACCAATCATACCTCCTATCATTGCACCTAAGACTGGCACTGGAATTGCGATTTGACCTAAGGTTGCGCCAGCGCTACTAGCCATAGCGCTAGTAGTGGCCATAGCTGTTGCATGAAATAACGCCTTTTCATCAATATTCCCTTTTACATATTCAGAAATTGAGCTACTCAGCTGTATACAAGTTGAGACTACTAGGGCTGGCAAGGAGGATTTAGATAGAGCTCTTATACCTATATGACTAGACTGCTGCATACTCCCTTTAATAGCAGAGCCAATGAATCCAGTCATATAACCAACACCTGCAGCCTTTGCTGTTGTAACAGCACAATCAACTGCAGCATCCTTTAAATCTTTATCCCCGTTAATTAGAGCTAATGTATTAGTGGCAATTGAAATCGTGCCGCCTATAACTGCACCGAACTTTGCACCTTCAATCCCTGCTCTATGACTGACAAAGGCTATATCCTTGGTTGTTTCCCACTTAGGATTTAATCGATACTTAATAGCCTCATCAGTTGTAAGTCCTGAATCCCTAATTTTACCTTCAACTTTTTTGAAATTATCTGCTATTTCTTGCAATTTCTCAGCTAAGTCGCGATTACCGTCCTTTAATGCTCTTTCTGCTTGTTCCGAGAAGTTTTTTGATTGGCTAGCAGCATGTGCTTTTGCCACTTCTACTTGCTCTGTTGGCAAATCGATAAAATCATTTTTCAAATATCGTGAAAAATCATTCTTACCGCCACCAGACCCACCTGCAATTTTGTCTACTAACTGAGCAGGATCGTTAACAAATTTCATCTGAGCATGCTCTATGACTTGACCACTACCATCAATAACTACATGATCACTTACAGTATTATTAGAGCCGTACCCAGGGACATCTTCAGAACGAAATGTTCTTTCAGATCTACCATTAATTATATTCTCTGCATTATCACGGCTAGTTTTTACAACTTCTGCCGAAAAGCCAGCTTGCTGTTTAATATTTCTCTCAGCATACTCAGGGTTAATCTTATACTTTGATATTCCCTCTAACCCTCTCTCGAAGATCTGACCAGCTTCGTAATCAACTCCACGTAGACCTTTTAAAAACTCAGCATTGGCAGAGCCAAAACGGTCAACTACTTCGGATGAAGCTAGACCAATAACTACATTCTGTTTGTTATCCCTGCATTCTTTCGACATAAGAAAACCTAACAATTCCTATAATTAGAGTTACTTTACAACACCATGCGACAATTTGTGTCGTTGAAACTTAGCTAAAATAACAACTAGACTATTCCTAATAATTGCTTTGCCTGTCGGTGAATGTGCTCTCGCCAATCTACAGGTTTAATCACATCAACGGCAGAACCATAGCTCAGTAGCCACCGAAGCGTTTGCTGCTCATCTGGAACTATTGCGGTTAGCATGTACCAATCATCGCTTGATTCTTCCAGTGTTTGATTTTCACTGAGTGGTGTTTCAGAAAGCATCCAAGCAAGTTCTTGCTTAACTCGTGCTTTTAGCTCAATTTCTCTATTTGAGAATAGGTAACCAAATTCACCTCGACTGATATAGTCATTTAAATTAAAGCCATCCAAGGGGATAAACTCTTTCAGGGAAGGCTCAACTTTTTGAATTCGGTGAAGGGCAAATTGAAGAGGGTCATTGTAGTCGTTAACACTTGCAACGATATATGAAACGCTGTTACGAACTACGATCGCTTGGGGATGCAAAGTGTACTGCTTTACTTCATTGCGTTTTCGATTTAGATAAATCACATCGATAGCAAACTTTTCTAATACGGCTCTTGAGATTATTTCCCACACCCCCTCTTTTATAACAGCGGGTATTAGGGCTCTGCCGCTTGGTATTGCCTTTACTCGATGTGCCCAATCTGAGTAATCATTACTAGGTAATCCATTGAGGTATTGCTGCGCAGCATCAAATTGAGCAGAAATTTGATCAACAGCTATTTGCGGTAAAAGACCTAGCAAATACTTCTTTGCTAAAACAAATGTTAGTGCAGTTGGCGTATCAAGCCCAACCTTGAGGTCAGTAGCTGTTGAACACAAACTCCAGCGGTTCTCACCCTCTCCGTCAATGCATCTAAGAGGGAAGTAATTAGCAAGGGCATTCAAATCACGCTGGACTGTTCTAAGGGTAATTTTAAAACCCTTTTCTTCAAGCGCTGTATGTATAGTTGAAGTGGCTTTGTACCTTGGCTCTTTGGGTATGATTTGTAACATTGCCAATGTACGAAATAAGGTGTTGTTCTTCTCACCCATTTAGTGTCCTTACTACCTTGTGCAAAACACCGCTTCATCTTCCTGCGATGCCTCATTCCTTTACTAAGTGCTTACACTAACGCATTGTTAGTTATAACTCCATCCCAAATATAAGTTTGATCTAAACTTGTGTGATTCTTACATGATTAAGTTTTTTTATTTCACAACCACTGTTTTTTTTCCTATAAGAATCATTGATTTATAACAATAAAAAGGAGGCTGAATTAGCCTCCTTCTTCAACGTTATCGCGCTCTTACTCTTCTACAAACTCAGCGTCTTCAACCTCAGCCCCGTCAGTTAGGCCTTTCTCCTTTTCTTGTTTGGCTTTTTCTAAAGCGATTTTTGCTCTGCTTTCTTCCAGTAGCTCTGTAAGGCGATCATGAAGAAGCTGTAATGAAGCTTGCTTGTTAACCCACCAGTCAGTTGACCACACTCGAACGATGGTCCAACCTAAGCTCTCTAAGACTGACTGTCGGATCTTGTCGCGCTCACGGGCATAAGCTGAGCTGTGGTACATCGCGCCATCACATTCCAAACCAGCAAGGTAGCGACCAGGTAAATCTGGGTGAACAATCCCCATATCAATTCGGTACGCCGATACACCTACTTGTGGGTGTAGCTGCCAACCTTTCGCTTGTAGCTCTCGCGCCACCGCCACTTCAAACGGTGATTCAAAGTCTCCTTGTGAGCCTCTCGCTTGAGATCCAAGTGCAACAGGACCACGTTCAGCGTATTCCAAGAAATGCTTCAAATCAGCCACACCGCGAGCTGATGTTCTCTTAAGATCGATAAGGTCGGGACTTAAAGTAGAGAACACTACCATCTCAGAGCGAGCACGAGTCATTGCAACGTTCAAACGACGTTCACCACCCACTTTGTTAATTGGACCAAAGTTCATGGTGACATGACCTGCTTCGTCAGGCCCAAAGGTAATACTGAACAAGATCACATCACGTTCGTCACCCTGTACTGTCTCTAGGTTCTTAACAAATACCGGTTCCAAGTGATCATCAGAAAACGCCCATTCAATACTTGGATCTTCACGGCGTGCTTCATCCAGCAAATCTTGGATAAGGGTCTGTTGCTTGCTGTTAAATGTGACCACACCAATGGACTGATTGCGTTCTGTTGCGTCTTCGCTTGTTAAGCGACGCACGATTTCAGCAACCACCGCTTTCGCTTCACCTTGATTCTGCTGAGACTTACCACGGGCATAAAACCCTTCTGGTCTCACCAATTTAACACCATTATCTGGATGCACCGGCGCAGGGAAGGTAATCAACGAGCAGTCGTAGTAATTACTATTGGAAAACGCGATTAAGCTTTCTCGACGAGAGCGATAGTGAAGATTCAAAAGTCGCTGTGGAATCGAAGCACCTAGCAATTCATCCAAGATACTTTCAAGGTCACCTTCGGTATCGTAATCGCCATCAGGGTCTTCATCTGAGCGACCAAAGAAGTTGGAAGGCGGCATTTGTTTCGGGTCACCAGCCACAATCACTTGCTTGCCTCGCGCCAAAGCACCCACGGCATCCCAAACAGTAATCTGAGAAGCCTCATCGAAAATCACCACATCAAACAAAGCTTGCTCTGTACCAAGAAACTGAGCGATGGACAGCGGTGACATCATCATACAAGGCGCTAATGTCGTGACGGCATCAGTAGCTTCTTGAAGAAGCTGACGCACTGGCTTATGTCGCGTTTTCTTCTGAATCTCATGACGTAACACGCCCCAAGAGCTCGCCTTCGTTCCAGTGTCTTTACTTGGGATCTGGCCTGACAGTTTTGCAGCAATGTATTGAGCGGTCAGCTGACAGAACTCTTTATCTAACGCTTGGAAATTAAGAATCGTTTGCTCATGCTCAGGCGAAGAGAACTCTCGCAACACACGATCTTCATTGATAAGCGCTTTAGACCACCAAGCGCAATAAGCCGCCTCAAATGCATCTTCAATTTCTTCAGAGGTGATAGCACCGTTCTCAATAGCGGTGACTAGCGAGCCCAGTTGTAGATCTTGAGCATCGTGTTTACGCTTATTCCATGCACACCAAGCTTTCAGCTCAACTTGCTTAGATAAGATGACATCTGCCATGTCAGCGATTGCATCAAAGTTATCTAATGCATCCACACTTTCAGAAGCCGCTCTAGATTTAAAATCTGTGAACGCTAAATCAAACTGCGAGATCTTCTCGATCATACGTGTAATAGCAATACCGATAGGCCCATCAGATGCCAGTAGATCATTACCATCATGAAGTAAGCTACGTACCTTGCTACGTAGCGCCATCAATGTCTCAGTATCTGGTGCTAACTGGCTTACCGCCTTACGAGCACGCACACCAATCAGCTGCAATGCTGCAACAGCTTCAGGGTTGGTATCGTGGCTATTCCAGTCTTTTAAGTTAGAAAGCTGTCTATCAAGCCCAGCAATGGCTTCACCTTTCTCTTTAAGCTCAGCCAACACTGCGATGTCTTGATCTAGGTTTGGCTCTCCTTGAGCGCCTTTTGCTTTGACATCTTTGATGATTTTGCGTGTCGCAAAAAAACGTTTTAAGAACCAAGCCTCATTAGCCGCTTGCCATTCGCTCTTAAGCCCAGCTGGATCAATTGATTTCCATGCCAACGGTGAGTAGTCACAGCTCAATTCGCTTTGTAGACGAATGTAGCTTTGCAGTAGTGTCACTGCCTGCTCTAACGCCTCAATCAAATCTTGTCCATCAGGCTCTAAAGCATATCCTGATTGAGTTCTGTACGAGTCTAATAAGACTTGCCCAAGCTCTTCTAATAAAGCCAACTGGCTAATGGAAATATCACCAAACTCAAATCCTAGAGCACTGACAAAACCTTCTACGGCTTGCTTCGCATCTTTTGAGGCAACTTTTAGAGTTTGAGCACTGTTAATTAGGCCATCTTGCCATGCGGGTCCCCAATCATCAGCCTGGATATAGGCTAATGGGTGTTGATTAACAGAACCAATTGCGTTGGCTTGTACAGCAAGGTTTTCTACAACCTCTCGCATATGCTGCAAATCTTGGACACTGTGCTGATCCGCACTTGGCCAAGACAGCTCCACTTTTTCTAGAAGTGCGGTATCTCGAATCTTAACGCCCATTGCATAATGAGCAGTCATGCCATTTGAGCGTTTACGATGAAGGGCCTCTACTAAGCCATTTAGCATGTCTCGACTGCGTTTTAGTTGCTCTGACTTTGCTTGCCAAGCTTCCGCAGTTTGAGCGCCACTTTGCGTCCAAGACTCATTTAACTGAGCAAGCACATCGGCTTTCTTGGCTTTGTTTGAGTGAAGTTCTAAACAAAATGAACCTAGACCAATGTCTTTTAATCGGCGATGCACCACTTCAAGTGCAGCAGTTTTCTCAGAAACAAATAGAACCTTTTTACCCTTGCCCAGCATGTGAGCGATTAGGTTACTGATGGTCTGGCTTTTACCCGTTCCTGGCGGCCCGATAATAACGAAGTCTTTACCTCGATCCGCCGTTGCAACAGCGGCCATTTGCGATGAGTCAGCAGGTAGCGGTGTTAACAAATCCGAAGGATTGTACTGATAGTCCAGCTCATTCGGCTCAACAAAGGAAATATCAGACTTGTAACGTTCACGGGGTGTTTCGAGCAAATGCTTCACAACGTCGTTTTGTTTTAGCTGATCCGCACGTTCTACCAAGTCTTTCCACATCAGATATTTAGCAAATGAGAAATGCCCCAAGGCCACCTCATCCACTAGCTCAAATCCTGGTGCATCTTTTACCGCAGAACGCACCCAAGCAAAAATCTGTGACACATCAAGGCCAGAGTCATCCTTAGGTAAGTCGCCAGCCAACTTACTTAACTCAATGCCAAAGTCTCGCTTTAGCATCTCAATCAAAGTCGTGTTAAAGGTTGGCTCATCATCGGATGCGATGATTTTGATGCCACTACGAACCGATTTACGCTCCAACGATACCGGTAATAAAATCAAAGGCGCTCGGTAGCGCTTTTCATCGTTCTTATCTTTTTTCCAAAACAAAAAGCCAACCGCTAAAAACAAGGTATTAGAGCCGCCTTCTTGCATCGAGGTTTGCGTCTTACGGTAAATCTCAACAGAACGTTTAGTTAACTCATCTTCGGTTAGATTCACCAACAGCTGCTTTTTACGTAATGCATCTAACGCATATTCACGCTTAATATCATCGCCGGTACGCTGCTCATGAATATCTGAGTCTTGGCTACTTGATGAAAGCTTTGGAAATGGCTCCACTGAAATACGTGCGCCGCTGGCTAATAAGTCTTCCAATAGGCCAGCATCAGGCACAACAAACGACAGGCTCGATTTACTGTCTTTATGGTTCAGCAGTGGGTTTACGGCCGTCAAAGAGAGCAGCTTACGCTGCCAACGGTCTAAACGTCCCGCAGGCGTTGTAACAGTTTCCTCTTCAACTGACTCATCTGAAAAGTCAGGTAAATTCGGCGCTTCTTCTAATGCGGTTTCATAAACTTCAGGAACTTCATCGCCAGCACCGCTACTGGTATCTTTTTGCACAAAACCTAATGGTCTGATTTGATGCGCTCGTGCTCGGCGAATATCAATCGCCATACTGAATTGGCTTTCTTCTTCAATCGCGACCGCTCGATTACCCTTTTCGATGGCCTTGGAGAAAGACACGGCTGGGTGATTGGTGACCAGTGTTGTCTCGATCAAAATCAAATCATGATCAGGCAAACGCTTGCGCAGTACTTCCGCTTCATCGGTGCTGATCGCTGACAGTTCTTCTGGATGCAGCCAAAGACCTACTAAAGCATGGCCTTCTTTTAGGACGACTAGTGGGTTTAAGCCTGCTTGTTCAAACGCTGCGGCAAATAACATGGTCGTGTCCAAACACGTACCGAGGCCTGATTCTAATACTTGGTTCGGGAAACGAATCTTTTGTCCGTTTCGCTCAAAGCTTGAGGGTGGCAGCGCGTAACTTAACTGAAGATTGGCAATAGCCGAATAAATCGCCGACGCTATCGACCAAACACGCTCGCGGCTTTTTGAAACATAACCATCGATTTGGTCTGCTTTACCGGCATTACGTAACACACGGCTCGCATCTTTTAAAATACGATCCACGGCTTTATTGTTTGGCATACAAAACGCTGCCAAAAGCTCAGGCATATACTCTGAACCGCCCCATTCATTGTGGGCCAGCAGTTCAATCTTGTGCTCGCTCTCTGCCAGCACCTCATCGCCTTTGCGGATTTCGATGGCAACACTACCCGAGATCGACTCCGTCAAGCCCATCAGAAAACCGCCATCAAGCTCTAGATCCCGATCTTTGATCGGCAATGCGCCGTTAGCGGCTAATCGATCAATCGTCCATGTCTTGCCCTTTAAAAAACTAGGCGATGAAGTAAGACGAATCTCAATATTTTCTAACGTGGTATCTGATGTGTTCTCTACCCGTAATTCACGCAGTACTGAGAAGGCACTTTGATGGCTAGCGAAGTTGATTTTATCAACCAAATTAACGGATAGCTGGCAGATACTGTCATCTATGGATTTTACAGTCATTACGATTACCTAACTCTTTAACTGGGTGTATCAGTCTTGATACACCCATCAGTCATTTGATGATTACTAAGCGATGTGGGATGTTAAGTCTGTCATAACATCGATTATGATGCGGTCAACTTAGTGACCGCGAAGATAAAGATTGTTTCGATACCCTTCAAAACACACCTCCTCCAAGTAACGAGATACTTGATGTAATTAAGCGTCTTTCTTAATTTATTTCTTGGCTGGTTTCTTTTTCGTTGTCTTTTTCGATAGAGCCGCTCGCTCTGCTTTGATGCGTTCTAGCAAGGCTTCAGCGCTATTCTCACCACTGATCAAATCAGGATGCTCCGCACGCCAGTCAGCTGTCAGCTCACCACGAAAGGCTTTCGCTAAAATCGACTGAGTCAGCTTATTCACTATCTCCAGCGCAGCATTGGCTTTTTCTTCCACGCTCTCTGCGAAAGCAAATAGCTCTTCAACGCGGCGGACGATTTCGGTTTGTTCTACGATTGGTGGTGTTGGCACCGGTATTCGACTTAAGTCTTTTTGATTGATTTTTGGTAAAACGGAACGACTTTCTGCATTTGATGCCCATTCCGTAAACCCTGAAGTTAGCATCCACCGAAATAGATAATGAGTATTTATTCGGCTGTTTACTGGATACATATCAGCACTACACAACCCATCAAACTCAGCAATTGTTACTTTGGCTAGATAAGGTCGAATCTTTGAGTAAATTATCTGACCTTTAGTAAACTTATGTTTCGCACTAGTAACACCATCTTCAGAAACTGTTTGGAATCCTGAAACAAAACCAGTCCAAGATTCGATATGATTCGGCGCAATATGTATAGCCTCACCATTATCTAAAGGGCTCACAAGGTTCGATGCGATGTCTGCAACTTGATCAAATCTAAACCAATGCCAATTTTTTGGAAGTAAAGGAAGTTGTTTTCCTCTGAATTCAGTCAACTCTGGCTCTTTAATAAATCCTTCGAGGCCAATACACCTCTCCCGCCACTCCTCCGTCAATTTCCCACTCACTGCGGAGGCAAGAACAGATTGGCGGAAAGTTTTAAGGATCTCAGGGATGCGCTCTAGGCGGGCTTTGGTGGTTTCCACCTGCGCCAGCATTGAGTCAAGTTTATCCGCAATGACTTTTTGTTCGGCAAGGGGAGGAAGTGGAATTGTAAGCTTCTTTAACTTAGTGCCATTTACATTTGGTTGACCAATCCCCGCACTAAATTCAGTAATTTGCTGCCAGTATTGCTGCGAATTAAAAAAATGACTTAGCAGAGAAATTAACCCGTCTGAAGCGGTTCTTACTCGGATTAAATAGGATGCATAAACGGCTTTTGGTGGTTCAGTTTTCACCAAAAAACTCTTGCCGACTGTTGCCCCTGTTCTAGCAAAAAGAAGATCATTTTTCTTCAATAGGTACTTTTCAATCTTACTTTCTTCAATTGAACAATATGGGACATCAGACCATGTCACTGAATTATCTTGTATATCGGTAATACGCAGCATTTTAGGGCCGATATCTTCAGTGCTAGACGATGCTGTATAACCATAAGAGACATCTGTAGTCAGTTGTTCTAACTCAGTATACACCCAACTTTCAGGGACCATTGAAGCACTCATCAATTTGCCCCTTCTAATGCCTTTAATAAGCTATCAAGCTCACTTAACGCAGCTTCTAGCTCATCTTTGGCTTCATTGGCTAACACGGCGGGCTCTGGCAAGTCAGCCGCATCGATGCTGTCTTTGTCTTTTAGCCAGCTGATATCTAATGAGTCACCTTTGGTATCGGCAATCCATTCACGGGTAAAACAGCGCCAGCGTGAATGCACAAGACGATCATCAATACCTTGGTTTTCTTCGATGTCGTCTTTTTCGACCTCGATTTCTTCTGAGCCAAAGCTGTATTCACCTTCGCTGCGAGGGCTTATGCCATCGGCGTTGTCGCCATACACAGCTTCAAATGGGGCTAAGTGCGAATCGCCAAATGGTGTGCGTTTACCGAAGCTTGGCATATTGGTGCGTAGGTCATATACCCATACGTTTTCGGTGCAGTTTTCTTCTTGATGCTTGTCTTTAGGCGAGCCTTTGGTAAAGAACAACACATTGGTCTTTACACCCTGTGCGTAGAAAATACCCGTCGGCAGACGCAGGATAGTATGTAGATTACATTTATCCATGAGGTCGCGGCGCACATCCGTGCCGACACCCGCTTCAAATAACACGTTATCCGGTAATACCACCGCCGCACGTCCACCTGGTTTTAGGTTACGGTAGATATGCTGTAAAAACGCCAGTTGCTTGTTGCTGGTTTTAAAGGTCAGGTCATCACGGGTATTCGACGCTTCGCCACCTTTGCTGGTACCAAACGGCGGATTGGCTAGGATAATATCCGCTTGCTTAAGTGATTTACCGGCTTCACCTAGCGCATTACCAAGATGAACCACACCTTCGTCATCGCCTTCCATACCGTGTAGTAGACAGTTCATCAGCGCTAGACGGCGTGTATTCGGGACCAGCTCTACCCCAACAAAAGCGTTGTTCTTTTGGAATGCAGCTTCTTTACTGTTGAGGTCAAAGTAGTCATCGGTTTGCTCGCGCATGTATTGGTCTGCTGCAACTAAGAACCCTGCGGTACCCGCTGCTGGGTCTTGAATCACTTCGCCAGTTTGAGGCTTAAGACAGCGCACCATGCTGTTAATCAATGAACGGGGCGTGAAGTACTGACCTGCGCCGGATTTGGTTTCAGAAGCGTTCTTTTCCAGTAAGCCTTCGTACAAATCCCCTAGACCATCTTTTTGAGCACTGAACCAGTCGATTTGATCAAGTGTTTTGATCATTTGCTCTAGGTGACGTGGCTCACGCAGACGTGTCTGCGCATCGGCATAAATCGCACTGATTAATGGGTCTTCGTGTACGAAGTTACCTAGCGCATCTTTACCCGATGACAGGCTAAGCAAGATGCGTTTGTAGTCGTCTAGCAGGTTGATCCCAGACTTTTCATTGATATCTGTCCAACGACAGCCCTCTGGCAACGGGTGTTTTTTCAATGTGCCCGCTTCCGTGTTCTCATGCACCATTTTGATAAATAACAGCAGTACCAACTCGGTCACGTAATCACTGTAGTTGATGCCGTCATCACGCAGCACATCACACAGGTTCCAGAGTTTTTGTACGATATCGTTGTTGGTCATAGGGTTCTCTTATACTTGAAAATTAAGGATTCGATGATTAAGCACTTTTTTGTGGCCAAATAGCTTCGCTTAGTTCATCCAATACCGTATCTAATTGATTATTTAGCATTTTATCAAATTGCTTAGCGCCACCGTTATCAGAAAAACGCTCGTTTACGAATTCTCTGTCGATAATCACTTCATGGACTAGCTGCTTAGCAAGACGATCAAGCCACTTTCTCTGTTGGCTTGACCAGGGATGACTGCTATGGATTTTATCCATCGCTTGTGCAACGCGTGTTTCAAAGGGAATTAATGGCTCCCCAAGTGCTGCACGGCGGATATGCCCAACAATTTTGGCCGCAATGTCATGATTGGTTTGATTGCGCACCGCTGCTCGTAGATTTGCCTCAGAGTAACCAGCGCCATCAAGAAGTAGCGTGACTTCTTTCAACTGCTCACGGGTCATGTCGCGTGGTTTATTGACCACCACGGCCAACGCGGCACTTTGGTTTAATTGCTCTTTGATAAAGCGATTAAAGCTTTCAAGATAGTCTTCAGGGCGTTCATGAGCGCCATAGCTTTGAGTACGGTCTCTAATTTCATCTTCATGAACAGAAATCACCGGCATACGATCACTGCCTACTAGCATTACGACTTCAGATAATTGATTTAATAATCCCGAATGCTGGGTTACGAACTCAGAAGCTTGCTGAGGTCCTAAGTCCTGCAAGTGTTTATGTAGCTCTTTCGGCTCGACACCCCAAAGCTGATGCAACTCATCGAGCTTAGTTTTGAGGTCTGGTTTGGATTCTGATGCCTTCTCTGCTTTACGAAGTACACGCATTAGCTTTTGACTGAGTTGGCTCAATATTACTTGAGCATGGCTCTCATCAGGCGTATCGCCTGGACTGTTCAGCGCTTGATTAAGCGTATAAGGATTGCTTAATTCGTCTACGAGCTGCTCTATAGTGATATTAGGATCTTTCACCAGCGGCTTCATGGTATTCACGTCGCTCAATGCAGCGTATATATCTACTGGGTCGTAAATGCGGAATACTGTTTTGCCTATATCGTCACAACGACGTGTGGCACGTCCGATCATTTGTTCGTAAAGGATACGAGACTTAACCCGACGTAAGAACACAAGGTTACAGATCTTAGGTACATCGATACCCGTGGTTAAAAGATCCACGGTAATAGCAATATTTGGGTAACGTTCGTTTTTATATCGGCTGATTAATTTATCGACATGATGACTTTGGCCAGTAATTTTTTGGACAGCATCTTGGTTGTATTGATCACCATAAAATGCTTTAAAAGCATCATCTAACAATCGCTTAACCATATCGGCATGATTATCTGTCGCACAAAAAATCATGGTTTTTTCGTCGCCGAACGGGTCTAGCTCTTTCTCCGCAAGCTCTTCACAAATTACTTTATTAAAGTTTTCATTGATCACTCGCTTATTAAAAGCATCCACATCAAATTTAAGTTCGTCCTCTAACTCAGCGGTATTAATAACGCCTGTTTTAGTATCGATGGCTTCTACGCTTTCACCTTTTTCAAACTTAATTCCTTGCTGTGTTAGCAAGGTCTCGTAGCGAATAGGCGGCTCGTGATCTATCAGCCAATCATCAGCAACCGCTTCACGATAAGAATAGGTATAAACAGGTTTTCCAAAGATTTCTGACGTATGTTTGGCTGGTGTCGCTGTTAAAGCGATCTTCTTTGCATCGAAGTATTCAAGCACTCTGCGATAGCTGGAGACATATTGGCTAATATCACGAGTAGCAAGCTCGCCTTCTGTCATTTCCTGATCAAGCGTATAACCACGGTGAGCTTCGTCAATGATGATACAGTCAAATTGGTCGATTGGTGGTGGCGTATCTGACATAAAGATACGTTTAACCATGGCCTGTACCGTTGCCACCTGAATACGCGTTTCTGCTTCAGATGCCATATCCCCGAATTCCGCTACGTTGTAGATCTTTGACAGTGTATGGTTTTGCTCTAGAGGTGCTTCATTGAACGCATCAATCGCTTGGTTGCCTAGCGCAGTACGATCAACAAGAAATAGAATTCGTTTAAATCGTTCCGCTTTAAGAAAACGATAGATCAGACCAATAATAGTTCGTGTTTTGCCTGTCCCCGTCGCCATGGCTAGCAATGCATTTTGGGCATTATGTTCTAGAGCAGTTTCAACGGATCTAATGGCTTTTTCTTGGTAATCACGAAGCTTCAGGTAGGTAAAACTTTCTTGGTGAAGTTTCTGCTCAGCTTCTTCCTTGCTGCGTTTTAACAAGTCATAAAGGCCATCCGGCGTATGGAACTTTGGTAAGGCTCTTTTGGTATTGCTAGATTCACGCACATCTCTGAACCACGTACCTGATTGCTCGGCTAGTTGAGGGATGTATGGTCGCCCATTACATGAATAGACAAACGGAACTTTGTAGTGGCCTTCATTATCATCAGCCCAGGCAATGGTTCGTCCTGCAAGCTCCCAAGCTGGCTGCATCGTTTCATCTAAAATGAAGCCTTTGCTGTAAAACTCCGCTTGAGGGATTTTACCTGCCACATTGGTATTTTTTTTCTTGGCTTCTACGACAGCGATTGGCGTTAAACCACGAAATAGCACATAGTCAGCTCGACCTTTGTCACTGCCATCTTTGGTAGGCCATTCCGCAATTGCTTTGCTCACACCTTTTTCAGGGCGAACACCTTTCTTGTAGGTAAGCTCTTGGGTATCCGCTTGCCAGCCTGCTTCTTGTAACTGCTGGTCAATGAGCACCCGAGTCAGCTCTTCACTAAGAGAGATATTTTGACCCGCTACGCGAGTATTTTTCGATACTTGCTGTTTCTGTTGTGCAATTGCTTTGTCATCTTGATCTTTTAGGCGTTGTTTCAACGCACGAATCGTACCTTCAAACTCTTTGCGTTGCTCCGATAAAGCCTGTTCGTGTTCTTTCGCTAACTCAGCCAGCTCTTTTGATTCTTCGTCCATCATCAGAGCTAGAGCTTCATATTCAGCCTTTTCCTTATTGATTAAGTCATTAAGCTGCTTACTAGTATCTAGTTTGACGTTCGCCTTTGATAAATCATTTTTAAGATTTTCAATTTCATTCTGAAGCTGGCGTAATTGGCCACTTGGGTCGGTAGGCGGGATAAAAGGACCCGCTTTGAAGGAAGTACCCTGTTTACCAAAAGACTGGTGGAACCATATCGCTAACTCACGGGCAAACTTAAGACCATCAAGTGCTTCCTTATGGCGAGTTTTAAACTGGTGAGTTGCCTTGTTGCCCTCTATACGGAGGGTATGAAAAAGCTCTCGAACGGAAGGTTCAAACTCTAGCTCTCGATTTAACTGATAGAGTAAATCGACTTGAGTGGTTTTCTCATCAAACTCAACGCCTATTAATGAGGCTATATGCTGAGCTAATGCTTCTCCTAACTGGCGAAGCTTGATCAAAGTAGTGTTTGGGTCACTGGCAAAAACTCGCTCAGCTCCTACAGCCAATTCAACAAAAAGAGGATCGTGTTCTTTTAGAAAAGCAAAGTTCGAAGGTGTTTGCATTGTTATACTGCTTCCATTCCGCTAACTGTTTGCTGACTACCTCTCTGCATTAGGCTTTATGCACCATAGGTAGTAAATAATCATGTTCCCTTGAATCTAACATAGTGGCTTGCTAGTAAGGAATGAGTAAACGGGCAAAGTTTGGGGAATAGAAGAACCAAGGAGGGATTAGATTTCAGTGCAACTTCAGATAATTCAATAAACCATACGTACATCTTAACTTTTAAATATGTAAGCTTACACCTACATCCTTTGTTTCATCTTATCATAAAGCCAACCTTGCACTTCTTCTTCAATCCAAGCCACCGCCCTAGGCCCCAACTGAATAGGCCTTGGGAAGTCACCACGCGCCATGTACGCATAGATTGATGATTTTGATAGTCCTGTTGTATCGATAACGTCTTTCAATTTGATTACTCGCATTTTGATGCCCTCGTTCTAGTACATCAAAGTGCATCCGTGTAATTTCTTACTTGGTTAACGCTTCAATTCTAAATTTTTTCAAACCTACATTACTCCTGTGTATTAGCCCCAACATCCGTACTTAGGAGTTACCTTATGCACCAACTAGAAATCCCCCTTAGAGAATTTCAGTACCAATCAAAACAAGAAGTTATTGATGCAGCTGCATCATTCATTCAAGAAAGGCTTCATCGTGAAAGCCTTTCATTTACAAATTGCATGGAGGTTAAACGCTTCATGATGACAAAGCTTTCTTGGCAAGACAGGGAGGTCTTTGCAGTACTGTTTCTTGATAGCCAGCATCGTTTGATCAAGTACGAGGAAATGTTCTTTGGGACAATCGACTCAGCCGCCGTCTATCCAAGAGAAATTGTAAAGGCGGCTTTAAGAAATAACGCTGCGGCCGTCATTCTTGGACACAACCATCCATCTGGCATAACAACCCCATCCAACGCAGACTTACAGATAACCGAACGTATCAAGAGAGCCCTGGACATCATTGACGTTAGAACCCTGGACCATGTCATCGTAGGTGAAGATGCGCATTCGCTTGCAGAGTATGGCGAGCTATAAAGAGAGTCTAAGGTGGCGCGTGCCACCTTAGACTTACATTGAAATATGCTTTAGACCTATATTATTTATAAAAAGATATTTTTTTTACACTTGATGCCTGTGAACAGCCGATAGCACGCTTACCAACAACCTTTGTTCGCTTCTTAGCCAGATAGCTCAATCGGTGAAATAGGCTCTTGTACACGTCTTGAAAGTCCTTGGAGTTCCCATCAAGCTTGTACACTCCATTCTTACAGTAATGCACCAACCCCTGAGCCCCCTTTTCACCGGATAAAGCCAAAGAGCTTGCCCAGGCAGACTGAATCCGTGAGGCCATATTAACTTTAGAACTGTTTAAATTGCCGAATGACATGAACGCATCATGATTCAAAGTAATTACAAAATGAAAGTGATCATGTTTGGCGCCTGCATTTTCTCTCACCCATAGATAACGCAAATTGTGCGTATAGATTCTCTGGCTTGCTTTGCGCTTTTTCAGCTCTAAAGCGTTTAGCTTTGATTTAAGGGAATCAATAAATTTAGACACGCACTTTTCTTCATCACCTATATATATTTCTGGGAAACGTAGATCGAATCGAAGAACAACACACCGTTTTGAAATTGATGCACTGGTATCGATAAAACCTTTGATCTTCGCTAAGTAGATAACGTTATGCTCTTGTAACTTCCCCTGAACCTCATAACCTAAGTATTTTTCATTCATTTCTCACTCTCCGATGTTGTTTGATACATCGAAGAGCTGCTTTGTAATTTCTTACATATAAATACCAGCTATAAAGCTTTTAAGATGTTTCTTAAGAACATCTTTGATATTAGATATTATTATAACCAACACAGATCTAGGCCACTACGCTCTAAATACAGGTCACTTCAAATTTCAAATCACCGCAACCTCCTAGCCCTCCTCAGATGAATACACTCTGAAGTTAAAAGTTGATTAAGAATCAGGCTTCACAGATTGAAACCCAAAAGAAAAATTACATAAGCTCTATAAGATTCCATGTATCTATTGATTTATATAGTGATAGATAAATTTAAAAACTAAAAACAAACTAAATATAAACTTATAATTGTTTATAAAATCACTTATAATTTACCTTTAAATCACTAATAAATTACTAAGTAAATATGAATATTCGAGATCAAATGGTTAAGTTTGAGGAAGATGAGCTTATGCTTTTTGCTTTAACATTTGGCAAAACATATGACCATCTATGGAATTGGTGTCAATCTGGAGATCAGCTAAGCGATGAGCAAGT
Source organism: Marinomonas sp. HM11-D (assembly GCF_057626615.1). NCBI lineage: Bacteria > Pseudomonadati > Pseudomonadota > Gammaproteobacteria > Oceanospirillales > Oceanospirillaceae > Marinomonas > Marinomonas sp. HM11-D. The sequence goes on along the minus strand of NZ_JBMMKT010000002.1, from coordinate 368,061 downwards.
TTTTAATCAAATAGGAGTCGACAAGACGAAAACAAACTACCTAATTGATATGAAGGAAAACTTATCTAATCAGATTGTCCCGGAGGCTGAGTTTGAAATTTTATTTAAATTAGATCTTATTAATATTTTTATAATGAAAAAGACATTAATGAGCGAACTAAATATAGGTAATACTTTACCCTTATCCTTCTCCTCCATGAGTATAAAAAAAGAAAAGGAAATAAAAAAATTACGCTTCATTATAAACATAATAAAAATTGGCTCTACAGAAACTAAAAGGGAACTTTTCGAAAGCACATACAGTAAAGTCAATAAGTTACTGTCCATTCATTCAAGCGAATTTTCTTTTATAGAAAAAAATAGATCTGAGCACTTTGACAAATGGCTTCTAAATTATAAAAATAAATCTTGGAATAACATTGAGTCAGTTGAAGACCTCATTTATTTCTGGTTTAAACAACTAGTCACGACTATAAATACATACAAGTCAAGTTTTTTTGAATTAGAGATATCAAAATTGAAGCAGGCTTGGAGCCAAAAAAAGCATAGAGATAGCAACAATGGCAAAAAGGCGTGTTCTTATATGCTAAGCGAAGAGCACATCGAGCTTCTTGAGAAGCTATGTAAAAGAAGCCGACGTAAGAAAAACGAGATGATTGAAATTTTGATTGAAGATGCTTGTGAGCAACTGGGGATCACAAAAAAGCCGCCTAGAATGTAAATTCTAAGCGGCTTTTTTATGCATTACTTTATGCAGTACAAAATCAAAATTCACTCTAGAACCCTTGATTTTGCTAGGGTAATGGCGGTGAGCAAGAGATTCGAACTCTTGATGCCTTTCGACATACACGCTTTCCAGGCGTGCTCCTTCGGCCACTCGGACAGCTCACCAAAACTTTCTGTTCGCTTAAGTGCGAAACGTGGCGCGTATAATAGATTTGAAGTTATTGAAATGCAAGCTTTTTATTGCACCAACTCACTTCTTACGCGTCGCCTTATCCAGCATACCCATAGCAACAGCGGATAACACAAACGTTAAGTGAATAACCACGTACCAAAGAAGCTTCTCGTTTTCGATATTTGCGGCATTCATAAAGATTTTCAGCAGATGAATCGACGAGATCGCCACAATCGAGGCAGCCACTTTGCTTTTGAGTGTATTGGTGTCGAGTGTCCCCAACCATGAGAGCTTTTCTGTGTTTTCGTCCAAATCAATTCGCGAAACAAAGTTCTCATAGCTTGTGAACATAACCATGATGATCAAGCCTGATACCAAAGCAATGTCGATGAGTGAAAGCACTAGCAGTATCAAGTCGGTCTCGCCTACCTCAAAAACGTTCGGCAAAACATGAAAGATCTCTTGAAAGAATTTTATGCCTAGCGCCATCAGGGCCAAACTTAAACCGATATAGATAGGTGCAAGCAACCATCTCGATGCATACATCAGTCGCTCAATCATTGATTCCACTTTTAGATATTCCCATTAAAAAATTAAGTTAAGGTCTGTCAGTAATTATAAGCAAATCAATTAGCTACTTAAAGCTTACAAACAGAAGACCCCCAGCAGGAATGAGGCACTGCTAGGGGTCTTATACAACCTTCGTCGTTACAATTATTCAGTCACGAACGTTAATCGTTGATCAATACCTGTATCTTCAACTGGTTTTACTTCAGCCGATGCCGTGCCGACATAAATAAGCCCTACTACATGCTGATTTTGCGCCAAACCGAATTGTTGTTTTGCCTCATCAGTGAATACCGCTGGGCCTGTGCGCCAGATACCGGCATAACCCAAAGCATTTATGCCAAGCAGCGCCTGTTGCGCAGCGGCCGAAACGGCCATCAGCTGTTCAAATTCCGGCACCTTTGGGTGCTCAACTAGATCCGCGTATACCAAAAGAATGGTTGGGGCACGGTAAGCTTTTTTAATAAAAGCATCCGCTTTATCGTCACTTAATTGCTCTACTTCAGATTTTGCATGCTGCCAATACACTTGTCCCACTTGGCTACGAGCATCACCTTCGTACACTTTAAAGCGCCAAGGTTTTAAGTTGCCATGATCAGCAGCGCGACTTGCCGCATCAAGAATTTCACGCCACTCTGCATGGGTTGGCGCTGGCTCTGTTAGCTGATTATTGGATACACGATCACGCATGAAGCGCAAAAAATCTTTACTCATAGCAATAAAAATTCCGTTAATATCATAGATATACCTAACATAACTAATGTGTTTAGCCTTGTAAATCTAAACGACTCTCATTTATGGAGTAGGCAGTATGGAAAGATGGATACTCTGGCTGTTGCTTGAAGCAGCCACCATTATGACAGTTGCTTCGCTATGGTTCATCTGGCGTGGAGTCGTTTTACGCAAAAAAGCCGTTAAGCAAGAGCCTTCAAGCGCCATCACCACCAACCAAGCTCCAGTTGAAACCACCTCAACACAACTGGACGAAGCGGTCGAACAACCTTTCAAAGCCTTTGCCCAAGCACTTGAGCAACAGGCCAACCACGCCGCCGATCAGTTAATTGAGCTTCGACAATCCAAAAACTATCAACAAATTACCCGCATTAAATTGTGGGGCACCTTGGTAAAAGCTGAGCGATCCATCGTTCTCAATGGAGAAAGCAATCATCCTAAACCTATTTTGAACCGATTTATGGCGAGCATTTTGAATACACTGGAGCTAATTAGATCGAAAAATCTCAGTCAACATAGCCTCACCAAGGCATTGCAAGACATCGATGATGAATTTATCCAAACCAGTGAATTACTAATCTCCAAAGAAGAACTGATTCACAATCAGCGCGAATTGCATCTTGAGCTGCATAAAAGCATTGACTCTAGTGAACACAAACTTAGAAAGCTAAACGTTAAAATAAAAGAGTTAGAGCGCCTTAAAGGTGAGCTTAAGAGTCAGCAAAAGCAAATCGACAAATTGGAACAACACGAAAAAAGTGACGACAAATACGTTGCCACTCAAGCCCCTGAGGAACATGAAACTCAGCAACATTATTCAACCCGTCACCTGCATCAGTTAGAACGCTTATCAAAACGCCAGCAGGCAATTATTGAACACCTACAAGCACAATTAAAAGATTCCGATCACAGACTCGATGACCAAGAGGAACAAGCCGCACAACATATGGCCTTAAGCCGCATTGAGCGCCTGTCAAAAGAGTCAAAGTCTTTGATCGGCCAATTACAAACAGAGTTAGATAGCGCCAATTTATCTATCAACGCTTTAAAACAAGATATCTCTGATAAAGATAAACAGCTAGCAGCCATGGATGCACAGATTAAAGCGGCCGATGGTGACTTATTAGACGAGTTTAAAACCCTCACTTCAAACAAACGCGACACTCTTGAAGCACTGTTAGATGATTTTGCTGCGATTCAATCCGATGATTCCAGTCAAGTTTCTCCACTGTCGCAACAAGAAAAAGAGGTGCGCAACCTTGAACAGATGCTGAAGGAATCGGAAACCTGCGTGCAGCTACTTGCACAAGAGTTAGAAAACGCTGAAGCCGAGAACAACAGTTTACGTGAGCAAATCACGTATGATTTGGCGCAACCCACCAATAACTCGCAACCGAACGAAGTCTCGGAGCTTGGTGCTTTGCGTGAAGAGAATCACGAGCTTGTCAAACAGGTACATGACATGAAAGAGCAACTCATTAATCAAGTATCCGACTCGAGTGAAAAAGCCCTACGTAATGAATACAACAAAAAGAGTCTTGAGCTAGACCGCTTACAACTGGCCTATTCAGATTTGGAAAGAAAGTATTTAGGAACGCTCCGCTAAACCCTAGCGGAGCGTTATGCCAAATTTATTGGCGTGCTAGACGATCGTTGCCGAGGACAATTTCGGACGTTGAGCGGTATGGGTTAATGTCCAAACCACCACGACGTACATAACGGGCATAAACCACCAAACTTTGTGGTTTACAGCGGGTCATAATATCGATAAAGATACGCTCAACACATTGCTCATGGAAATCCGTATGTTCACGGAACGAAGCGATGTATTTAAGCAAGCCCGCGTGATCAATCTGACCACCTTGGTAATCAATAAACACTGAACCCCAGTCAGGCTGGTTAGTCACTGGACAGTTAGACTTCAGCAAGTGACTAACCAAACGCTCTTCTACTTGTTCAGTGTCTTTCACTGTTAGTAGATCTGCATTGGGGTGGTATTCATTAATTTCCACATCGAGATCATCGATGCAGTAATCCGGCGTTAGTACCACCAAAGACTCCATAGCATCGACATCACGAATGATTACCGTCACTGGTGCACCCGCCGCTGCCGATAGATCTGTTTCCAAAATGCTCTGCACTTCAAATTGATCTTCGTAGCGCATTTGATTCAAGGAATTTAAGTAAAGTTTAAATGACTTAGACTCAATGATATTTGGCGATGAACATGGCAAGCGAAACTCCGCCGTTGCCACGATCGGTTTTCCCTTTTTATTTAACCAAGACAGCTCGTATGCGTTCCAAATATCCTCTCCATGGAAGGGCAAACGCTCAGATTCGATGCCCATATCACGCCACTTATCGACACGCGCGATCGGAAACAACAAACCAGGATCATATTCAGAAACGTAATCCGTTTTCTGTCCTAAGGGTAAAAACCCCATGCTCAACACCTCAACTTCTAATGCCTCTGCCACGATTTAGCAGAGTTAAGCCAACATAAAATAAACAAATAATAAACGCGCAGATGATAACCAATGCCCACGTCACGTCAATGTCTGATACACCTAAAATGCCATAACGGAACGCATTGACCATATATAGTACTGGGTTCAGCATAGAAACCCCCTGCCAGAAGTCCGGCAACAGACTAATGGAGTAGAACACACCGCCCAAATACGTCAATGGCGTTAGGATAAAGGTCGGCACAATCGACACATCATCAAAGTTACGCGCAAACAAGGCGTTCACAAAGCCACCCAAGGCAAACATCACCGACGTCAGTATGACAATCAAAATGGTCAGGAATAGATTATGCAGATGCAGATGCGTAAAGAACAACGACAGCACTGTCACCGTTGCACCGACACACAGACCACGTGCAACGCCACCCAACACATAGCCCATTAGCACGACCCAGTTAGGCGTTGGCGACACCAACAGCTCCTGCACACTGTGCTGAAACTTAGCGGAGAAAAACGACGATGCCACGTTCGAGTAAGAGTTGGTAATGACCGACATCATAATCAAACCAGGCACGATAAATTGCATGTAGCTAAAGCCATCCATTTCACCGATACGACTACCGATTAGATTACCGAAAATGGCAAAGTACAGCGTCATTGTGATCGCTGGCGGCAACAGCGTCTGTGGCCAAATACGCATAAAGCGTCGAATTTCACGACGTAGGATGGTGTAAAACGCAATCCAAATTTCACCCGTGGACATGCTACTTACTTCCCTTGATTAATTTAACGAATAGCTCTTCAAGACGATTAGACTTGTTTCGCATACTGACAACCTTGGCGTTTTGCTGGTTTAGATAAGCAAACACGTCGTTGAGGTTTTGCCCCTTCATGACCGACACTTCCACTGACGAGCCATCACCAACAAGCTTCATCTCGTAACCTTCTAATTCAGCGGTTTCGATGGACTCATCTAGATCCAACACAAAGGTTTCACTGCTTAAGGTTTTCAATAGCGCTTTAACACTGGTGTTTTCAACGATTTCACCACTGTTAATAATGGCAATATTGCGGCACAGCTGTTCTGCTTCTTCCAAGTAATGTGTGGTCAGGATGATGGTCGTACCCTGCTCATTTAGTTCTTTGATGAACTCCCACATGGAACGACGTAATTCAATGTCAACGCCCGCGGTTGGCTCATCTAAAATCAACACTTTTGGTTCATGAATCAAGGCACGAGCAATCATCAAGCGACGCTTCATACCACCAGACAGCATGCGGGATTGAGTGTCTTTTTTATCCCATAGATCGAGTTTCTTGAGGTACTTCTCAGCACGTTCTTCCGCAACGTGCATTGGAATACCGTAAAAGCCCGCTTGGGTAACGACTACGTTAAATACCGTCTCAAATACGTTGAAGTTAAATTCTTGTGGCACCACACCTAGATAACGTTTTGCACCAGGGAAATCTTTATCGATATCCACACCAAAGATGCTCACGCTACCGGAAGACTTATTAACCAAGGAACATAAGATGCCAATCGTGGTCGACTTACCGGCGCCGTTTGGCCCCAATAGGGCAAAGAAGTCACCTTGCTCTACATTCAGGTCAATTCCCTTAAGCGCTTCAAAGCCATTGCCGTAACGCTTTTTTAGGTCCTTTATTTCAATAGCATATGCCATAATAACCTTCTTTATTAATACACCTTAAACCCACCAAGATAGGTTTCATTTCTCGTGAGTTCTAGAATCCAATTTATTATTAGCCGCCTACAAACTCTTCAGCAACGTATCCAAGAGCATGATCCATTTGATCGCTCTGAGCTGGCTGAAGAAGAGCAAGATTTCATTAATAAGTGGGGAGAACTAATTACTGCTGGCAACCAAGCTCAAGCTGACTTTCTGTTTGATGCTCAAGAACTGTTAAGTCGCTTTATCCGCTGCTATCCGAACTTGGTTCCTTTGATGCACCGCGAGCTTTTGTATTTTGTCGGTGGCGAATGTTTGCACTTCTTAGGCGATGAAGAACTTGCCTATTACCAACAAATCGACGAGCAACTGTACGATGCAGAGCAAGCTGGAGAGAGCGTGGATATTGCCAAAATGATAGAGGCTAACCGCCCTGCCGCTCAAGGGGAAACCTTGCAATAAAATTTAAGTTTATAAAAAAAGCGGCTAATGCCGCTTTTTTTACATTTTACGGAACACTAAGGTGCCGTTTGTACCACCAAAGCCAAATGAGTTATTCAATACCAACTCTACTTTACGCTTTTGCGCGGTCATCGCTACATAATTCAGATCACAACCTTCACTTGGCTCATCCAAGTTGATGGTTGGTGGCACTAACTGATCGCGAATCGCTAAAACAGAGAAGATGGACTCTACTGCCCCAGCGGCCCCTAGTAAGTGCCCCGTCATGGATTTGGTTGAACTGATCGCCACATCCGAAGCATCCGCCCCCATGAGTGATTTCACGGCTTCTGTTTCCGCTAAATCACCAATCGGTGTCGAGGTACCATGAGCATTGATGTAATCAATTTCATGAGCTTCTGCGCCGGCATCTTTCAGGGCCGCAGCCATCGCCGCTAACGCACCCTCACCGTTTTCTGGTGGCGCAGTCATGTGATGCGCATCATCACTCATACCAAAGCCAGCTAGCTCTGCATAAATGGTCGCACCACGGGCTACGGCATGCTCGTATTCTTCTAATACCAAAATACCAGCACCATCCCCCATGACAAAGCCATCACGATCTTTATCCCATGGACGACTTGCTGTCTTAGGATCATCGTTACGGGTAGACAAAGCACGGGCGGCACCAAAACCACCAATACCCAATGGCGTAATCGCCATCTCAGCACCACCCGCAATCATCACTTCCGCATCACCGTAAGAGATCATACGACCTGCCATACCGATGTTATGCGTACCTGTGGTGCAGGCCGTGACAATTGAAATATTTGGGCCTTGGAAGCCGAAACGGATCGCAACATGACCAGAGATCATGTTGATAATCGCACCCGGAACAAAGAACGGCGAAATGCGTTTTGGTCCCGATGCGTTCAGTAATTCTACATTTTTTTCAATCATTGGCAGGCCGCCAATGCCTGAACCAATGGCACACCCAATACGTTTGTAATTCACGCTATCAGGAGTTAATCCAGCATCTTCTATCGCTTGGACGGCGGCGGCAATGCCATATTGAATAAACACGTCCATTTTACGAGCTTCTTTCACGCTCATATATTGCGATGCATCGAAGTCTTTTACTTGCGCAGCAAAACGAGTTGAGAACTGAGAGGCGTCAAAGTGTTCAATAGCTGACACACCACTTTTGCCTTCAATGATATTGTCCCAAGTGTCTTTTACGTTATTGCCAAGGGGGCTCACCATTCCCATACCGGTGACTACGACCCGACGACGAGACATATGATTCCTCCGAAAACTCCCTTTACTACAGGGGTAAGAATAAGAAAAGCCGCTGTACATACAATACGAGCGGCTTTTCGGAAACTCAGTGCACCAGAGAATTACAAGTTAGCGTTGATGTAATCAATAGCTGCTTGAACAGTGGTGATTTTTTCAGCTTCTTCGTCAGGAATCTCAGTGTCGAATTCCTCTTCAAGAGCCATAACAAGCTCAACTGTGTCTAGGGAATCAGCACCTAGATCGTCTACGAAAGACGCTGCTGGTACAACTTCTTCCTCTTTAACACCTAGTTGTTCGCAAACGATTTTTTTAACGCGTTCTTCAATGCTACTCATTAGAAGTTCCTACTCTACTCGTTAATAGCTCACTTTGAGCATATTATAAAAATTGGTGACACCCAAACTGGGCGTGATTCTCATCATGAACCGGAGACGTATTTTCGTTGAATTCATTACGAATTTCAACTCAAATTACGCCATGTACATACCACCATTGACATGCAATGTTTCACCGGTAATGTAACCTGCTGCATCAGAGGTCAAGAAAGCAACAGCTGCTGCAATTTCTTCTGGCTCACCTAGACGCGCTGCAGGTACTTTAGAAACCAAATTCGCTTTGTGCTCTTCTGGCAGATCTTTGGTCATATCGGTTGCGATAAAGCCAGGCGCCACACAGTTTACTGTGATGCCACGTGAACCAATTTCAGCCGCCAATGAACGGCTAAAGCCTTCCAGACCGGCTTTGGCTGCAGAGTAGTTCGCTTGACCAGCGTTACCCATAGAGCCCACCACAGAACTAATCGTTACGATACGACCAAATTTTGCTTTAGTCATGCCACGAAGACACGCTTTCGTTACGCGGAACACAGATGTCAGGTTAGTGTTGATCACTGTATCCCACTCATCCATCTTCATGCGCATCATTAGGTTGTCACGCGTAATACCCGCGTTGTTTACCAAAATCGTTGGCGCACCAAACTCTTCATTGATTTGCTTGATTACGGCGTCAACTGACTCGTCGTTAGACACGTCTAGCACTACACCCTTACCATTATCGCCTAAGTATTCGCTAATGCTTGTAGCACCCGCTTCACTTGTTGCGGTACCTACTACAGTCATACCATTAGCGACTAGCGCTTGCGCGATGGCTTTACCAATACCACGCGTCGCACCAGTTACTAGCGCAATCTTGCTCATCAAGTTATCTCCAGTCTTTTTTAATTTGCTGTCGCAGCCTCAAAGCCTGCCACATCTCCAATTGCTACGGCGTCTAAACCTTTCACAATTCGCTTGTTTAGACCCGTCAATACTTTACCCGGACCACATTCAACTGTCTTTTCTACACCAAGCTCACTTAGCAAAGCAATAGATTGAGTCCATAAAACTGGCTCACTTAGCTGAGAGACTAGGTTTGCTTTGATCTGAGCCGCATCAGAAACCGCCTGTGCAGACACGTTTTGCACTAGCTTAATCGCAGGCTCTTTGAATTCGATCGCGTTTAGACGCTCGGCAAGTTTCTCACCTGCTGGCACCATTAATTTACAGTGAGACGGCACACTGACTGGTAGAGGTAGTGCACGTTTCGCACCGGCCTCTTTCGCATTTGCCATTGCCACTTCTACTGCTGCGGTCTCGCCAGCAATCACGACTTGACCAGGCGAGTTAAAGTTTACCGCACTCACTACGCCTTCCGTCACAGACGCGCAGGCTGCAATTACTTGATCATCGTCTAGACCAATGATCGCAGCCATGGCACCAGAACCTGCTGGAACTGCTTGCTGCATGTATTCGCCACGCAGTTTAACTAGCTCTACTGCATCAGCAAACTCGATCACGCCTGCACACACTAGTGCAGAGTATTCACCTAGACTGTGACCAGCAACATAAGCTGGCTTATCACCACCTTGCTGCTCCCATAGGCGCCACAATGCCACACTGCTAGTAAGCAACGCTGGCTGAGTTTTATCGGTTTGATTCAGAGATTCTGCATCGTTTTGCACCAAATCCCATAGGTCGTAACCTAGTACTTGAGTTGCTTCGTCAAACGTCGCTTTGATAATGTCGTATTTTTCAGCCAAGTCAGCCAACATGCCTTGCTGTTGTGAACCCTGACCTGGAAACACGAATGCTAATGAAGAATTCATAACACCCCCTGTTGAGTTAATTTTGATTCAATTCGCTTGTATAAATTGGTGCGAGCAATGTCGATACCGTACTCAATCGCACCAATCATGGCTTTCAAATCCGAACGACCATGACCTTTCACTAAATTCCCTTTGATACCCACTAAACAGGCACCATGGCGACTTTCCGCTTGAATCAGCTTTTCAATCGCCGATGTGTCGACCGAATGTTTTGGCAACTGTGACAACAGAAAGACAAACAAGCCTTCTGAAGCTTTTAACACGGCGTTACCCACCATGCCATCGCAGACAATCACATTTTTTTCGCCAGTAAACAGCTCAAACCCTTCTGCAAAACCAGAAAATTTCGGCCAAGACTGCTCCGATAACATCTGGTAGCACTCTTTGATCACTGAGCTGCCCTTACTGGTTTCAACGCCCACGTTCAGTAGCGCCACATTTGCCTCACTATCACTGCGCGCTTCTACGTAAGAAGCCCCCAATAAAGCAAAGCCATTCAACATTTCTGCCGGACAATGCACGTTCGCACCCAAATCCACTAAACAACGTAATGGATTAGGTCGCATCTCTCGAATTAAAGCTGGATAAAGCTTTGGCCGTAACAAGCCAACAATATGACGCGCGAGCGCCACCATAGCCGCCGTATTACCAAAGGTGACCACCACATCGGCTTTTGCATCGGACATATCTGACAAGGCACGATAAATAGTAGCGTCCACTCGCTTAAACAAGGAGCGATCGACGACCTCCATACTGGCAATGGAATCGTGACAAGCGACAGGAATAATTCGAGAAGAAGGCGAATCAACAGGAAATTCGAATTCCTGTGGATCAAAGTAGAAATGCGCCTCGACGTCAGTGAAGGCGGCAACAATTTTTTCTGTTGCTTGGAATGCAATGCGGGGACCTAAGTCCCCGCCCATAGCGTCAATAGCTACCCTAATCATTTGGGGTATCTAATTACTCACCTTTTGGGGTGATTACTTGACGGCCACGGTAAAAACCGTCTGCAGTTACGTGGTGACGACGGTGTAGTTCACCAGTAGTTTGTTCTACAGATAGAGTTGGGTTAGTTAGTGCATCGTGTGAACGGCGCTGGCCGCGACGTGAACGAGTCACTTTACTTTTTTGTACTGCCATTTTTGGAGCTCCTAATTTTTCTTAGCCTTTAATTCGGCCAATATACTAAATGGATTCGGTTTAATTTCGTCATCCGGTGCGTCATCGGTAGACGAGGCATACTTTAGAGCTACTGGGTTGCAACCACTTTCATCGTGATAGGCAACAATAGGTAAAGCGAGAATTAATTCTTGCTCGACCATATCAGCGAGAACGACCTCACCATCGGTCATGACAACGGGATCATAGTCGCCTGGTATGTTCTTAGCGTGGTCTTCGTCATAAACGAAGCACACACACAGATCAACCTCTAGCTCAACTGGGGCCGCTTCCAAGCATCGTTGACACTCAACTTGAACAGTAGCTTTAATTGAACCAGTCGCAATGTAGCGCCTATCTTCATCCACTCTAAAGTCTAGATGAACAAACGCATCCCCTTCATTTGACGCTAAAGCAGCGCTCAACTCAGGAAATTGACTAAGTGGTAAACGCCCCTCTAATGTAACTTCATGCACAGCATGTTTACGAGGGTCAAAGTATTTGGGTAATGTGTCATTCAACATGGCGGGGAATAATATTGCCAAGTCCCATTCTTGTCAAAGAATACTGAGGCTTAATTGGCATTTTTTACGTATTATTTCGTGTCTTAAGTGGAATTAGCTATTTTTTCGACAAAACAAGACTCTAGAAAGCCCATATGACTCAAAAATTGATCTTAGGTTCATCCTCTAAATACCGTCAAAACTTACTTAAACGGCTAGGAATCCCCTTTTCAACTTTGTCGCCGGACATTGACGAAAGTCGATTGGATGCCGAGTTGCCGGAACAATACATCGAACGCGTCACAAAAGCAAAGGCTGAGGCCCTCATAGCACAACTTAATGAGGACTGCATTTTGATCACCTCCGATCAGTGCGCTACCTTTGCTGGAGACATTATTGGTAAACCGCTAACAACAGAGAAAGCCATCGCCCAACTAAAACGATTTAGCGGCCACACCGTAAGTTTTTTAACTGGTTTATACCTCTACAACAGCCGCACTCAACAAAGCCGTTATACACTCTCAGAGTACAAGGTGACCTTTAGAAAGCTAACCGACTATGAGATTGAGCGCTATGTAACTATAGAAGCACCACTCGACTGCGCTGGCAGCTTTAAGTGCGAAGGGCTTGGGGTGGCTTTATTTGCCAAGATGGAAGGCAGTGATCCAACCTCACTAGAAGGCCTACCTTTAATAGAAACTTGTGAAAGTTTGCGCCAACTAGACCTAGACCCTCTGGCTTAGCAATCCAACTCTGGCCTAGCAACAAAACCATGGTACAGCAACAAAAACGGAGGCATCCGCCTCCGTTTGATTTTCCAATGCTCACTATCTCTTACTAGCGCATATCAAACAGTAGAGATTTCACGCTAGCACTAAACTCAACACCAAGCTGTTTTGCTACTCGCTCCCATGGCTCTTGGTAAGGACTGTAATAAGCAGGCGTCAAACCAGCAAACTCTGTATTGAGTAATTGCTGTGCGTAACCAAACTCATCCGCTAAACCATTACGAACCGCTTGCGCACCGGTAAACACCATACCGGTAAACATTTGCGGATCGTTCTGCAGACGATCACCACGCCCTTCTTTTACCGCATTAATAAACTGCTGATGGGTTTCATCCAAAACTGCTTGCCAGCTTTTCTGCGCCTGTTCGGTCATAGGCGAGAACGGATCCAAAAAGGCTTTATTCTCACCTGCGGTGAACAATCGGCGCTTCACGCCAATTTTCTCGATCAACTCACTGGCTTCAAAGCCGCCAGAAATGACGCCAATAGAACCTACTAAGCTGGCCTTGTCGACAACAATCTTGTCAGCCGCTGAAGCAATGTAGTAGCCGCCAGATGCCGCCATATCTTCCACGGCAACCACCACAGGAATCTCAGGATATTGAGCGCGGTACTGCATAATCGCATCATGCAAAATGCCAGAATGCACCGGACTACCGCCAGGACTATTCATTTCTATCAATACCGCTTTATTGGTCGAGTCAGCATAGATTTCATCAAACAAAGGCACGTAGTCGTTGGCATCAATTTCACTTTCCGCACCTATGGTGCCCTGCATGCGAATCACCGCCACACTGTCTTCCACTGAGACTTCATCCATATCAGCCTTCATAAAGGTAGCCACTAGGATGCCAATGAAGACAAATAGGTAAACGAAGCGGAAAAAGATTTTCCAACGACGCGCTCGGCGCTTTTCAACAACCTGCGAGCCCAACACTTCTTTTAATGCCTCAATCACCTTGCTATCCGAATGCTCATCAGATTGCTTAGCAGGTCGCTTCTCTTCATTTTGCTCAAGCTGACCGTTTTTTTGATCGTCTTCTTCGTTCCAAGCCATGCATCACTCCATTTGGCCTAATCGTTACTTTCTAGAGTAGACCGTAAAACAAAAATACGACGCTTTAATGCGTCTAAGCCTTAAGTAAACACTGATTGAAGTGTAACATAGCGCCATTTACAGAAATAAGGACTTAATAGTGAGCTATTCATTCGAAGATTTGACCGAAGGCCTAAGCGCAAGCATTGAAAAAACTGTCACAGAACAAGACGTTCAAGCCTTCGCTCAAGTAACAGGTGATACTAACCCTGTTCACCTAGACGCCGAGTATGCAGCAACCACCAGCTTTGAAAAGCCTATTGCACACGGCATGCTAACCGCTGGCTTTATTTCAGCGGCGATTGGCACCAAGCTTCCAGGACCAGGCTGCATCTACCTAGAACAAACGCTTAAGTTCCGTGCCCCAGTATTTATTGGTGCTACTGTTACCACAACGGTCACTGTGAAAGAGTTGAATGAACGTCGTCGTCGCGCTGTGATCGAAACCGTCTGCACGGTAGAAGGCAAGAAAGTGGTGACCGGTGAAGCCACTATTATGATTCCTTAAGTTGAGTCACTGCTTAGAATGCAAAATGCCGCTTCACTGTTTCAGTGAAGCGGCATTTTTATATCTTACGACTATTTATAACTACTAATAATTACCTAGCTAAAACTCTTAGTACTAGTAGTTACTTGGCAAAGCCTGCATCGCTTCTTTCCAAGCATCATCAATCGGCGCCTCTAACACCAGCTTTTCGCCATCGTAATCAATTTCCAGTTTCGCCGCGTGCAAACATAGACGTTTAAAGCCAAGCAACTTTGCTTCAGCATTGGCTTCGTTCGGTGCGTATTTATCATCACCCACAATTGGGTAACCGGCAAACTGAGTATGCACACGAATTTGGTGGGTACGTCCCGTCACTGGCTCACATTCTATTAAGGTATAACCTTCAAAGGAACGTAGCACTTTAAATCGGGTTAAGGATTCCTTACCGTCCGTGTGAACCTTCACGACACGCTCGCCAGATTTCAGTTCATTCTTCATTAAAGGAGCATTTACCTGTAGTTTGCGCTTTGGCCAAGCGCCATATACCAAGGCATTGTAAGTCTTCTGCACCCCTTCTTTTTCACGCAAGGCTGCATGCAGCATTTTTAGAACGCTACGCTTCTTAGCAATCATAATCAGACCAGAAGTGTCACGATCTAAACGATGAACCAGCTCAATGAACTTTTCCTGTGGACGCATTTGGCGCACCACTTCTACCAAGCCAAAACTTAAACCGCTACCACCGTGTACTGCCAAGCCAGAAGGCTTATTGATCACTATCAAGCCTTTATCTTCATAAACGATGCGACTTTCAATCTCTTGCTTAAGCCCTTCAGCCACCATAGGTTTATCGGTTGGCTCAGCCACTACGATCGGCGCAATGCGGATTACATCTTCACTGGTTAAACGAAAATCCGGCTTTATACGCTTCTTATTGACACGGATCTCACCTTTACGCAGTAAGTTGTAGATTTTCCCTTTCGGCACCCCTTTTAAAAAGGTGACCAAAAAATTATCGATACGCTGACCGTGATTGTTTTCATCAATCGTCACAAAACGTACCTGTGGGCGTTCTACTGCGCCATTATTTTCACTTGCTGCCAAAAGATTGGTTTCCTATGTAATTGAAGCACTTAGATTTTACTGTTATATTCAAAACCCAAGAGGGTAAGAGGCAACAGAAAGCCTCGAAGAAGCAATTGTAACGAATGAAAAGCCATAACCAAAGCGACACTTTGGTCATTTCTTACCTCTGAGCAAAAAGTTAATTTTTATATAATAAACCGCATGAATCAGTGAATCGGTTCATGGGTGTAACAGTTTACCATTGAAGACGCTTTCAAGATCAGCACCTTTCATGTTGACCGATAGTTGAAACACGTATTACAGCAACACAGAAAAGAGCGACGCCATCCCAACAAACGGGCATCTGTGGCGAGCCTGTAAATTGTGTCTGAATCGCGATAGCCCATTCATAAAATCGTTATAGCTCATGAGCTTAGCATTCTCTGAATCATTAAGAAGAGTCATTTCAATGATTAGAATGTTAATAAACGCAACTCAACAAGAAGAGTTGCGCGTTGCGTTAGTGGACGGGCAACGCCTGTACGATCTAGATATCGAATCAGGGTCACGTGAGCAAAAGAAAGCAAACATCTACAAGGGCAAAATTACTCGTATTGAGCCCAGCCTAGAAGCCGCTTTCGTAGATTACGGCGCAGAGCGCCATGGTTTCCTACCTCTTAAAGAAATTTCCAAAACTTACTTTTCCAAGAAATCCAATTCCGATGGTCGTATCAACATCAAAGATGTGTTGACCGAAGGCCAAGAAGTTATCGTTCAAGTTGATAAAGAAGAACGTGGCAATAAAGGTGCCGCACTAACTACTTTCGTTAGTTTAGCAGGCCGCTACCTAGTGCTAATGCCAAACAACCCACGTGCAGGCGGTATATCTCGTCGTATCGATGGTGACGATCGTACGCAACTTAAAGAAGCGATGTCCGGCCTAGAAGTACCAGATAATGGTGGCTTGATCGTGCGTACTGCCGGTGTTGGCCGTTCGACTGAAGAATTGCAATGGGACTTGGATTACCTGCAAACACTTTGGGATTCGATTACCAAAGCCGCTGCTGATCGCCCTGCTCCATTCTTGATTTACCAAGAAAGTAACATCGTGATCCGTGCCATCCGCGACTACCTTCGCGATGACATCGGTGAAGTTCTAATCGATGAGAAGAACGTTTACCAAGACGCCCTAAACTTCGTTATGCAGGTGATGCCACACTTTAAGAACCGCATCAAACTGTACACTGAACCCACCCCACTATTTAACCGTTTCCAGATCGAAACCCAGATCGAAACAGCTTTCCAGCGTGAAGTTCGCCTACCTTCTGGTGGCTCGATCGTTATCGACCCGACTGAAGCCTTGGTTTCTATCGATATCAACTCTGCTCGCGCAACGAAGGGCGGCGACATCGAAGAAACAGCACTACAAACCAACCTAGAAGCGGCAGACGAGATTGCACGCCAATTGCGTCTACGTGACATCGGTGGCTTGGTGGTGATCGACTTTATCGACATGACCCCAGTACGCAACCAGAAAGAAGTAGAAAACCGCATGAAAGCGGCTCTAGAAGCGGACCGTGCGCGCGTACAAATCGGCCGCATTTCACGCTTCGGTCTACTAGAAATGTCACGTCAGCGTCTACGCCCATCACTGGGTGAAACCAGTGGCATCGTTTGTCCACGCTGTAACGGCCAAGGCTTTATCCGTGACGTTGAATCTCTAGCACTGTCAGTTCTTCGCTTAATCGAAGAGGAATGTGCTAAGGAACGTACTGCACAAATCCGCGCTATCCTGCCGGTTTCTGTGGCGACTTTCCTATTGAATGAGAAGCGCACTAACATCGCTAAGATCGAAAAGCGCAATCACGTTCACATTATCCTAGTTCCAAACCCACACATGGAAACACCGCATTTCCATGTAGAACGTATTCGTGATGACAACGAAATCATCGCGCAAGACGACAGCAGCTACACCTTGATTGAAGAGCCAGTACAACCTCCGTACGAGCCACGTCAAGCCGGCGAAAACGCTCGCCAACAGGCTGCAGTAACAAGCATCGCACCAGCACAGCCTGCGCCAGCACCTTCTGCGCCAGAAGTAAAAGCACCGGTTAAGAAGCCAGGCTTCTTCAAGCGTCTGTTCAATGCACTCTTTGGCTCCTCTGAAGAGACCGTTGAGCAAGAAGCAACTGCTAAGAAAGAAGAACAGAAACCAGCTAGCAAAGCCTCTTCTGAAGAGCGCAAGCCACAGCGTAACCGTCAACAACGTGAACGCCGCCCTGCTCGCCAGCAAGACAAAGACAGCAAGCCTCGTCAAGACGGTGAGCAGAAGCCTAAATCAACACGTCAATCACGTCGTGCCCAGGCGCAAGCACAAACTGAAGACACTACGACGAAAGAGACAAGCAACCGCAATAAACAGCGCGAGCAGTCAAGCAAAGAAGAGCCACAAGTTAAAGAACCTACAAATAAGGTTAAAACTCGTCGCCCTGAGCCAGAAGTGACTGAGCGTAAACGTGAGCGTAATGACAATAAACGTCGTAACGGTAAGCTGAAAGACGAAGTTGAACTAGCTCAACAACAGGCACAAGCTGAAGCAGAAGTAGAAGCTAAGGCGATTGCCGAGCAGGCTGAAGCGACCAACAATGACGCTCAAGACAATAACGAAGCGAATGCTGGCGAACGTAAACCACGTCGTTCACGTCGTTCACGTCGCAACAACAATAAGTCTGAAGAGACGACTACAAACGCTGATAGCAACAACGCAGAAGAGCAAGCACAAGCTCCAAGCACAGAGGTTGCTGATGAAGCGGTTGCCAGCACTGAGCAGAAAGAAGCCCCTAAAGCCTCTACTCGAGCGACAGAAGCTGAAGCGGTTGAAACCGTTACTGAAGAAACGACTACAGAAACACAAGTTGCTGCTGAACAACCAGCGAAAGCTGAAAAGCCAAGCAAACCAAAAATGTCTGTTAAAGCAGGCATGAATAAGGTTGAGCCAGCAAGTGAACCAGCTGAAGTAACAACAGAAGAAGCCCCAGCAAAAGCAGAGGTATCGAAAGTTGCTGAAGTTGTCGAGCAAGCAGCGGAAGTCGTTAAAGCGGAAGCATCTAATGAAGAAAACCCTTCATCAGAAGCGGAAGTAGCTCCTCAGGCAGAAGCTAACGTAGCAATAGAAGCAGAAGCAGCACCTGTAGCAGAAGAAAAAGCTGATGACGCTGTTACTGCACAAAGCGCTCCAGTTGAGCCTGTTCAAACAGCCGTAACAGCAGTAGAAACTTCTACAGAGACTGAAAGCACAACGAAAGAAAGCACTGAAGATAACTCTTCTAACCGCAAGATCCGTCAACCTCGCCCTATTCGTGGACGCAAAGCCGCGAAACCTGCAAGCGAAGAAAAAGCGTCAGTACAGCTACCTAAAGCGCTAATCGAGCAACAGGAAAAGGCGAAGCTAGAGCTTCAAGAAAAACGCGAGCAAGCTGCCCAACAACGCCGTCAACGCCGCGCTGGTCGAGTAAAAAATGACCCTCGTCTTGATCGCCAAGGCAATGCAGCAACAGAAAGCACTGAAACAGAATCTGTTTCGGAATAACGCTTTCACTTAGTTCCTGCGATATTAGTTCCTGCGATAAAACAAAAAGCCAGCTAAGAATTTCTTAGCTGGCTTTTTTAATGCCATTTTAAATGCGCCAGTAAAGCGCTATCGAAAATTAAAGCTTAAAGGTCGATTACCGTCACAGCGCCCATCGCAGGCGTAGCCCAATATGCTAAAGCCTGTTTCGCCTCACCATCCATATTGCTCAATAAAGATAAACCACCCTCTTGCGATGCCCGGGGCGCCGTCAGATCATTACCAGCCTCAGAAGCCAACAAACGTTGCACCTGCGCAGTCACGCCCTTACTCGGCTCAACAATCACCACCTCAGGCAGCACATCATCGAACATTTCTTTGATCAAAGGATAATGCGTACAGGCAAGCACCAAGGTATCGGACTGATTTTCAATGACCAAATCTGCAATACGGCGCACTTCGCCACGCACCTGATCAAGGGATTGAGGCATGGCATCGATCAAAGAAGCCAATGTTGAGCTGGCCAAAATAGACACTTCCGTATCAAAACGCCACGTATCGATTAGGTCATTTAGACGACGGCTTTTACTGGTAGCCAAGGTGGCCAGTACCGTGACGCGTTTACGCAAACTGCTACTGCAGGCAGGCTTCACAGCCGGCTCAACACCGACAATCGGCAGCTGGCAAGCCGCTCTTAAATCCGAGATCCCCGCCACGGTTGCGGTATTGCAAGCCACCACCATCAAATGGCAGCCTTGCTCAGTGAAATACTGAGCAATTCTAATTAATCGCTGAGTGATAAATTCATTAGATTGGGCTCCGTAGGGAGCATAGGCTTGATCTGCAAAATAGAGCAAATCCGCATGAGGCAAGGCTGTGCGAATTGACTGGAGAATGGTTAACCCACCCGCCCCAGAATCCATAACGCCAATTTTTACTGACACTGAGCGGCTCCTAGCAACACCGGCTCACGCTCTAATTCAACGCCAAACATCTCTAAAACAGAGCCTTTAATCTGCTGTTCAAGATCCAACAAAGCATTCGCCTTATCGCAATCATAGTTAACTAGTACTAGCGCCTGCTTTTCATAAACACCCACACCATGATCGCGATAGCCTTTCCAGCCTGCCTGATCATTCAACCAACCCGCAGCAAGCTTCCAATTTCCCTCTTGCTCAAACGCCACTAAGTTGGGAAATTGAGCCTTGATAGTATGATAAGTATCTTCATCTACTACTGGATTTTTGAAAAAACTGCCCGAATTGGCGATCTCTAAAGGATCTGGCAACTTGCTACGGCGCACGGCACACACGGCCTCGAAGACTTCGCGAATACCGACACCGTCTGGCACAGCATTTTTTAAGCCGCCGTATTCAAGTGTTAAACTAGGCTGTTTTTGCAAACACACGGTAACAGCGGTGATGATATAGCGATCGCGCCACTCTTGTTTAAAACGCGATTCACGATAACCAAAGGCACACTCGTCGGGAGACAAAACATGCTCCGTCAAGTCGCTAAGATCGAGCACTGCAATCGAGCTAATCACATCCTTAATTTCAACACCGTAAGCACCGATGTTTTGCACTGGTGCCGCGCCAACTGTACCTGGGATCAGTGCTAGATTTTCAATCCCACCTAATCCTTGCTCGACAGCCCAAGCAACACTTTCATGCCACACCTCACCCGCACCAAACCGCACCTCTGCAGAAGAAGCAGACTCAGCCAATCGTTCGATACCTTTAATACGGTTAATCAAAACTAGGCCCGACACATCCCCCTGTAGCAAGAGATTACTACCCCCACCTAAGGTGGTAATCGGCAATGATTGAGCTTGGGCCCACGTGACCGCATCAATCAGCTGCTTAGCCGTTTCAACCCGTGCGAAATATTGTGCTTGGTAATCAAAGCGAAAGGTGTTGTATGGTTTTAATGAAACCTGCGATTGGACAAATACGGGACGAGAATCAATCATACAGATGGGCCAAAAAATCGTTACTGATCATCATGAGCTGATCCTTCATGTCCACAAAGCCCTGATCACCACCGTAGTAAGGGTCATCCACTTCACCAAAGTCCACACCGTCACGGTAGCGACCAAACATGACAACTTTGGCACGATGGTTAGCCGGTGCAATACGCTTTAAATTGGCAAGATTGTCTGCATCCATCGCCACAATCCAATCAAAGCGATCGAAATCCACAGCCGTCACCTGCCGAGCACGCTGATGAGTAATATCAATACCGGCGTTTTTCAAAGTACGAATGGAGCGCGCGTCCGGCAGCTTTCCAATATGGTAGGCTGCGGTACCGGCTGAATCAACGGATAGATCCAAATCTTGCTGCTGCGCCAAATGCTCTAAAATCCCTTGTGCGGCAGGCGAGCGGCAGATATTACCCAAACAAACGGTTAATACTTTCATTGCTTATTTGTCGTCAAGACGCTCTTCCGCTGACAGCGTACGCGCTTCGGTTTCCAACAACACAGGAATGCCATCACGCACTGGGTAAGCCATACCGCCCACCTTACTAATCAGCTCTGAACCATCTTCACTTAGCGTTAATGGCGCTTTGGTCACAGGGCAAACTAAAATATCTAACAATGCTTTATTCATAATCTTATTTCTTCTGTTGTATTACTTCATTTAAGCGTGCACTGAATGCACTTACAAATGCTTTGGGCAACTCCAGCTGAGCCGCCACATACCACCAATCATCATCAGCTTGAGCAAAGCTTTCCACTTTCACTGCATCTTTCTCTGTCATAAGCACGGATCCTGATACAGGTAAATCTTCTCGCTGATAAATATGATGATCGGCAAAAAAACGTGTTTCGGTCTGCTGGTGCAGACCATTCGCCTCAAGAGAGGCTAAGAAACGATCAGGATTACCTATCCCAGCTATCACCAGCCAGTCTCGGTTGGCAAGATCCGTCAATGGCAGCGTCTTATTCCCGTCAGCCAAATGCACCATATTCCCAAGCTGTAAACTGCCATGGAAACAGGGCGTACTGGTTGCCACTGGGGCAGGCTGTCCGATGGCGAAGACAAAGTCTGCATCCTCTAATCGCTCAGCAGGCTCTCGTAATGGACCTACCGGTAACAGCATACCATTGCCTAGTCCGCGCTGGGCATCCACCATGACAACTTCTATATCACGGTCCATAGCATAATGCTGCAAACCATCATCACTGATGATGATATCAACCAAGTGGCTAGCTTCTAAAACTTGAACCGCTTCTGCGCGCTTAGCTGACACGACTACAGGACACTGAGTACGGCGATACAGCATTAACGGCTCATCACCTACTTGTGACGCTAGAGAATCAGCAACAACAACAACTGGCTGACTGGACTCACGCTTATGGCCACGGGTCACAATACCTGGCCGATAGCCCATTTGTTTTAACATGGCCGCTAATGCAATGACCATGGGGGATTTACCCGTACCACCAACGGTGATATTGCCCACCACAATCACAGGCAGTGTTGATTGATAGCTTTGCTGCAGTCGCTTATTTAAAAACTGCTGCCGTTTATTACGTACAATCGGCGTAGTCAGCAACAACAAGGGCGCTAGACACCAGGTCCAGCCACACTTACTGTACCAAGAGCGAGAAATGGAGCGCTCTAGACTCACTGACCATCCTCTCTTTGCGCGGTATGAGCCAGTTTCGAAATACCCAGCTGCGCCGCGGCATCATACACCTTCATAACCATGTCATAGGATGCATGAGCATCAGCGGTGATGATCAAGGGACGATCGTAATTATCGTTGAAGGTTTCGCGTAAGCCTTGCACCAAGGTATCGATGCGCTCATTAATCAAAGACTGACCATTAATGACAAATTGACCGTCTCGCGTAATGGTAACTTCAACAGGATCTTGCGTCGCAATAGAAGGCGCACCATTGGCCGCGGTAGGCAGATCAATCGTTAGATCGGTTGTCTGCTTAAAAGTTGTACTGACCATAAAAAAGATCAGCAATAGAAACACCACATCAATCAAAGGCGTTAAATTGATGCTGATGTCTTCTATTTTCTGTCTGCGAAATTTCAATGAGTGCCTCTGCTATTCTTTGCCGTCCGCATTGAGCACATCAATCAACTTGGTTGATTGCTGTTCCATGTTTACTACGACCTCATCGATACGGCGTATAAAATAACGATGAAAGACCAGTGCTGGGATGGCCACAAGTAAGCCCGCAGCAGTCGTAATAAGCGCTTCTGAAATACCACCTGCCAGCAATTGAGTATTGCCTGCACCCTGCTCCATCAGCACATTAAAGACTTTGATCATGCCCACCACCGTACCTAATAGGCCGATCAGTGGAGAAATAGCAGCAATCGTACCCAAAGTGCTCATAAAGCGCTCTAACTCGTGGATAACATGGTTAGCCGCCTCTTGAATGCTTTCTTTCATCGCGCGACGACCATGTTTAGAATTCAGCAAGCCCGCAGCAAAAATAAAACTCAGACCAGACTGAGACTGCATGGTACGAATGTAGTCCAGCGTCATTCGGTCTTCACGCAGGCGCGCCATGACATCTGACAGCAATGATCTTGGCGCCACTCGGTTATTACGCAATGTCCAAAAACGTTCTAGAACAATTGCAAGCGTAAGAATAGAACAAAGCAACAGTGGCCACATAAAGAAACCACCTGATTTAAAAAGCTCTAGCACCGAGACCTCCTGTATCAAATTGCGGATAATTTAACACACTCTCAAGCCATTCTGCATGCTCGCAAGCAACTGTTTTCACAAGATTTAGTATTTGATAGCAATCTGAGGATTGAACCCGCCATTGGTCAGCTTCCAGATAAAAGCTGAGCCGCTCCCCCTCTCGCATCGATAACACATTGACTTGCATAGCACGTAACAGATTTACCTGCGTCAAATCATCGACCACGGCAAAGTTCCAGTCCTCCAGCAGAGCGCGCTCAGCAAGGGCTTCTTTTGTAGGGTTGAGTGCCACATTCACTTCACCAAGCCTAACCACATTCTGAGAGCCTAATGCAAAAGATTGATCTTCTTGACGCGACCAAGATGTCACCTGATAACGATCCTTATACCATTGCATACGCCATTCCGGAGCCGCAGGAAAAACAATGGCCGCCAAGAACACCAAACTTAGAAAAGCAAACGCACGCCGACTAGGCAACCAGAATACTCCCCAAAACGCCAGTCCGATCAACAGCACTTTCACCATATTGGTAGCATCAGATTTAGGCGTGATTGCTATGACTTCATATAGCGGCGTTTCCAACCAACCATAAGACCACAGCAATACCGAATCGATCTGGGCATATAAATAAGCACTGTCACAGCAAGTCTGCTCTAACAATGAAATAAGCGCCAATGGAAACCAAATAAAAGCCACAAACGGGATTAATAGTAAGTTCACTAACACCGTCAGAGCACTTAAAGATGACTGCCAACCTAGCGTTAATAGGAGTGCAAACAAAGACATAAGACATTGCATCCAAAGCACTCGCCCACGCTGACTCACGCGCTTGAGCAATAATGCAATTAACAGAACAAAACTAAATGACAACCAGAAAGAAGGATCCAATGCCCTGCCCGGCCACTGTAGCAACATCAGCCAAGCGCAACACCCTAGCACATGGAGTAGAGAAACCTTGTGATGAGCCGCCTTAAGCGAAAGAAACATAAGCGCCATCAATGCCGCGCGTATGGCAGGTTCGCCAAAGCCACTCCAATAGGCATAAGCAAAGCTTGCTGGTATCGCCGCCAACCAATCTAACCAAGACCTTTGCCGCACAAGATAACGCAAAGGTCGAACCCATCGCCACAGCAGTCGACTCAGAAATAAGGCCAACACGCATACAAACCCTACATGCAAGCCTGATACAACAAACAGATGGGTGATCCCCAAATAATTAATAAGCCAGCGATCACGCTCATCCCAATGGCTACGATCGCCTTTAATAATAGAATAGGCAAAACGCCAACTCGGATACCTATCCAGTAACGCTTCAGTCTGAACTTCTTGCGCTTGCTTAGGTAAATAAACAACGGCATCTACCCCCTTAACATAGGCCAGATGCTCACGATAATTGCCAAACAATCGGGCAAAGCTCAAGGTAACCGGAATAAGCTGGCGACTACTTTCTGTATCACACAGCTCTGCGTTGAAGGACCCCTTTGCCCCTCGGATCAAGATAGCCAAATGCGCCAATGAGTCCGCTGAGCGCAAGCAAGCACGCTCTACATCCCAATACAGGGGACTTTTTATTTCAGAATCTGACCATTCTTTCCAACTATTGCTACTTATCAGTGCAACTAAGGAAATAGTTACAATAAACAAACCAAGCCAGTCTTTACGAAAGATTTGATAGAGACATAATAAGAGGATACAAGTAGAATATTGCCACCGGAGCGATGGGGGTGTTAACAGCGCACCTACCAGCACGCAAATATTTAAAAGCAGCATTGGACCTCCTTGTCCATGTGTCGCCTAAGTAGTTATTATGCCTAAGCATTACATAAAGAAATTTGTCCCACATCCTGAAAAGCTGAAACAAAACAAAGCACTTGGGCTGCTGGGGTCACAAATCTATGAAGCCGATCTCTGGCATTTATCTCGCCGCTCTGTCGCCCGAGCATTTTGGAATGGTTTATTTTGGGCAGCGATCCCGATGCCTTTCCAAATGGTGGTCTCCGCATTATTCGCCATCCCCCTTCGCGCTAACATTCCTTTATCCATCGCGCTTGTTTGGATTACCAACCCACTCACCATGCCCGTTGTATTTTATGTGAACTACCTAATTGGCACTTGGATCGTCGGCAATGGTATCGACTCCGAATTCCAAATGTCAGTGGAGTGGATTTGGCACCAAATGGAACATATTTGGCTACCCCTGTATGTCGGCTCTGCGGTTACAGGGTTTGTGAGTGGTGGTATTGCCTACTTTTCAATCTTACTGCTGTGGCGACTCCATGTGGTGAAACGCTGGAAAAATCGTCGTTTGCGTAAAAAGCAAGACACCAAGTAAGCAGCACTTAACACTAAGCAACCGACATAAAAAAGGGGGATTGAAATATCAATCCCCCTTTTTGATTTCCGCCAACGTCAAATTTGACTCAATGTTTTATTACTTAAGCGGTAAGCACGATCCATCCAAGACAACATTTTCTCATCATGGGTGACGATCAAGAACGCCATTTGCTTTTCATTTTTCAGACGCACAATCAGCTCTTGGATCTCCTTAGAGGTAGTTTCATCCAAATTCCCCGTTGGCTCATCCATCAACACGCAAGCAGGGTCATGCGCCAGAGCTCGAGCAATGGCAACACGTTGACGCTCCCCCCCCGACAACTGGGAAGGCCGATGATCTAGCCGTTCGCCTAAGCCCACATCTTGCAGCAACGCTGTCGCCACTTGTTTAGCTTGGGCCGTTTTTTCACCGGCAATCAGTAATGGCATCATGGCATTTTCTAAGGCACTGAATTCTGGTAGCAAATGATGAAACTGATACACGAAACCTAGTTTCTCATTGCGCAACTTAGAACGTTTGGCATCACGCAGCGAATCCCAGGCTTGACCCTCAATCTCAACACGGCCACTGCTGGCTTTATCAAGACCTGCCAACAAATTAAGCAAGGTCGTCTTACCGGAACCTGAACTACCGACAATGGCCACCGCTTCGCCTTTATGCAAAGCAAATTCGATATTTTCGAATACCTGCACATCACGCTTACCATCACGATATTGCTTACTCAAACCGCTACTAGTTAATACTGCATGATTACTCATAACGAAGCGCCTCCGCTGGATCCACTTTTGATGCACGCCAAGCTGGGTACAAGGTTGCTAACACTGTCATTATAAACGCCGCAGAGACGATAAAACGCACGTCTTGCCACTCCAGTTCAGAAGGCAAGTAGTTTATGAAGTAGACATCACCACTTAGGAATTGAATCCCTAAGAAACCTTCTAACCAGGCAATAAAGTCACTGACATTCAGCGCCGCAGTTACCCCTAAAGCAAGACCAATCAAGGTCCCTAACAAACCAATGAAAATACCTTGCACTACGAACACCCACATCACCTGAGTCGAGGTGAGGCCCATGGTTCTTAGGATAGCGATATCATTACGCTTATCGGTCACCACCATCACCAAGGTCGAGACAATGTTAAATGCGGCTACCGCAACAATCAGCAATAGCAACAAACCAATCATGGTCTTTTCCATTTTAATGGCTTGGAACAAGTTACCGTGGGTACGGGTCCAATCGCTGACTTTGTTTTGCCCTGGTATCGCGCGAGCAATGTCCCAGACCAAACGCGGCGCATCGAATAAATCATCAAACGCGATGCGCAAGGCCTCAACATCATCTGCATCATAACGTTTCAGACGAGCCGCATCTTGGATATTGATATAAGCCAAACTCGAATCCAGCTCCGCTCCTACTTTAAAGGTACCTACCAAGGTAAAACGCTTCAAAGTCGGTGTAATACCCGCAATCGAGACATTCGCCTTAGGCAACAGTGCAGTGACCTTATCACCGATGCTAACGCCTAACATGCGCGCTAGCTGCTCCCCGAGCACAATGCCATATTCACCAGACTGCAACGCCTCAATCGAGCCTGAGGTCATGTGGTTGGGCAAAATAGAAACAGTCGACTCTAAGGCTGGGTTGATACCGTTTAACAAGGCACCATGCACACCACGATCCGATTGAAACATCACCTGCGCTTGAATATGCGGCGCAACCGCCTTGACGCCTGGCATGGTCGCCACCTGATCTGCCATTTGCTGCCAGTTCGCCAGAGTAGGCTCTCCCCATACGGTTGCATGAGGCACCATCCCTAGAATTCGCTGACGCAATTCACGATCAAAACCATTCATTACCGATAACACGGTAATAAGTACCGCAACACCCAATGCAATACCGGCAATGGATGAAAAACTGATAAAAGAGATAAAGTGGTTGGCACGCTTAGCACGGGCATAGCGCAGACCAATTTTCACTGGCAATAAATTCATTTAGCAACCGTCCATAACAAAAAAGGGGCTAAAAGCCCCTTCTTATGATCAGCAGATATTAAGCATCGAAATCGATACCAATACGGCGACCAACATCTTCGTAGGCTTCGATCACGCCGCCAAGACCTTGACGGAAACGATCTTTGTCCATTTTTTCTTTCGTTTCAGCATCCCATAGACGGCAACCGTCCGGAGAGAACTCATCACCAAGAACCACTTCACCATTGAATAGACCAAACTCAAGTTTGTAGTCTACTAGGATCATGCCGCCTTCAGCGAAAAGTGCTTTTAGTACGTCGTTTACTTTGAAAGTCAGCTCTTTTGCTTTAGCAAGATGCTCAGGTTTCGCCCAACCAAAAGACTCAACGTGAGACTCATTGATCATTGGATCACCTAGTGCATCGTTCTTAAGGAACAATTCAAACGTAGGTGGGTTTAGCTCCAAACCTTCTTGAACACCAAGACGGCGGCATAGGCTACCTGCAGCAACGTTACGTACAACACATTCGATTGGCATCATATCAAGACGCTTAACCAAAGATTCTGTGTCGCTTAGCAAAGCTTCAAAGTGCGTCGGGATACCAGCAGCTTCAAGTTTACCCATAATGAAGGCATTAAATTTGTTATTTACCATGCCTTTACGATCTAGCTGCTCAACTTTTTTGCCGTCGAACGCAGAAGTGTCGTTACGGAATACTAGAACCATTTTATCAGGGTCATCGGTACGAAATACCGATTTTGCTTTGCCTGCATATAGCTCTTGTCGTTTTTCCATGTGGAGAATCTCCAATAAATACTGTGAGGGATAAATTATTTCGCTAACAGCGAAAGGATTCGGTAAGACGTCAGTGCTGGATTTTCCGTCGCTGATGCATCTACCGTTAAAAAGTAGCCTTCCCGTTGGCGAATCAATTGATAAGGATAGCTACGCTCTGTCCATTCTACATCATCGAGATTTCGACGACGCACCTTAAATAAGATCACTTCTTCATCTTTTGCCAACGCGCCTAGTGGCACTTTAAAATCGATAATGTCGCCAACACGCGCTAGCTTATCTTGTGGCACCAAGGCCAATTCTTTTGGCTCTTCGCTGGTGATATGCAGACCTGACGTATTACGAATAAAGTTATCGACAGACGCTTCATCAGCAAAGTTGCCTAGATACAGCGCCAACTTGCCTTCGCGATTAGTCCAGATGCGAGATTCACGCACTGGCTCACGACCTTGATTTGACAACAACGCCGTTTCTACCGTTAGTTCTTTAGAAATATGCGCCCAAGCTTCAACCATTTGCGCCGCTGATGTCTCATCCAGCGTCAAATCCACGGCTTGCTCGGTACCTTCCGCATCAATTGCAACCAATTGAATTTTCGTCGTTGTTTGCGTACGCGTTGGCTCAAAACCGACCGTCAATCGGTATTGTGTCGGCTTCAAGCGTGTCACACTACTCCAAAGCTTACCTAGACCACTTTGACTCTCAAACTGTAGCGGCTCACTTACCAATTCGGTATCAGTATTGCTGTGAAATACCACGGCCTCACCACTAAAACTAGAGAAGTAGTCTGTCAGCAATTTTTTCGACTGTGCCAGACTCGCTGGAATCTGTAGCGTCACCTCGTACTGACCAATCACCATAGGTACGTGAGTCATCGACTCGTATGGCTTAGGTGCACGCGGTGTTTCAAACTCCCCTGTCGCTTGCAAGGTAGCAACACGATCCTCGTTAGGGATGATCATTTTGTCAGTGACATCATGACGACCCGCAGGCAACTTTAATTCAACTTCGCTACTGCGCGCTGATTGATAATCTAAACCGTGGTCTGTAACAAAGTTCGAACAGCCCGATAGCAGTACAACAGAGGCTAAGCTCCCTGCCATTACCAATTTCTTGGTATGTTTGCTCATACTTATTTGTCCTTAATACCGGAAACAACTAACGCTTCGTTCACTGCATCATGGAATGTTGCAGACAGCTCTGTCAATGGCAAACGGATTGACATGTCACACAGACCTAGCTGAGCCGCCGCCCATTTTACTGGGATTGGGTTTGGCTCAACAAATAACGCACTGTGCAAAGCTTTAATGCCGTTATCGACTGCATGAGCCGCGTCAGCATCGCCTGCTAACGCAAGTTCAGCCGCTTTAGCCACTGCCGCTGGTGCAATGTTTGCGGTCACAGAAATATTACCTTTACCGCCCATCAGCATAAGATCGACTGCGGTTGCGTCATCACCAGAGTAGACAGCAAAGCCTTCTGGCGCTTTCTCAATTAGCTCTTTCCCACGTTCTAGGTTGCCCGTCGCATCTTTGATACCGACAATGTTGGAAATGCTCGCCAAACGTAGGGTTGTGTCGTTTGACATATCCGCCACCGTACGACCTGGTACGTTGTATAGAATTTGTGGGATATCCACCGCTTCAGCGATCGCTTTAAAGTGTAAGTACATGCCTTCTTGAGTTGGACGATTGTAGTAAGGTACAACCAATAGACACGCATCAGCGCCCGCTTCTTTGGCACGCTGAGTAAGATCGATCGCTTCATGGGTAGAGTTAGCACCGGTACCTGCAATCACAGGAACACGGCCGTTAACTTTTTCAACAACCTGACGAATCACATCAGCGTGCTCATCGTAGGTTAATGTGGCAGATTCACCTGTCGTACCAACAGCAACAATACCGTGAGTACCTTGGGCAATATGGTATTCAACGAGCTCATCTAGCTTTTGCTTATCAATACTTCCATCGAGTTTCATCGGTGTGATAAGCGCCACTAAGCTTCCAGTAATCATTCTTACATCTCCACATTGAATTAAGCGTGCATAGTCTACCGCTCACGTAACCCCTATACAACACACGTTAAAGGCAATATTTAGCCTAACTAAGATATCAAGTACACTTGGCATCCAATTTGACGTTTTTCTACGTATAGAAAGCGGAAACTATTGAACAAACGGAGCAGAAAATGAGCTTAAGCATCGGACAAACCGCGCCAGATTTCACCTCTAAAGACCAAGATGGCAATCCTGTAAAACTGAGCGATTATCGCGGCAAAAAAGTAGTACTCTATTTCTACCCAAAAGATTCAACCCCTGGCTGTACCGCACAAGCCTGTAATTTACGCGACAATTACCAAGCTCTGACAGACGCTGGTTACGTTGTACTAGGCATCAGCCCAGATAGCGAAAAACGCCACCAGAATTTTATTAGCAAAAACGAGCTACCTTTCACCTTAATTTCCGATGAAGACAAGTCCGTACATGAACTCTATGGCACTTGGCAATTGAAAAAGTTCATGGGCCGCGAATACATGGGCACGGTGCGCACCACCTTTATCATTGATGAAAACGGCACCATTGAAAACATCATTGAAAAAGTGAAAACCAAAGAACACAGCGCTCAAATTCTTTAACCGCAAAAAAAGAAGCCCAGCAACATGCTGGGCTTCTTTTCAGACACTGACGATCTAGACCGTCTTATCCGAAGAGATCAATCTCTGATCATCCACACTTGGCCAAGCATTAATAATGGCCTTTACTAAAGTCGCCAGTGGAATGGCGAAAAACACACCCCAAAAACCCCAAATCCCACCAAAAAACAGCACAGCAATAATGATCGCCAGCGGATGCAGGTTAACCGCCTCAGAGAACAGTAGCGGCACCAGCACGTTACCATCCAGGGCTTGAACAATTAGGTAAGCCACAAACACGTACCAAAACTCATTACTCGTTCCGAACTGGTAGAAGGCCACCAGCACTACCGGCACTGTTACGCCCGCCGCACCGATATAAGGAATCAACACAGACAAGCCGACTAATAAAGCCAATAACGCTGAGTACCTTAGGTCAAAGAACCAAAACACCACAAACGTCACAAGCCCCACGACGATCATTTCGATTACTTTGCCACGAATATAGTTGGCAATTTGATCGTTCATTTCATGGGAAATATCACGCATCATTTGACGCTCTTTAGGCAACCAAGACGTCATATAACCAATAATCTTAGTTTGATCCTTTAACACAAAGAACATCACCAAAGGCACTAGCACCAAGTACAACATCAGCGAAAATAGCGATGGAATGCTGGTCAATGAGTACGACAAAAGCCATTGACCTACGGTCGCCACCTCTGACGCCAATAGGTTCACCACTTCATCTACCGCCCCCTGACTGACATAAGAGGAATGCTCTTGTGCCAGGGATTGGATCAATGCCTGCAAATCACCAAACATGCGCGGTAGATCATTCACAAAGCGTACCGCTTGCTTCCAAATAATTGGCACCATAACACCAATAAAAGCACCACAAATGGAGACAAAGGCCAAGAACACTATCGTGACAGACAGGTTATGACTCAACCCCATCTTTTTGCAACGACCGATCACACCTTGCAGCAAGAAGGCAAACACCACAGCAATAAAAACAGGCGCTAAAATGCCACCCCAGAAAGCAACCACAAGCAGCGTTGAAATCAACAGCAGAATAAAAATCACCACCTCTTCATTATTGAGGTAGCGAGTCATTAAATTATCAAGTATCCGAATCATAACTAGGACTCTTGTTTACGAGTGACAAAGTGAAAGGTTCCGCCCTGCTCACCTTGCTCAAGCAAGGGCAGGCCCACCAATGATAGAAAATGAGGAATATCTTTTAGTGATCCTTCATCCGTAGCGTAAACACAAATAGTTTCACCGACTGCCATTTTTGCTAAAGCTAGCTTCAACTTAAGTAAAGGCATTGGACATCGATCTTCTTTTGCATCTAGGATTACGTCATACTGCTGTGCGTTAAGCATTTTTTATCCCGCTTTAAAACTCAGGTCACTATGAGACATTTTTTTTTAGGAATCAGCAAGCTACTTCTCACAATTAGCTTGGCATCTAGCATCCAGTTAGCCCATGCAAACACCAGTGATTTACCGGATTTAGCACGCTATGAAAATGAACGCGGCCTATCCAACCCGAGCTATATTCTCGGGCAATACTGGTTCCGTAAAATTAACGGTAGCGCAGGGCTAATTGAGTTCCCACCAGCTTACAACTATTTGAGAGAAGCTGTCGCCAGTATCGTCCCTAACACTGGCTTATATGACAAGACGATTGATTTAGCGCTACTCAATAGCACCCAAACCAATGCCTTCGTTATTCCTGGTAACCATTTATTTCTTTACTCTGACATTCTCAGATTAATAAATAATGAAAGCACGCTTATGGGCCTGTTAGCCCATGAGGTTTCCCATTTGGAATTACATCATTACCAGCGCTCTATTGAAAACCAGAAGAACGAACAAGCCAAAGCCCTACTCTTATTACTAGCAGGAGTTGCAGCGGCGACAGCAGGCGATGGAGAAACCACCTCGGCTTTATGGTTGGGCGGCATGGCCAATCAAGTGGAAAACATGCTGAGCTATTCACGCGCTCACGAACAAGAAGCCGATCGACGCGGCCGTGAACTCATGGAACAAAGCGGTTTCCCAACCAGTGGTATGAACGAATTGTTAGCTGGATTATTTAAAGAATCCATGGGCAGCAACCGTATTGAGTTTTTATCGACTCACCCATTACCACAGAGTCGACTCAGTGACAGCCTCACCGGTCAGGAACAAACATCCGTTTTATTTAGCCCCTCATCAGAATCTTTTAGATACTTCCGTGCCACATTACTTTCCTACCGCGCAGCTTTAGAGGGCTCTCACTACAAGGATTTTCTACGTAGCAGCCTCACTACCCGCGACGAATACAACTATGGTTTAGCGTTAGTTGAATTACTGATGCACTACAATGAAACCGCGGCTGCAAGCATTGAGAAGGTTGCCACACGCAACGAGTTTACTGACTACCTAAAAACAATTATCTATCTCACCCTAGATAACAAGGAACAAGCGAAGCAGGTGATTGAAGCGCGTCTTGCTCTGGCTCCTAACGACCTAACCTTCATCTATCTGGCAGGCCAAGTAAATGAGCAAAAGTCGTATCTACACACTTCGACTGATCAGCTAAGCTATGAAAAACGCATGATTTACCGACACAACATTGAACTCGCACGACAAAGCAACAATCAACCTTTTGCATTGTACAACCATGCCCTGCTGCAATTTGAATTAGGTAAAGACAAACCTGCACTAAACCTTATTAATCGCGCCATTAAGCAATCAAGCGACACTCAAAAGAGCGAGATGGAAAGTATGAAAATCCAATTAGAACTCCTTGAAGACGCACAACGCAGACAAGACCTCAATTAATTCATGCCCTGCCCAACAACGAAAAAAGCAGCCAAATGGCTGCTTTTTAATCAACTAAAATAAACGCTAGCTTACGCTTTCTTGAAGTCCAACATACGCTGCAGTGGCTTAAGCGCTTTGACACGAACGGCTTCATCAACAAAGATCTCATCCGTACCGTCACGCAATGCATTGCGCAATAACTCCAGTGAGTTTAACGCCATCCACGGACAGTGCGCACAACTGCGACAGGTTGCACCGGATCCAGCCGTTGGCGCTTCTACAAAACGCTTATTCGGCGATGCCTGTTTCATTTTGTAGAAAATGCCACGGTCGGTCGCCACGATAAAGGTATCGTTTGCCATCTCTTTGGATGCTTTTAACAGCTGAGACGTTGAACCAACCACATCAGCGATTTCAACTACTGACTCAGGTGACTCTGGGTGTACCAAAATCGCTGCATCAGGGTAAATCGCTTTAAGATCTAGAATACCTTTAGCTTTAAATTCTTCGTGAACGATACAAGCACCGTCCCACAGCAACACATCAGCACCAGTTTGTGACTGTACGTAGTTACCTAGATGCTGATCTGGCGCCCAGATAATCTTTTCGCCGTTATCACTTAAATGCTGTACCACATCCAATGCAATCGCAGAGGTTACCACCCAATCGGCACGAGCTTTGACTGCAGCAGAGGTATTAGCATACACCACCACTGTACGATCAGGGTGCTGGTCACAGAATTTAGAAAATTCATCTTCCGGGCAACCGATATCCAAAGAACAGGTTGCCTCAAGCGTTGGCATCAACACCGTTTTTTCAGGACTTAGGATTTTGGCCGTTTCACCCATAAACTTAACGCCCGCTACCACAAGCGTTTTCGCTGGGTGCTGCGCACCAAATCTGGCCATTTCTAAGGAGTCAGCGATAACACCGCCCGTCTCTTCAGCAAGTTCTTGAATCGCATCTTCACAGTAGTAATGGGCAACGAGTACCGCATCTTTTTCTTTCAAAAGAGCTTTGATTTCATCGCGAAGCGCTTGGTTATCTACAACGGGCTTTTTAAGTGATTCTTCAGCTTCAGACAAATACTTCTGAACTGTCTCGCGTAATGCGGCTTTATCGATTAATTCAGACATTGAGTAACCCCTTGGGAATGGGCAGTGTTGGAGTGATGGTGGGTCGTACTGGATTCGAACCAGTGACCAATTGATTAAAAGTCAACTGCTCTACCAACTGAGCTAACGACCCATTATCACTAAACAAAGAAGAGTTGGTGGGTCGTACTGGATTCGAACCAGTGACCAATTGATTAAAAGTCAACTGCTCTACCAACTGAGCTAACGACCCAACGGGCGCGTATATTACAGTGGTCACTGGATATTGCAAGAAATTATTTCATATTATTCAAATAATTAGTCGCCAAACTGGCCGCATTTGAGTCAGGATGGTTAACAATCACGCGCTGAAAGTAGTCTCGGGCGCTGGCTTGATTACCTAACTGATCGTTGACTATGCCTAGCTTATAGATAGCATCTGGCACTTTCGCATGACCTGAAAAGGAGTCTTGCACGGTTTGGAACTGCACTAACGCTTCGCCTTGGTTACCCAACACTAAAGCCAACTCACCCAACCAGTAATGGCCGTTACCCGTTAGCATGTTATTTGGGTATTGTTTGACAAAACTTCTCAAGGCAGTTTGCGCACCTTCAAAGTTTTTCGAGCGGATCAATTCGTATGCAGCATCGTATGCAGCTTTTGCCTCAGCACTTGGCTCTACCAGCTTAACTGGAGCAGTCACCAAGGTAGAAGCTGTGGCGGTTGGCGCAGCCTGAATGGAAGCAGAACTTGGTGAACTCAATTCAGGAGCTGAATTCTCAACAGGCGCTGGAGCCACACGGGGTGCACTGGACACCTTATTAGACAAATCTGACACTCGCTTATCTAGATCAATATAACGATCCTTAGAAATCGACTGCAACTTATCTAACTCGTATTTCTGTTGCTCTACTTGACCGCGCAGCTGAGAGACCTCTTGCTGCAACGTTTCAAGTTGGTACAGCAAATCCGCCGCAACATTTGGCGAAATCGTATTCGCCGTTGCGATTGGTGCTGACAACGTCAGCACCAATGCAAGGGAGCTTATTTTGAAACGAGTGCTCATTACTCGTAGCGAACCTCAACACGGCGGTTTAGCTGCCAAGAAGAGTCGTCATGACCAAATGCAACTGGCACTTCTTCACCGAAGCTAACCGCTTCGATTTGAGATGCAGCAACGCCTTGGATAGTTAGGTAACGCATGATTGCTTGCGCACGACGCTCACCTAGTGCCATGTTGTACTCACGAGTACCGCGCTCATCAGCGTGACCTTCAAGAACGATACGCGCATCTGGGTTTTCCATTAGGAATTGAGCGTGTTTCGCCAATGCTTCACGAGCTTCTGGACGTACGATAGATTTATCGAAGTCGAAGTAGAATACAGTTGCCACGCCAGCTAACAGATCAGCGGCTTTTTCTGCAGCAGTACGGTTATCTACTACGCTGTTTAGTGAACTATCTGCACTAGCACCGTAAGTAGAATCAGCAGAACCCGCACCTTCGCTTGCCATAGAAGACGCGTCAGAATCTGACCCTGTCGTACTACAACCAGCCAACCAAGCTGCAGACAAACCGATTACTGCAAACTTACCTAATTTTGTTACACTCATTACTAGCTCCTTAAAAAGTGCTTGTTATTTAAAATAGGGAGACCAAGCAGGTTCTCGAACATCTCCTTCAGCAGATGGTAGCCTATATTTGACCAAACCATCAACTGAAACAACTGACAAGATACCTTTCCCACGATCAGACGTGGCATACATCACCATACTGCCATTTGGGGCAATACTTGGTGACTCATCCAAGTAAGTTTCTGTTAACACTTGCACACGGCCAGTGTTCATATCCTGTAAGGCAACATGATAGTTACCGTTATTCTTTTGCACCGTTACCAAGTAACGACCATCTGGGGTTAAACGTGCACGAGTATTCATTTCACCTTCAAAGGTTACGCGCTCAACATTTTTTGTACGCACATCTAGACGGTAAATTTGTGGGTTACCACCGCGATCTGAGGTAAAGATAATACCTTGACCATCCGGCTCCCAAGTGGGCTCCGTATCGAT
Source organism: Marinomonas sp. HM11-D (assembly GCF_057626615.1). Classification (NCBI taxonomy): domain Bacteria; kingdom Pseudomonadati; phylum Pseudomonadota; class Gammaproteobacteria; order Oceanospirillales; family Oceanospirillaceae; genus Marinomonas; species Marinomonas sp. HM11-D. The sequence goes on along the minus strand of NZ_JBMMKT010000002.1, from coordinate 330,772 downwards.
CGAATAGTGATTAGTCATACGCTCAAGACGACGTGTTGCAATGTCTAAGGTGTAAATCTCAGGGTTATTATCTTTCGATAATACTAGTGCTAATTTCTTACCATCTGGTGACCAGGCTGGCGCGCCATTCAAACCACGGAATTGTGTCAGTTGTTGCTGTTTTCCGGTAGATAGTTCTTGAATAAAAATGCTAGGACGACGGTTTCGGAACATTACGTACGCAATTTGACGACCATCATGGCTCCATGAAGGCGATAAAATAGGCTCTTTTGAACTTACGATCACCTGCGGACGAAAACCATCCGCATCCGCCACCTGCAATCTGTATGTCGGACTTGCTTTACCGCCCTCTGCAGTGACGTACAAAATACGCGTACTAAAGGCTCCACGAATCCCCGTCAACTGCTCATAGACCTTATCACTAATAAAATGCGCCGCATCTCGGAAGTTACTTGGAGTGACATCTAATGCTTCACGATTACCTACGCGTGCTTGAGTCAATACGTTGAGCAACTCGTAGCTAATTCGGTAAGTACCATTACCGTTGCTAGCGACACTTCCCACCAACACATAGTCGGCTTTCAATAGGCGCCAATCGCGGTAAAACACATTTTCAGATGAGCTTGGCAAACTTAACATATTGGCACGCGGAATCGCTTCAAACACACCACTACGCTTAAGATCGTTCTCTACAATGCCAGCCACATCTTCTGGTAACGGAGAACCACCCGTATAACCAAAGGGCACTATGGCAATTGGTAATAATTGATCCGAACCACTGGTAATTTCAATAACGAGCTGAGCCCTTGCAGGCAAAGCCAAAGCTAAACAAGCCACAAATAAGGCAAACAGAATGTTCTTTTTCATCAGTTTCTCAAATCTTGCGGGTTAAACAACAAATCGACTTGTCTAAAGTTACTCTCAAAGATATAAGACTCAACCTTTGACAACTCCTCGATTCGACCAACTTTATAAACAGCATCCATAGCGTATTTATCAAAGGTAGCGTTACCACTCCCTTTCAACACACGAACATCAGCCACCTCACCATTGGGTAAGAAGTTAATGCGCAACAATGTTTGCATCCCGTTACGCGCACTAGGCGGACGAATCCAAGCATCAGCCACACGACGGTTGATCAGTGCACTAATAGATTGCACCATCTGCCCCGCTTCGGCGGCTTTTCGCCTTGCATCTTCAGCATCCATGGCTTGCTGCACAGCCTCTTCTGCTCGCTTGCGACGTTCAGCTTCCTGACGCGCTTGCTCTTCTGCCTGACGCTTACGCTCAGCGTCCTGTTTTGCTTTTTCTTCAGCCGCTTTCTTCTCTTTAGCAGCCTGCTCTTTCGCCGCTTTTTCTTCAGCAGCTTTCTTCTCTTTTGCAGCCTTCTCTTTCGCCGCTTTTTCTTCAGCAGCTTTCTTCTCTTTAGCAGCCTTTTCTTCAGCAGCTTTCTTCTCTTTTGCTGCCTTCTCTTTCGCCGCCTTTTCTTCGGCTACTTTCTTCTCTTTAGCTGCTTTCTCCTCTGCCGCTTTCTTCTCTTTAGCAGCTTGTTCTTGGCGCGCTTTTTCGTCTGCTGCCTTTTGCTTTTCTATGGCTGCTTGACGCTCAGATTCGGCTTTTTGGCGCGCCTGCTCTTGCTGCTGACGTGTTACCTCCGCTTCACGACGCTGCTTTTCCAGTGCATCACGTTCCGCTTGTCGCTTGGCTTCTTGCTGCGCCTTACGTTTGGCTTCTTGCTGCGCCTGAACTGCTGCATCGGCCGCACGCCGCTCCTCCGCCTCACGCTGACCAATAACCGTATCCGAGACATCAATGATAGTGGCATTAACAATCGGCGGGCGTTTAGGCGGCTCAGGCTTAGTGTTAGCTAACCCAGCTAATAAAGCACCACCCACAAGAACGGCTACGTGTAGGCCAACAGCCAACACAACCGGTAATGAGTAGCTTTCTTTATCCGTAAACTTCATTATTTACTCTGGCTCCGTTACCAAGCCGACATTAGGCGCCCCAGCACTCTGTAAAGCCACCATCAGACCAATCACCTGGCCGTAGGCAACATTCGTATCGCCACGAACCAATATTGGTAAACGTGGATTCTGCGCCAACACTTTTTGCACTCGATCCTTCAGATCATCCAATGAGATAGCACTCTGCTCACCGCCAATATCGATGTAGTAGTTTCCGTCACGATCCACCGATGCTATCAACACTTCTGATTCATCATTTTGAATCGGTGCCGCATTGGCATTCGGCAACTCCACATCTACACCTTGAGTCAACATCGGAGCGGTAATCATAAAGATCACCAACAGCACCAACATAACGTCAATATAGGGGACAACGTTGATTTCCGAGACCGGCTTACGGCGATTATTACGACGTCTAGAAGGCATGACTAGTTTCCTTCACGCACATGCACTTTGCGGTACAGAACACCACTGAACTCATTGGCAAAGTTTTCGTAACTGGAAGCCAAAGAATCTGCCGTAGTTGAAAAACGGTTGTACGCCACCACCGCAGGAATCGCTGCGGCAAGACCAATCGCAGTTGCAATCAAGGCCTCGGCAATACCTGGCGCCACAGTAGCCAAAGTTGCTTGCTGAACCTCAGATAAACCGATAAACGCGTGCATGATCCCCCAAACCGTACCAAATAAACCTACGTATGGACTAATGGAACCGACAGTAGCTAGGAATGGCAGATGCTGATCCAGCTTCTCTTCTTCGCGGTACAAGGCCACGCGCATGGCACGATCAACCCCAGCGATGATCGCATCGGCATCCACCGCACTACTCTGACGTAAACGGGTGAACTCTTTAATGCCTGCGGCGAAGATATTTTCCATACCTTCCACTTTACGGCCATCAACCGTTAACTGACGATACAGATTACTTAGGTCGATACCAGACCAAAATTGATCTTCAAAGCGGCGTCTCACCTTCAACGCTCGATGTAACACTCGCTTACGCTGAAAGATAACAATCCAAGAAAATAACGATGCTAACAACAGGGTCAACATCACTAGTTGCACCACAAAACTGGCGTTAAAAATTAGGCCCCAAATGGACATAAGTTTAGATTCCTCTATTCAAAATCTTGAGGTAATTGATAGTCAAAATGCTCATAAGCACGCTTTGTCACCTGCCTACCTCGCGGTGTTCGGATCACAAAGCCCTGCTGAATCAAGAACGGTTCAATCACATCTTCAATGGTATCCTTGTCTTCGCCAACTGCGGCTGCGATGCTGTCCAGCCCTACTGGACGACCATCAAACTTTTCTATCATGGTTAACAACATACGGCGATCAAGATGATCAAAGCCTTGGCTGTCTACACTTAACATATCCAAGGCTCGTTGAGCAACTGCTTGTCCTACAAGTGTTTCCCCACTAACCTGAGCAACGTCTCGGACACGTCGCAATAGGCGGTTGGCAATACGTGGTGTGCCACGTGAACGTCGCGCCACCTCGAAGCATCCCGAGTCATCTAAATCTATTCCAAGCTTTCCTGCCGATCGCTTGACAATTGTAGTCAGCGATTCGACATCATAAAACTCCAATCGTTGCACAATTCCGAAACGATCGCGTAAAGGTGATGTAAGCAAGCCCGCTCTAGTGGTTGCACCCACTAAAGTAAAAGGGGGAATGTCAATTTTGATAGAGCGAGCAGCTGGCCCTTCGCCAATCATGATATCAATTTGGTAGTCTTCCATTGCTGGATAAAGCACCTCTTCGATAGCAGGATTTAGACGATGAATCTCATCAATAAAGAGTACATCTCCTTCTTCAAGGTTGGTCAATAAAGCGGCCAAATCGCCAGCGCGCTCCAACACTGGACCCGATGTGGTTTTGATTTCCGCACCCATCTCATTAGCAATAATGTTCGCTAAAGTAGTTTTACCCAAACCAGGCGGACCAAAGATTAACGAATGATCCAGCGGCTCACCACGCTGACGTGCGGCTTGGATAAAAATATCCATCTGCTCTTTTACCACAGGCTGACCAATGTATTCAGCCAAACTCTGTGGTCGAATCGCTCGATCTACCTGCCCTTCACTCCCCCGAATTTGCGGAGAGATAATACGGTCATGTTCAATCATAAATTATTTCAACATACTCTTTAGAGCAGCTTTAATCAGTGTTTCGCTATTAGATTCATCTTTCGGCAACTTGGCAATAGCACGCGCCGCCTCCTGAGGTTTATATCCCAACGCAATTAAGGCCGCCTCCGCCTCTTGGCGTGGGTCCGCTTGCACTTGTACCACCACTGAACGCTCGGTAAATAGATCCTGCTTGGCGGCATGACCTAGCTTATCACGCAATTCCACCACAAGTCGCTCTGCTGTGCGCTTACCCACACCCGGTATTTTCGTCAGTGAATCCACCTGTGATTCTTGCACCGCCAAGATCAGCTCCGATGACGACATACTAGAAAGGACCGACAGCGCCATTTTCGGACCAATGCCATTTACTTTAATTAAGATACGAAATAACGCCCGCTCGTCCTTTGTAGCAAAGCCATACAAGGATTGAGCATCTTCTTTCACTTGAAAATGCGTATGCAGAATGACACTTTGACCAATCGGCGGAAGCTCATAAATAGTACTCATGGAAGCCATGATCTCGTAACCAATACCCGCCACATCGACCAACAATTCCGGCGGAGACTTCTCCACCAAGGTCCCAACAATACGTCCAATCATTACTTCGTCCTCAAATCTGATAATTGCCAGCGCTTCGATGCTCGCCCTGCTCGCTTACCGACACCGTACTCCAAGCCATCGGAAGTACGCGTATTGGCGTGACATAAGGCAATTGCCAAGGCATCTGCCGCATCCGCTTGCGGCGTCGTCTCCAATTTCAACAACAGCTGCACCATCGCCTGTACTTGGCTTTTATCAGCATTACCATTACCCACCACAGATTGCTTAATGCGACGTGCCGCATATTCATACACTGGCAAGTCCGCCATGGCAGCCGCCACAATGGCTGAGCCACGAGCCTGCCCTAGCTTTAACGCCGAGTTAGCATTTTTCGCCAAGAACACTTCTTCGATGGCGAACTCGTTTGGTTTGAACTGCTCAATCACTTCGCTGACGCATTCAAAAATACGCTTTAAACGGACCGCCAAATTCTCATCCGGCAGACGTATACAGCCACTGCTAACGTAGTGGATTTTGCCATTAATAAAATCTACTACCCCAAATCCCGTCAGACGGGAACCAGGGTCGATTGCTAAAATTCGAGCCAAAACGCTTCCCTACTTGAAATAAACAAACACTGTATATTTCAACAGGCCAAGCCACACATTGCAATCAATAGCCACAAAAAAGGGCCAACTGAGTTGGCCCTTTTAACTATGACAAGGTTTGCCTAATTATTCTGCAACCGGCTTACGCACACGGATGCTCAATTCTTTAAGCTGCTTCTCACTTACTTCGCCAGGCGCTTGTGTCAATAGACAAGTAGCACTCTGAGTTTTCGGGAAAGCAATTACGTCACGGATCGACGCAGAACCAGTCATCAGCATCACTAGACGGTCAAGACCAAATGCTAGACCACCGTGTGGTGGCGCGCCGAATTTCAATGCATCCAATAGGAAGCCAAACTTCTCTTCTTGCTCTTCAGCAGAGATGTTTAGCAAACCAAATACGGTTTGTTGCATTTCAGCTTGGTGAATACGGATAGAACCACCACCCAGCTCAGTACCGTTAAGCACCATGTCGTAGGCTTGAGACAGCGCTGTTAGCGGGTTAGCTTTCAGATCTTCTGGTGAGCATGAAGGCGCAGTGAATGGGTGGTGAATTGCAGTCACACCACCATCTGGCGTTTCTTCAAACATTGGGAAGTCAACCACCCAAAGCGGCGCCCACTCACAAGTGTACAGATCAAGATCCGCACCCAACTTACAACGCAGTGCGCCTAGCGCTTCGTTCACGATGTTAGTTTGGTCTGCACCGAAGAAAATCAAATCGCCATCTTGAGCTTCGACGCGATCAAGCAAGGCTTGACGCACTTCTGTTGGTAGGAACTTAACGATTGGTGACTGTAGACCTTCTTCAAGATCAGACTTGTCGTTCACCTTGATGTAAGCCAAACCTTTGGCACCATAGATACCAACGAATTTCGTGTATTCATCGATCTGCTTACGTGTCAGAGCGTTGCCACCTGGCACTTTAAGGGCTGCAACACGGCCTTTTGGATCCGCTGCAGGGCCAGAGAAGACTTTAAAGTCTACATCTGTCATCAAGTCAGAAACCGTTTCGATCGTTAGCGGGATACGTAGGTCAGGCTTGTCTGAGCCGTATTTTTCCATCGCTTCCGAGAAAGGCATACGTGGGAAAGCACCCAAGTCGATGTCTTTAAGCTCTTTGAACAAATTAGAGATCATACCCTCTGTTAGAGACATGATTTCTTCTTGGCCTAGGAAAGACGTTTCCAAGTCGATCTGAGTGAATTCTGGCTGACGGTCAGCACGAAGATCTTCGTCACGGAAACATTTAGCGATTTGGTAGTAGCGATCAAAACCAGATACCATCAGCAGCTGCTTGAACAACTGAGGAGACTGAGGTAGAGCAAAGAAGCTACCTTGGTGAGTACGGCTTGGCACCAAGTAGTCACGTGCACCTTCTGGCGTAGCGCGAGTCAGGATTGGTGTTTCGATGTCTAGGAAGCCATTCTCTTCTAGGTAACGACGTAGCACTGACGTTACTTTAGAACGGAAACGAAGTTTCTGTTGAATTTCTGGTCGACGTAGATCGATGAAACGGTTTTTTAGACGAACATCTTCACCAACGGTTTGGTGATCGTCTAACTGGAATGGAGGCGTTGCGGCACGGTTAAGGATTTCAAGCTCATGCCCTAGAACTTCAATCTCACCCGTTGTCATATTTGGGTTAACAGTACCTTCTGGACGTGCACGTACAAGACCTTTGATCTGTACTACGAACTCGCTACGGCAGCTATCCGCTAGTGCAAAGCTTTCTGCACGATCTGGATCGAATACTACCTGAGTCAAACCTTCACGATCACGTAGATCCAAGAAAATAACACCACCGTGATCTCGACGACGGTGTACCCAGCCGCTAAGAGTGACTTCTTCTGAAATGTTTTTTGCTGTTAACTCGCCGCAATAATGGCTGCGCATAATTCCTATCCTATTACTGTCTCGCTAAGATGCGAACGTACCGTTATTCACCCTGTTTCATTCACGCGAAATGATAAAAAATACTTTAAACAGGGAGGTATTAATCATTTAAGGCCAAGCATTATATGCCAAGCGTCTTGGACTCTCTAGGGTGTGACCTAAATTTATAATCTAGTTAAAGAAAAATTCTTACAATTTCCGCGTCTTGCTCAACACCACGACTTTTCATCAACAGCTCATCACCCTCTTCTTTGCCCAACAAAGATTTCCCAAGAGGTGTCTGGGGCGTCACTAACAGAATCGACTTGCCCTGACTTTCAAACTCGCCGCCACCGCAGCAGGCAGACAATATAATGACTTTGCTCCAACCATCCTCACGCTCGACTTCAAAAACTGAGCCCAGCGCTATCTCATCACTATCTGCAAAAACAAATTTACGGAAGTAAGCTAGATCAGCCTCGCACTCTGACACACGTACAGATTGACCATGGGCCAAGTAAGAATTTTCCAATCCGAACGTATCCCACTTAGTTTCTGCCATACTTTCCGTATCCGTTGCAGCTGAGCGCGCTTGTTCAGCCGCCTCTTTGGCAACCCTGACACGGTTTTCAGCGAACGCAACAAGAGCTGAGTAGAGTTGATCTAAAATCATTTTTCTTCACAAATAAAAAAGCCACTGTAAAAACAGTGGCTTTTATACACGAATTGGCGACGAATTACAGACGAACTGTCGACAAAATTTGCTCTACAACGTCGTCATGGCTGCCATCAGTTAGCTCTATATCAGCCACTGCAGCATCCGCTACCACAACCACTACACCGGTTTGTTTCAGCAGTTCTGCTTCAGCAACTGTCGCATCAAGCTTAGCCAATGCAACCACACCGCGACGTAGCAATGAGCGCTCAAGCAGCTGCGCATCAACTGCCGAACCTGCCGCTAGGGCAACTACTGCAGGCTTCTGGCCCAGACGTGCCGCACGCTCTTCCGCTGTTACAACCGTATCAGCTTCCAAATCACCCACCGCCTCTTCAACCATACCCGCACCAACGGTTACGTTTGATAGACGATCAATAATAATCAAAGCACCTGTCAAAGGACTAGTTTGGTAACTATCGAATGCAACCGGCGCATCAAAACTGATAACACAGTCTGCAATCACGTTAAGCTCTAGCTGTTCAACTTGCATTTGCTCAAGTGTGTTCACGTCAACGCGGTAGTTGATGTGATGTACTTTACCAGGAACCGTTTGCGTACCTAGTTTGAAGTTGTAAAGCTTGCCTGGCACCAATGGCTGCTCAGACATCCATACAACTGACGCACGTAGGTTAGAGCTAATTTCTGGCTCGTGACCTGGGTGAACAATCATGTCACCACGGCTGATGTCGATTTCGTCTTCCAGCGTTAGCGTCACCGCTTGACCACTCTTCGCCACATCTAAGTTGCCATCGTAAGTCACGATTTCAGCCACTTTAGATTTTTTACCCGATGGCAAAGCAACGATTTCGTCACCAGGTTTCACTTGACCCGCTGCGATAGTGCCGGCAAAACCACGGAAATCTAGGTTTGGACGGTTTACGTACTGTACTGGGAAGCGGAACGAATCACTCTTCACATCACGGTTAATTTGAACCTGCTCAAGGATCTCCATCAAAGGACCACCTTGATACCAAGGCGTTTGCTCAGATGCGTTTACTACGTTGTCACCTTTAAGCGCTGACATTGGTACGAAGTGAACATCTTCAGGCTTACGGTTACCTAGCTGCTCAATAAACTCTAGGTAGCTTGTACGGATTTCGTTAAATTTCTCTTCCGAGAAACCCACCAAGTCCATTTTATTAATCGCAACCACAACGTGTTTAATACCTAGCAACGAAGCAATGTAGCTGTGACGACGTGTTTGCGTTTGCACACCGTAACGAGCATCGATCAAGATGATCGCCAAGTCACACGAAGACGCGCCTGTCGCCATGTTACGTGTGTACTGCTCATGCCCAGGTGTGTCGGCGATGATGAACTTACGCTTCTCAGTTGAGAAGTAACGGTAAGCTACGTCGATCGTGATACCTTGCTCACGCTCTGCTTGCAGACCATCTACAAGTAGCGCCAAGTCTACTTCTTCACCTTGTGTGCCAGATTTTTTACTGTCACGTTTTACAGCATCCAAGTGATCTTCATAGATCAACTTAGAATCATGTAGCAATCGACCAATTAGGGTACTTTTACCATCGTCTACGTTACCGCAGGTTAGAAGGCGAAGTAGATCTTTTTCTTCATGCTGTTTTAGGTAGCCAAGGATATCTTGACTGATCATTTCTGATTGATGAGACATTCTTACAACTCCTAGCCTTAGAAATAACCTTGCTTCTTCTTCTCTTCCATCGAACCCGCTGAATCGTGGTCGATGACACGGCCTTGACGCTCTGAACTCTTAGTCAAAAGCATCTCTTGAATGATTTCAGGTAGCGTGTCCGCTTCTGACTCTACCGCACCTGTTAGTGGGTAACAGCCAAGCGTACGGAAACGTACTGATTTCATTTCTGGCACTTCGCCTTCTTTCAATGGCATACGCTCATCGTCAACCATGATTTGAACGCCATCACGCTCAACCACTGGACGTTTTGCAGCGAAGTAAAGAGGAACAATTGGAATGCTCTCTAGGTAGATGTATTGCCAGATATCCAATTCCGTCCAGTTAGACAGAGGGAACACACGAATACTTTCGCCTTTGTTCACCTTACCGTTGTAGATGTTCCACAACTCTGGACGCTGGTTTTTTGGATCCCAACGGTGTTGCTTATCACGGAAAGAGTACACACGCTCTTTAGCACGTGATTTCTCTTCGTCACGACGCGCGCCACCAAAGGCTGCATCGAAACCGTATTTATCAAGCGCTTGTTTCAAGCCTTGAGTTTTCATAACGTCAGTATGTACTGCACTACCATGAGTGAATGGCCCGATACCTTGAGCAACACCCTCTGGGTTTTGATGCACTAGAAGATCAAGACCAAGCTTCGCAACCATTTCGTCGCGGAACGTGATCATTTCTTTGAACTTCCAACCTGTGTCAACGTGCAATAGTGGGAAAGGCGGCTTACCTGGGTAAAACGCTTTCATAGCAAGATGCAGCATTACCGCTGAATCTTTACCAATCGAATACAGCATGACCGGATTGTCAAACTCTGCGGCCACTTCACGAATAATGTGAATACTTTCAGCTTCAAGCTGTTTAAGGTGAGTCAGTCTTGCCTCTGTAACTGTCATATTATCTCGTCCAAATATTAAAAGGCTTCGGCATTTAGTTAACTATAACATGCCAGAAAGTTATAAAAACCAGCCCAACTAGATTTTCATAGCATATAGATATTAAAAAAGGCTCATAATGAGCCTTTTTTGGGAGCCAAATCAATGCAAGCAGACTTAGAAACCGTTTGGCAGATTACGCATCACCAAACCAAGCTCCAATTGCTCCGGTTGGTACGGCAATGGAATACGTACTTTATGACCAGATCCAGGTGCTACCGCCATAGTTTCACCCTTTAAATTTTCCATCGCTTCGATGTTGTAAATCATACTGCCTGTTGGCGTGATCAACTCAATCGAATCCCCTACCTTAAAGCGGTTTTTCACATCAATCGTCAACCAGCCGTTATTCCAATCCAACATCTCACCAACAAACTGCTGGCGATCTGAGATCGAGTTGCCGTATTGGTAGTTCTGGTATTGATCGTGCACATGGCGACGGTAGAAGCCTTCGGTGTAACCTCGGTTCGCCAAGCCTTCCAGCTTATCCATCAAGGACATATCAAATGGCTGGCCATGAATCGCATCATCAATCGCTTTGCGGTACAGCTGAGCGGTACGCGCGGCATAGAAGTGCGACTTGGTACGACCCTCAATTTTTAGGGAATGCACGCCCAACTCAATCAACTTCTCAACGTGTTGAATAGCACGCAAATCGCGGCTGTTCATGATGTAGGTGCCATGCTCATCTTCAAACGCAGGCATAAACTCCCCTTCACGCCCTTGCTCACGCAGCAACACAACATCATCAAATGGCTTACCTTCACCCAAAGTCGGTGCAGTAAATTCAGATGGATCAAAGCTCTGCACACCTTTTAAGTGACTACCATCCGCCGGCACAATATCACCATTCTCGTCTTGCACTGCAGATTTCACATCATATTGCCAACGACATGAGTTAGTGCAAGTACCTTGATTCGGGTCACGACGGTTAAAGTAGCCCGACAGCAAACAACGACCAGAGTAGGCAATACACAAAGAACCGTGAACAAACGTCTCGATTTCCATCTCTGGCACCATCTGACGAATTTCACCTACCTCATCAAGCGACAACTCACGCGACAGAATCACACGTTCTAGGCCAAAGTTATGCCAGAACTTAACCGTCGCCCAGTTCACCGCATTGGCCTGCACTGACAAGTGAATCGGCATATCCGGCCACTTCTCTTTAATCAGCATCATCAAACCAGGGTCTGACATAATCAAAGCGTCTGGCCCCATTTCAACTACAGGCTCCATGTCTTTGATAAAAGTCTTAATCTTGGCATTGTGTGGCGCAATATTGGTAGCTACGTACAGTTTCTTACCTAGACCATGCGCCTCTTCAATACCTTGCGCAAGATTAGCCATGGTGAAGTCGTTATTACGTACACGCAGACTGTAGCGAGGCTGGCCTGCATAAACTGCATCAGCACCGTACGCATAGGCATAGCGCATGTTTTTAAGGGTACCCGCAGGAGATAGCAATTCGGTCATAATAAATCTTTATAGAGGAGTGAATATGGCGCGAATTCTAGCGAATTGCTCAGCATTTTCCTTATGCCAAAAACAAGAAAGGCTGAACAAGTCAGCCTTTCTTTGATCTACATCAACACTGCTAATCGATGACTAAATCAACCACCTTTCGCCATACTCAATTCCAATGACATTTGGCGAACTTGAGCTTTCAAGTTGTTAATTTCACGCAACACTTGTGGACGAAACTCATCAATTGAACGAATCGCCTCTTCAGTATTATCCAAACGAGATCCTAAATTAGAAGGCACAGCGGGTGCGCTCGGTGCTTTTGCTAAGTTATCCAAGCCTTGACCTTGCTGACTGACTTGAGTGGTCAAGCGTTCTAAGCTCTGCTTTAAAGATTTCAACTGACCATCTAATGCCGCAATGCGATCACTCTGAGATTTTATATCACCTGCCTGCTTGATAACCGAACCTATTTCAGAGGATAGATCAGCTACTTTAGCAACCTGCTCTTTTTGTATCGTTTCAAGCGTAGCGACCGTACTGATCATGGTGTTGTAGCCATTTTCAATTTCATTAAAGGCATCCGCCTGCACCGCAGCGCGCTTACCTTGAGTGGAAACCACTTCACGCAAATCGGCCAACTTACCTTCAAGCACTTCAATCTTAGAATCGTTGGTCGCAATTGCGGTGCGGTTACGATCGTAAGCCACTCCCCACAGCTTACGAATTTCGCCTTCATGATTCTTAAGCGTTTCTTCTACCGTAGTCCCCAACTCACTGTTAGAAACATCGGCGGCCACCAATTGACTATCCAAGTCCTGAATTTGACTACGAGCGCCTAACAATTCGTCACGTAGCTTTTGATTTTCCATCCAAAGCCAGTAGCCACCAGCCCCAGCACCACCTATTATTAGTAGCAATAGGAAGTACACAAAACCCAGACTTGGCTTTTTAGTGACCACTTGAACTGAGCCACTAGGCTTCGCTGGAGGCGGGTTAAGGCGCTGTTTTCCTGCCCTTTGGGCAGTGGCGCTGGTCGAGGTTCGGTCATTAAGCTCGTCTTGATCAAGCGTTAAGCTTGGAATCTCAACATCATCATCTTTTCGCATAAAGTGTTCGGCCAATAATCTTTGTACAACTATGAAAATCTATGGGAATAAATAACCATACAAATAGAATGAATATAATATTCAAATGTTCAATGCTAGTATATAAGCACCATTAACTGCTTGATCACAAGCACTTTTCATTACAATAAAGCAAGGAGAAAAGAAATGGCTTTTGAATTACCAGCTCTACCTTACGCAAAAGATGCTCTTGAACCACACATGTCAGTTGAGACTCTAGAGTTCCACCACGGCAAACACCACAACACTTACGTAACTAAGCTAAACGGTCTTGTTCCTGGATCTGAGTACGAAGGCAAGTCTCTAGAAGAGATCATCACTTCTGCTCCAGCTGGCCCCGTATTCAACAACGCTGCACAAATCTGGAACCACACTTTCTTCTGGAACAGCTTAAGCCCTAACGGCGGCGGCGAGCCAACTGGCGCTCTAGCAGATGCAATCAACGCAAAATGGGGCTCTTTCGCAGACTTCCAAGCTGAATTCAGCGACAAAGCAGTGAACAACTTCGGTTCTTGCTGGACTTGGTTGGTGAAAAACGCTGACGGTTCTCTAGAAATCGTTAACACTAGCAACGCTGGCACACCAATGACTGCTGGTCAAACTGCTTTGATCACGGTTGACCTGTGGGAACACGCTTACTACATCGACTACCGCAACGTACGTCCTGACTACCTAAAAGGTTTCTGGGCACTTGCAAACTGGGAATTCGCAGCAGCGAACTTCGCAGCTTAATTTTAAGATTAAGCCAGTCTCAAAAAGCGCGACTTCGGTTGCGCTTTTTTGTTTTACATATTACTGACACAATCCCTTTATAAAGCAGACCAGCTAGTTGTTGCGCTAAAGCCATAGTAGCGTTATTGTCTCGTTACAAGTAATTGATTGTAAAAGGGTCTTCACGTGCTAAAACAACTACTGTTCGGATTAACGGCTTCCTTTAGCGTTATACTTTCAGCACAGGCAGAAACGGTTTATGTTTCTGACATTCAATTCGTCGCTATCCGCGAAGGGATAAGCAACGACTCGCGCGCCACCGAGCGCGGGATTAAAAGCGGCACACCTTTAACCGTGTTAGATCGCCGTGACGACCACATTAAAGTCCGTACTCCTGATGGCAACGAAGGCTGGCTACCGAGCTACTTTATCACCGATGATCGCGTCAGCCGCGATCAGTTGGTTCATCTTCAAAACCAACTCACTCAAGCTAAAGAAGCACAAGTAAACGCCGAAGAAACACTACAGAAAACCAAAGACGTGAATGCTGACCTTGTTTCATCCGTTGAAACACTCACTTCACAAAAACAGGCCCTAGAAAATCAGTTAAACGGCGTCTCTGAATTGGCACAACAAGCCAAAGCTATTGTAACAGCCAACGAAGAATCAGATTACAAGATCCAATCTCTGCAGCAACAAGTAGATACTTTGGTTGCACAGAATGAAGCCATGAACTCCTCTATCGAGCAACGCTGGTTCTTGATCGGCGCAGGCACATTAATTGTTGGTGCTATTTTCGGCCTACTGTTTCCAATGACACGCAGAAAAAAGGTATCATCTAGCTCTTGGTAATACCGAATTGAGGGCAAGATATGGATGTAAACATCGTACACTCTTTTTTTCTTATCTTTGCTGGGGCGGCCGTGGTCGCCTCACTTGCCCTTTACACTAAGCAACCTCTGATTCTTGCCTACATTGCTCTTGGTGCACTATTCGGCCCGTACGCTTTACAGCTAATTGATCAACCCAAACTATTAGACGGCATGTCGCATATTGGCATTATCTTCCTGCTTTTTTTGCTGGGACTCGATATGCAACCCAGCCATCTTTTCAATATGCTGAAAAAGGCCTCTTGGGTTGCCATTTCGTCTTCCCTAGCCTTTGCCGCACTGGGCTATCTTACAGCAAAAGCTTTTCATTACACTGAAATGGAAGCCATCATCATTGGCCTCGCCATGATGTTCTCAAGCACCATTATTTGCATCAAGCTATTACCCACCACCGTACTGCATCACAAACATACCGGTGAAATTGTAGTAGGCCTGTTACTGCTGCAAGATATTATTGCCATTGCGGTATTGCTTGCTCTTGTCGCGATCGGCAACAGCGCAAACGGTGGCGATAGCATGCAGCAATATTTGATGCCTATTGTTGGTCTACCTACCCTAATCATTGGCTCATTTTTAGCTGTAAAGTACGTTTTACTGCCACTCATCAGCAAGTTCGACCGCTTTCATGAGTACATCTTTTTGTTATCTATTGGCTGGTGTCTTGCTATGGCTACCGCTGCTGAAGTGTTAGGCTTATCAGCCGAGATGGGGGCCTTTATTGCCGGCGTCGCGCTAGCTACCTCCCCCATTTCACAGTACATTGCCATCAACCTAAAACCACTACGGGATTTCTTCTTAATCTTGTTCTTTTTCTCGATCGGCGCAAGCTTCAACTTAGACCTGTTAGGTCTGGTGATTTGGCCTGCCCTAGCCTTGGCACTGCTGTCCATGATCGCCAAACCCACCGTGTTTCGCTATTTATTGAAAGGCTTAAAAGAAGACAAAAATACCAGTTGGGAAGTTGGCTTTCGCCTTGGGCAAGTCAGTGAGTTTTCTTTATTAATCGCTTACTTAGCGACATCTTTAGGACTAATCGGAGTAGAGGCAAGTCATGTCATTCAGGCAACCGCCATTCTAACCTTTGCCCTTTCGACCTATGTGGTTATTCTCTGCTACCCCAACCCAATCGCCATTTCCGACCGTTTGAGACGCGATTAATAGAAAATAATCCCATAAATATAGGGGGGTTAACGGTGTTCCTCTTTTATTGCCCTAGCAAAGTATAATAGAATACGCGCGAATACCTGACTAGTTCGCTGAAAAGTCTTGTATACTAACTATGCGAAAAATTCATCCTACACTTATAGAGTAATGTAATGGCTGACTTATCACTTTACAGAAACATCGGTATCTTCGCCCACGTAGACGCGGGTAAGACTACCACTACTGAACGTATCCTTAAGCTTACTGGTAAAATCCATAAGATCGGTGAAGTACACGACGGTGAATCGACTACTGACTTCATGGAACAAGAAGCAGAGCGTGGTATCACAATCCAATCTGCAGCCGTAACTTGTGAATGGAAAGGCCACCGCCTAAACGTTATCGACACACCTGGACACGTTGACTTCACAGTAGAAGTATACCGTTCTTTGAAAGTACTTGATGGCGGTATCGGTGTATTCTGTGGTTCTGGTGGTGTAGAGCCACAATCAGAAACTAACTGGCGTTACGCTAACGAGTCAGAAGTTGCTCGTATTATCTTCGTTAACAAACTAGACCGTCTAGGTGCTAACTTCTACCGTGTAGTAGATCAAGTTAAAAACGTTCTAGCAGCTAACCCACTTGTTATGACTCTTCCAATCGGCGAAGAAGATCAATTCGTTGGTGTTGTTGACATCCTAACTCAGAAAGCTTACGTATGGGACGACTCTGGTCTTCCAGAAAACTACGAAGTTAAAGATATCCCAGCGGATATGGAAGACAAAGTCGCTGAATACCGCGAAATGATGATCGAAACTGCTCTTGAGCAAGACGAAGATCTAATGATGGCTTACCTAGAAGAAGGCGAAGAGCCATCTATCGAAGACATCAAACGCTGTATCCGTAAAGGTACTCGCGAACTAGCATTCTTCCCAACATTCTGTGGTTCTGCATTCAAGAACAAAGGTATGCAACTAGTACTTGACGCTGTTGTTGACTACCTACCAAACCCAACAGAAGTTGACCCACAAGATCTAACTGATCCTGAAACTGGTGAGCCTACTGGCGAGAAAGCAATCGTATCTGCTGACGAGCCTCTAAAAGCACTTGCATTCAAGATCATGGACGACCGTTTCGGTGCCCTAACGTTTATCCGTGTGTACTCTGGCCGTCTTAAGAAAGGTGACACTGTACTTAACTCTGCAACAGGTAAAACTGAGCGTATCGGCCGCATGGTTGAGATGCAAGCAAACGATCGTACAGAAATCACTGAAGCTCAAGCGGGTGACATCCTAGCCGTTATCGGTATGAAGAACGTTCAAACTGGTCACACTCTATGTGATCCTAAGCACGAATGTACTCTTGAAGCGATGATCTTCCCTGAGCCAGTAATCTCTATCGCTGTTCAGCCTAAAGACAAAGGCGGCAACGAGAAAATGGGTATCGCGATCGGTAAAATGGTTGCAGAAGACCCATCTTTCCAAGTTGAGACTGACGAAGAATCAGGTGAAACTATCCTTAAAGGTATGGGTGAGCTTCACCTAGACATCAAGGTAGACATCCTAAAACGTACTTACGGTGTAGACCTAATCGTTGGTCAACCACAAGTAGCTTACCGTGAAACAATCACTAAAGCTGTTGAAGATAGCTACACGCACAAGAAACAGTCTGGTGGTTCTGGTCAATACGGTAAGATCGACTACCGCATCCGTCCTGGTGCGCAAGGTTCTGGCTTCACGTTCACATCAACAGTTGTTGGTGGTAACGTGCCTAAAGAATTCTGGCCTGCAGTTGAGAAAGGCTTCAAGTCTATGATGCAGGAAGGTGTTCTAGCTGGCTACCCAGTACTAGACGTTGAAGTTGAGCTATTCGACGGTGGTTACCACGCGGTTGACTCTTCTGCAATTGCCTTCGAAATCGCTGCGAAAGGCGCGTTCCGTCAGTCTATTCCAAAAGCTGGCGCACAACTTCTTGAGCCAATCATGAAAGTTGACGTGTTCACTCCAGAAGATCACGTTGGTGACGTAATCGGTGACTTGAACCGTCGTCGCGGTATGATCAAAGACCAAGAAGCTGGCGTAACTGGCGTTCGTATCAAAGCAGACGTTCCACTATCTGAAATGTTCGGCTACATCGGTCACCTACGTACAATGACATCTGGTCGTGGTCAGTTCTCTATGGAGTTCTCTCACTACTCTTCATGTCCTGCTAACGTAGCAGAAGCTGTAATCGAAGCTGCTAAAGCTAAGAAAGCTGAAAAATAATCAGCCCTACAGTTAAGACACAAAAAACCCGGCTGATGCCGGGTTTTTTTATACCTATCACTCACAGCACAAAGGGCTGCTTAGTAAGGCATTGGATATTGCTTAAAGATCGCAGCGATATCCGCCTGCAGAGCGTCACTTAGAATCAGATCAAACGCTTTCATATCTTCTTCTAGCTGAAACATTTTCGTTGCACCAATAATTGTCGAGGTGACACCATCCACTCGATCCACCCATGCCAGCGCCATTTGAGAGGCGGTTAAGCCGTACGATTCAGCCAACTCTTTATAGGCTTTAATCGCCCCGTTGGAAGCTTCCGTATCACGGAACAATCCATTGCGCTGCGCAAAACTCCAGCGACTCCCCTCAGGTCGTGCACCATCAATGTATTTACCCGACAAGGCACCCGCTGCTAATGGTGACCAAGGCAAGTAAGCCACATCTTCACGAACACAATTCTCAATCAAATATGGCCAGTCTTTGGCATGCAACAAGCTAAACTCATTTTGAATGGAAGCGACTCGTGGCAAATCATATTTATCACTTAAACGCAGGTATTCATTAATGCCCCACGGCGTTTCATTGGATAAGCCGAAATATTTAATCTTACCCGCTTTAACACACTCCCCTAACGCCTGCAGTATTTCTAGCATTTGCGAAGACTGAGATGCGCTATCAACCGATGTGAAATTAATACGATCAGGCCAGTGTTTGGCAAAATGCGGTGAGGTACGGTTCGGCCAATGAATTTGATAGAGATCGATGTAGTCAGTCTTTAAGCGCGCTAGCGAATTATCCACTGAGCTAATGATGGCTTCAGCGGTAACATCTCCACCATTACGCACCCAAGACAAGCCATTGCCTGCTATCTTAGTGGCCAAAACAAACTCTTCTCGTCGCTGACCATGACGAGATAACCAATCACCGATGATAGACTCCGTTTTACCGTACGTCTCAGGAGAAGGCGGGACAGCATACATCTCTGCTGTATCAATGAAATTCACACCTTGATCTAATGCGAATGCTAACTGCTCGTCCGCATCCTTTTGGGTATTTTGCTTACCCCAGGTCATGGTACCAAGACACACTCTTGATACCTCTACACCAGTTCGACCTAATTGACTGTATTTCATGAACTGCGTTCCCTCTCGAGTTATCTATTAACTCTTAGAATGTAACGGCTAGACAACTGGACTGTCTAGCCGTTGAGAGGGAAACAATAAGAAGCTAGAGCCTCTATTCAGTGCCTAGTTCTGCTCTAGCAATGATTCATAACGTTGATCGGTAAGCGTTTTCAGAAACGCTACTAATGCATCTACGCGACGATTATCTAGCGCCGGAGCCTGAGTGAGTGTTTTCGTATCGACATTTTCAGGCACTTCTGGCTGCCCCCAAGCCTTACCCGTTTCTGGGTTAAGCTTGCGCACCGGGTTATTATATTGATCATAGAACAGCACTACCGTGCGCAGATCTTGAAACACACCATTGTGCATATAAGGCCCTGTGATCGCCACATTACGCAGTGTCGGCACCTTAAACTTACCCCGCTGCTCCTTATCGTTAACAGCAGGATTGGCATACAAACCCTCATCTGCACGAGCCAGATTCAATTCGGCATTGGCCGGCACACCAATATTGCGATATTCATGATTAGTGAAGGGCTCACGCTTAAAAAAGGGTGAAGGATTCAGCTGGTGACAAGCATTACAATTGGTGAACTGCTGCGAGAAGAACAAGGTTTTGCCCAACTCCTCTTGCGCAGTAAATTGCTCCTCTCCACGCATAACACGATCATATTTTGAATCAAACGGCATAAACAGTTCAGTTTGTTCAAAATGCGCAATGGCATCGGTAATAGCACGAAAAGCTCGATTCTTATCAGCAAAGATTTTGTTGCCATACAGCTTTTGAAATTGCTGCGTATAACCAGGGCTTTCCATCACCCGATCCACCACTGCCGATTCGCTCGGCATCTGCATTTCGACCGGATTGGTAAAAGGCCCTGCCGCTTGCTGTGCCAAATCATTGGCTCGGCCATCAAGGAATTGACCACCACGATACTCACCCGACTTAGCACGATGGAAAGGTGGTGTTAAAGCTGCGTAAGACACCGCTGGCGCATTACGCCCCCCCGTCGCGACATTGTCACTACCAAGAGACAAAGCACCCGAAAAAGTCTCACGACGCACATCCGTAAAGGCACGAGAAATATCATGACAGCTAGCACAAGACTGATTGCGTCCAACGGAAAGATTGGGATCGAAAAACAGCTGACTGCCAAGCTTTGCCTTCGGATGATCCATTGCAACAGGCAGATCTTGTCGTGGTACTTGCTGATAATTTTGAACTACGGAACTTTGGGAAGCTGGCTGACAGCCCAACAGTAGAGCTGATAGAGATATAAGCGAAACTAGGTATTTCATAGGTCTACTTCACACGGAGAAGAGACAATCATACTCGCTTAAAGGGCTGTTTTGGAAGTGAGAACTATTGTTAATAAAAACACAGCCGCCTCAATCAACGGATTAAAGCGGCTAGCCTTTTAGTTCTTTTCAGGAAGCGTCACGTTCAACTCAAGTACCGAACAGTCATCGGTATTTTCCAGTTGAATTTGCACATCATCACTTTCAATTTGAACATACTTACGAATCACAGCAATGATTTCTTGCTGCATTTGTTCAAGGTAATCTGGCTGTGTTCGACGACTACGTTCATGAGCAACAATGATCTGCAAACGATCCTTGGCGACTGATGCCGAACTTGGTTCACTTTTACTTTTGAAGTAATCAAAAATTCCCACGCTAGCCTCCTAATAGTCGTTTGAAGAATCCTTTCTTTTGCACGTCAGTGAAACGCAATGGACGTTGTTCACCTAATAAACGATCTACCGCATCAGAGTAAGCCTGACCCGCTTCCGCCTGTGCATCAAGAATAACCGGTGTACCTTGGTTAGACGCTTTCAATACCGCTTCAGACTCAGGAATCACCCCCAATAGCGGAATTGCTAGAATTTCTTCTACGTCTGCAACGCTTAACATCTCACCTTCAGACACACGCTCAGGGTTGTAGCGTGTCACTAACAAGTGCTCTTCAATTGGCGACAAGCCTTGCTCAGCACGACGACTCTTACTCTGCAAAATGCCAAGGATACGATCCGAGTCACGCACAGAAGAGACTTCTGGGTTAGTCGTCACGATTGCAACGTCAGCGAAGTAAAGCGCCATTTGCGCGCCTTTTTCGATACCAGCAGGTGAATCACAAACGATGTATTCAAAGTCCTTAGACAACTCGTTAAGCACTTCCTCTACACCTTCCGTTGTCAGCGCGTCTTTGTCACGGGTTTGTGACGCTGGCAAAATGTAGAGATCTTTGGTGCGCTTGTCTTTAATCAAGGCTTGCGTCAAAGTGGCTTCTTTATTGATCACGTTTACAAAATCATAAACTACGCGGCGTTCACAGCCCATGATCAAATCAAGGTTACGTAGGCCCACATCAAAGTCGATAATAACTGTTTTGTGACCCTTCATTGCCAAACCAGTACCAATTGCTGCACTGGATGTTGTTTTACCCACCCCACCTTTACCTGAGGTTACGACGATAATCTTAGCCAACTATATATCCCCCGAAACTTAATTCTTTTAGCCTTTGCCCTAACCTATAGTGAGGCGATCTCTAATGTTTCATCCACTAATAGCACTTGCGCGGCATCTTTCCAAATAATTTTTTGCAGTGCGTCGCTCAGCATGAAATTGCCAGCAATGGCGACCAGCTCTGCTTCCATGTTCTTACAAAATATACGCGCCGAAGTATTACCTTTCACTCCAGCCAACGCGCGACCTCGCAGGGCTCCATAAATATGAATATTCCCTTCGGCCAAGACCTCTGCCCCGGCACTCACTTGAGACAACACCACTAGATCACCCGATGCATAAATCTGCTGACCAGAGCGCACTGGCTTGGTGATCATTTTGGTAGGCTGAGTCACTTCACGCTCTTCAACTACTGTTTTGATCACCACATGTGGATCTTTTGCCGGTGCAGGCGTTTCATTCTTAACATTAATTTGACGACTGTTAGCATTGGGCAATAAAGGCAATTCAGAATCAAAACGCCAAGCCGGAATAGCCTCTTCAACAGCGCGCCAGCCAATCACAGCCAACCCTAATTCACGGCAAATTTTGACCAAATCCTGAAATTGATCCAATGAAAGTGCTGTCGAACATTGACTAATGTCGATAATAAGAGGCGCTTGATTAAAAAACTGAGGAACTTGAGCAATCTTTTCCTTCAACCCCAACTCGATCTGCTCCAGATTCGGGGATTTGACCTCTAATAAAACCGTGGTCACTACACTCCCTTTGAGGCGAAAGTCATTATCTGACATCTAAAGAATTTCCTTAATTAAATCAAAGCAGTAGCGTTTATAAACAGAATAGTTTACGCAATACGCTATTTTAACAACATACAAGTAGAAATGAAGCAATTCTATGCAAACAAATCACAAACTGTCGTAACATTGTGCCTTAACAGTGCACCTGTGCGCAATTTGAACCAAACCCATAAGCAACTGATTTTAAAAACTTTTTACAGCTTATTTACAAGGTTTTACTATCATTTCTGGGGAAAAGTAAGGCACAACAATTGTTCATACATTTTTATCCACGAAACGATCCAGCCAGCGTCGAAACCCCCAAACCAGCATGTTTATTAACTTGTAACTGAACAGGAATGCGCTCTTTTAGCGCTTCGACATGACTGATGACCCCAATCGTCTTACCCGTGCTGTTTAAGCGATCTAAAGCATCTAACGCCACATCAAGCGTTTCGCTGTCCAAGGTACCAAATCCCTCATCCAAAAACAGCGAATCAATCGATGTTTTATGAGAGACCAATTCCGATAATGAGACCGCTAAGGCCAAGCTCACCAGAAATGATTCGCCTCCAGAAAGCGTTTTCGTATCACGAGTAATATCCCCCTGCCAGCGGTCAATCACTTCTAGTTGAAGACCTTCCCCTTTCTGACGTCCTAACTGGTAACGACCATGTAAGGTGACTAGGTGTCGATTAGCCAGCCATACCAAATGATCTAGGGTGACACTTTGTGCATAACGTCTAAAACGAGCGCCGTCTGCCGAGCCAATCAAGCCGTTAAGATCATCTAGCCATTCAAATTCAGCCTTCTGCGCAGCAATTTCCTGCAGCATGGTTTGATTCGACCGTCGTTTATTCTCCTCGGACTGAAGGCGCTCTGCAATCTGTCCGAGCTCAACTAACACATTTTGATAACAAGTTTGTTGAGACTCAAAGCGAAGTCTTAGCTCAGGCAAACCGTCAAAGGCTTCAATCTTAGGCAATTGTTCAAACAGGTCTTGATGTGACGCTACGTCAACTTGGATCTGCGCCATCAACACAAGACTTTGCTGCACGTTACTTTCTGCCGTTTTTTTCTGTTGTTCAAGCTGTATTTGCTCCGCTTGTGGTAATAGTGCTGCCTTCCATGCGCCTAAATCGTCAAAGCCGGATCCAAACAAGACCTGTTGCCATTCGCCATCCAATCGCTCCAATTCCTGTCGCTGCTGCTGCAACTGAACCTTTATCTCTTCCAGTCGGGTATTAAGTTGCATCTGTCGCAGCTTGTGTTCAGACGAGGCTGTCAGGGCTGCCTCTTTTGCTTGTCGAGCGAGCTCTAATTGTTGCGCCAAGTCACTACGACACTGTTGCACCGAATGACCTGACAAGCCCTGTTGATATTGCTGTTTGAGCTTTGCAAACTGCTCCAGCAGTTGTTGATGTTGGGCCGTGTCCATTTCATATTGGCGCTGCAGGCTTTGCCCATTCAAAGCCATTTGTTCAAGATGCCAATCACATTCGGCAGTTTTTTGCTCAATCTGCTGCACCTGTTGCTGAGCCATTTGCCAAGCCTCTAATGCCTTTAGCACAGCGCTTAAGTCATTTGGCGCATCATTTAGCAGCGATTTATCCGCTAACAAGGTTGAAATAGACTGGCAAAGCCCATCAGACATTGACTGGATATCCAGCTCATTCTGTGTAAAAAGTGCCTCGTTATCCGTTAGCCTCTGTGACAATTGCTGCGCTTGCTGTTGTTTCTGCTGAACCAGCATGTCGTTTTGATGCACGGCCTGAGTCAGGTTCGATAACTGTTCTGACAAGTCACGACGTGTTGCCTCAAGTGTTTGATAATAGTGACTCGCCTCTTTATAGCGCTCTATCTTTTTGCCAACGGTAAACAGCGACTGCTGCAGTGAGGCTAAATCGACATCGGACTTACTAAGCAACTCGAATTGTTGCGCTAAATCCGCCATTTCCGCTTCAATACTTTGAAGTGTCGGCAATAAAGATTCTAAAAAGCCGTTTAGACGCGCTATCTCTTGATGATCGTTTTGCAAGGTTTGCTGAAAACACACCTGCTCTTCGCGATAGGCCTGCAAGCGCTCAACTAAGGAATGATCCTGACTTAAGGTTTCTACCAAGGTGAGGTCATGCTCTTGGGCACCACACAATGGACAGGGACAGCCTGGCTCTAAGCGTTCACGTTCTTGCTCTAAAATGACCACACGTTGCTGCAGCTTGATACGCTGATCTAGATCCTCTATCTGCTGAGCTAAGGCGTTTAAGGAGGCTTCAGTGGTGTTTTTCTTTTCCGATAGCTGCACCAACTTAGTCTGCAGATCAGCCTGTTGAGTAACACTTTGGAGATGACGCTGCTGTAATGTTTGATAACGTTCGGCGGCCTGATATTGTGCCTGCAAATCTGTTTGTTGCTTCGAAAGCGCCTCCAATTCCTCTAACCAAACCTGATAAGGACGGCCATTGAGCAGGCGCTTTAGTGCTTCCTGCGTTTCTTGAATTTGAGTCGTTAACTGATTTTTCTGTTCTAACAAGGCATTGCTATGCTGCTTGTCTGCCTGCCACTGCGCAGCAAGCTGAGTCTGTTCCTGCTGCATTTGCTGAGCTAAGCGCTTGAGCTCAGTCTGTTGCTGAGTGAGCCCGGCTATGCGCTCAGACTGCAACTGCCATTTCTCTTTTAGACTTACAGCTTTCGCACCATCATGCCAGCGTACCAAGGCCTGCGTGTGCGTCTCTCGCTCAACATCTAACTGCTGTTTTTTTTGCAACAGTCGTTGTCGATCCCCATCCAATTGCTGCAATTGTCCTTGACTGGTTTCAAGGCGCTTATTCGCTTCCGTAAACGACAGCTGTAATGCCGCAAGATCGGCTTCCAAAGGCAACCAAGTGCTAATAGCGGCCTGTTCAAACTCTTCTTGTTGAACTTTTTGTTGTGTAAAGGCCCCATCGGTTTGCTGAACTTGATCTTGCTGTTGCGCCATCTGACGCTCTGCAGCTGACTGCTGCTGCACAAGCTCGGACTCGAGTTGCTGTTGACTTTGCAGAGTCTGCTGCGCCTTCTGCAACGCTCGATAGTCAGGCTCAATTCTCTGTGCTTCGATGGCAGCTTGCAGACGAAGATTATCCGATTCAATGGCCACAAGATGGTGCGCCGCTTGCTCAGACTGCTGCTGTTGCAGACTTAACTTGTGCTGCAAACGTTCCGCCTGTTGATACCAATCCAGCACCTTTTGTAACGCTTTCAGGCCAACGTCTAATTCGTTTTTGCGCTGCTCAGAGGCTGACTTCTGTTCCTGCAACGCTTGCCATTCGTCTTCATCCATTAATTTATGGCTGGCTTGTACCGCTTCTAGCTGTTTGATCTGGGCCTTTTGCTCACGGTGCCTTTCAAAGATACGTTTAGAAATATCCGCATACACTTCGGTACCCGTTAGTTCTTCTAAAAGCTCCGCACGCTCATCGGTTTTAGCATTCAAAAACGCGGCAAAGCCCCCTTGAGCGAGCATCATTGAGCGGGTAAAGCGAGCAAAATCAAGACCGGTAATCTCAGCAATCTGCGTTTGCTTTTGGGCGATTTTGTCCGCCAACACTGAACCATCACTAAGGCTTAAACTGCATTGGATAGGCTGCAGATTTCCCTCTGGATTATTACGCGCCCGTTTTTGCTCCCAACTGGAAATGTAGCGTTTGCCTTTCACTTCAAACACCACTTCTGCCGAGCAAAAACCCGTATGTCGGGTCATCACATCGTTGGCTGATTGGGACACACTGACCCGCGGGGTTTGATGATAAAGCGCTAAACAAATAGCATCGAGCAAGGTCGATTTACCGGCGCCTGTTGGGCCTGTGATGGCAAAAATACCAGCATCTTTGAAAGGCTCCGCTTCAAAGTCGATAAACCACTTCCCTTTTAAAGAGTTCAAGTTCTCAAAGCGTAACGAACAAATCTTCATGCTTGAGTCTCCTGATCATTCACTATGCTGGTAAAGAGTTGCTTCAAAGTCTGAGCACGTTCTTGCTCAATTTCTTTTTCTAGTAACAAGCGATCAAATACTTCCTCTGGGGTTATATCTTCTAGGGTTGAAGTCTCACCACTACCATCAAACAAGCTCGCCGCTTTACGCGTACGTTGAACCTTCACCACTTCAATATTGCGACCATCACACAGCTCAGTCAGCTTCTCTTGAAAAGGCCCCAAATTAATATCTTCGTTAACCGTGATATCCAGCCAAATCGCTAAATTTTGCTCATCATCCAGTTTCTCAACCTGCTTCAACAGTTCACTACGAGAGCCTTTTAGTGCTAGCAACTGACGGAAGGCAGGAATCGAGATACGCTCTACTTGTCGTGTTACAGTATCGTAAACACAGACGGACTTTGGGCTATTCGCTTCATCAAAACTCATTGGCATTGGCGAACCGGAATAACGCCAATTTGAATGTCCGCCAACCGGCATAGGCTTGTGGATATGCCCCAAGGCTAGATAATCGAAAGCTGGCAACAGACTAGGCGATAACGACTCAAGACTGCCCACATAGATATCACGCACGGACTCGGTTTTTTCACCACCGACCATGGTCAAATGCCCTGTACCAATGATAGGTACATCGGTCGAGATAGACTGAGCGCAGTCATATTGTTGCTGGTAATAACCCTGTATTTGTTCCGCTAATTGCAACTGCTTGTCAGAACCCGATTGTCCCGCTTCGTAACGCACCATATCCCGCGCGCGCAGAAACGGAATGGCGCACACCAAGGCCGCTAAATCACCCGCTTGATCATACAGAGATAGCACTGAATCTTCTGAGTTCTCCCAACTTGGCCGGGTCACCACATAGGCGTTTAACTTGGCCAGCAGACTTTTGCTTTCATTTAACACACTGACGGAATCATGATTGCCGGCCACCACGATAAACTGACAACCCAGTCTATTCAGTTGCACCACGCAATCATGATAGAGCTCCCGGGCATAGCTTGGCGGCGTAGAGGTATCAAACACATCACCGGCTAAAATCACCGCTTCAATCCCTTGCTCTTTAACAGTGCTAGCCAACCAATTAATAAAAAGTCGATGTTCTTCTAAACGACTTTTTCCCATAAAACTCTGGCCTAGGTGCCAATCCGATGTGTGTAAAATTTTCATTAATTTGAATGTGTCATAAAGGTAAATTCGGCAACACGACAGCGGCTGTCGCTAAGCCATTGTTCTAGCTCTTCTAAAGAAGCTGGCTGATCATTTAGCACCAAGGCTTTATCGAAGCGCTGGAAGGATAACGCCGCAGGTTTGCTAGTTAAATCGATAGGGGCAATGAGAACGTTTTGCTCAAAGCCTGCAGCTTGCATCACGCGGCAGAGGTCCTCTGCCAGGACCTGATTACCCGAGGAATATAAGATTAAATGAGACGCCGAAATATCCAGTTGTGCGCGCTGAGCGCCCTGTTCAATACGAACTTCTGAAAGCTGGTCTATCAAACGTGTCGGAAAGTAAAACGTCAGCAAATCGCCAGTGATGCTGCAACTGACGGATCGGCCTACTTCATCATTAAGTTGCCAGCGAAACACGGCCCCCAAAGGCAAGCTTAACGAACAATGAGCCTGCACCTTACACCACTGATCTGATTGCAGCTCCACTTGATAGGACGCTAGGGCCACAGTAAAACGCTCTACTGGTTTAGTAAGTAATTCCAGCGGCTGATTTACCATGGTTTGACAGGCCAAGATTGGCGTGCCATTGGCTTGATACAGCTTACAGCTGCCACACGCCCCCGCCAAACAGCTGTGTGGAATCAGTGCACCTTGCTTTAACAAGAGCGCTAAGAGGTTTTGCCCAGAGGGCACGTGATACACGTGCCCATCGAGACTTACGGAACAATCCTTCATGCGCTTGCTGCTTTAGGCGTTTGTGCCAATAGGGTCACTAAAATCTGCCAAAACTCGGCCACAGAACTGATTTCCATACGTTCTGACGGCGAATGCGCACCGCGAATATTTGGACCAAAGGACACCATTTCCATGCCAGGGTATTTCGCTCCGATGATACCGCACTCTAGGCCCGCGTGAATCACTTTGACCTGAGGCGTAAAGCCCATTACTGCGTTATGCACCTGATCAAATTGCTGCAACAACGTCGATGAAGGCTCAGGCTTCCAACCTGGGTAGCCATTTTCTAATTTCACCTCACAGCCAATCAAAGCAAATGGTGCCTTAGCCACAGTCGCTAAATACTGTGTCTGACTATCCACCAATGAGCGCACTAACAAGCAACCGGAGAAAGCCATGGAATCGTTTTGTTCATGAAGTTCAATGACTCCCAAGTTACAAGACGTTTCCACCACGCCAGCCAAGGTAGGTGACATACGATGCACACCATTTGGCGCACACAGCAATGCTTGAAGCAGTTGTTCTTGAGTAGAACTTGATAAGTGCGCAGCAGAGCTGGCTGGTAACGATTTAATCGATAAGTTAGGATCCGTATCCACAAACTCTGTAGCGATAAGATTAGCTTGCTGGCTTAACCAATTCTCAAAGAATGCTAGATCCTCGGCAGCTAGCTGCAATATGGCATAGGCATCACGAGCAATCGCATTTCGTAACGTGCCACCAACCAATTCAGATAGACCAAATTCGATCTCTGCACTTAAATCATTTAACAAACGCACCAATAAAACGTTGGCATTGGCTAGGCCTTTATTGATATCAAGACCCGAGTGTCCGCCTTTTAAACCACTGATACTGATACGCACAGCGCTATCAAACTGCTCGTTCAGTTCGCTGGCAAAACGGTGGCTCACATTAATATCCATACCACCAGCGCAACCAATGTAAACATCACCGCGATCTTCAGAGTCTAGGTTTAGCATACGCTTACCCTTAAGAATGCCCTCTTCTAACTGAGAGGCACCGCGCAGACTGGTTTCTTCTTCAATGGTAAACACGGCTTCTAGCGGGCCGTGAGCAATGTCTTGGCTTTCCAATATCGCCAATATAGCGGCAACACCGATACCGTTATCCGCTCCTAAAGTCGTGCCCTTAGCGTGCACCCAGCCATCTTGCTCAAAGGTTTGAATCGGATCGGTTTCAAAATTATGAGTGGAGTCGGATTCCTTCTGTGCCACCATATCGAGGTGGCCTTGCAAAACCACAGTTTCTCGATCTTCCATACCAGCACTGGCGGCTTTGTAGATGATCAAGTTGCCAGCGGGATCAACATAGGCTTTCATGCCCAGCTGCTCAGCCCAATCAAACAAATAGTCACGTAATGCCTTCTCATGAAAGGACGGGCGCGGGATATCGCACAATACTCGAAACTGTCTCCAAATCGCTTGTGGCGCCAGGGACTCTAACCATTGGTTCATTTTTATACTTCTCCAAATAAATAAGCCGTTTAATAGGACATTAAACGGCTTATAGACTGTATGTTTTGCTTAACGCTTTTTCAACGATCCAGCTGAAAAGGTGACAAACTCTTCGGCGCTGGTTGGGTGCACACCAACCGTTGAATCAAAGTGAGCTTTGGTGGCTCCCGCTTTTAAAGCGATGCCCAAGCCTTGAATAATTTCACCGGCGTAGTCACCTACCATGTGCGCACCAAGGACTTTATCGTTTGCACGATCCACAATCAGCTTCATAAAGGTACGTTCTTGCGCACCTGAAAGCGTATGTTTCATAGCTCGAAAATCCGTTTGGTAGACATCGATATCAAAGCCTCTTTGCTCAGCTTCTTGCTCCGACAAGCCAACCGTCCCGATCGGCGGCTGTGAGAATACTGCCGTGGGAATATTATCGTAATCAAAGTTTGGTTCCACACCATCAAACCAATATCCAATCAGTGCCATGGCTTCTTTAATGGCTACCGGTGTCAGTTGTACTCGGTCGGTTACATCACCAATCGCGTAAACTGACTCAACCGTACTCTGATAGCGGTTATTGACTACAATCGCACCGTTCTTAGTGGTCTCGATACCCACCTTCTCAAGGTTTAAAGAAGCGGTATTCGGCACTCGTCCAGTAGCGTATAGAACTTCATCAAACATCAAAGTACGGCCATCTTTCAACGTCACTTGTTTTTGGCCGTTTACTGATTCGATTTCCTCTACATCACTGTCTAGTTCTACATTGACGCCTGCACGAGCGTATTCATTGGTGGCGAAGTCACGCACATCTTCATCAAAGCCGCGTAGCAGTTTGTCGCCGCGATACATAAGAGTCGTTTCAACGCCTAGGCCGTTGCAGATGCCAGCAAACTCTACTGCGATGTAACCGCCGCCCACCACCAAGATGGATTTAGGCAGTTCCTCTAGGAAGAACATATCATCTGACACCAGCACCAGATCGTTGCCAGGGAACTCTGGGATAAATGGTTTAGCACCTACGGCGACCAAGATACGCTCTGCTGTGATCAGCTCTTCGCCGACTTTAACCGTGTGCGCATCGACAAGCTCACCGTAACCTTTATGAATGGTCACACCAGGGTTTTCTAGTAGGTTCTTGTAGATACCGTTTAAACGCTCAATTTCTTTAGTTTTGTTGTCACGCAAAGTAGCCCAATCAAATGTTGGTTGCGCAAACTGCCAACCATAGCCTTTTGCTTGGCTTACCACATGACTGTATTCAGATCCGTAGACAAACAATTTTTTGGGCACACAGCCAATGTTGACGCAAGTTCCGCCAAGGGCTTGTGATTCAGCTACCCCCACTTTAAATCCTTTTGATGCAGCGACACGACTCGCTCGTACGCCACCAGAGCCAGCACCAATCACGAATAGATCATATTGGTAATCCATAACTAAAAAGCCTTTTTGGTTAAATATCTGGTTTAAATTGGGGTCAAGTTGAATTTTTCAATACAACTTTTTTGAATAGCTATTCGAGAAAATTGAACAAGCTATTGTCAATAAGACTTTAATCTGTAACCATTTGTAAAATTTCACAGCAGGTCAGGAATAAAAAATTATTATGAAAGTGGTCTCCTTTAACATCAATGGCTTAAGAGCTCGACCTCATCAAATAGAGGAACTGGT
Source organism: Marinomonas sp. HM11-D (assembly GCF_057626615.1). Classification (NCBI taxonomy): domain Bacteria; kingdom Pseudomonadati; phylum Pseudomonadota; class Gammaproteobacteria; order Oceanospirillales; family Oceanospirillaceae; genus Marinomonas; species Marinomonas sp. HM11-D. The sequence continues at coordinate 299,339 of NZ_JBMMKT010000002.1, read as the reverse complement.
TAATACCCAACAACCTGATGTCATCGGATTGCAAGAAATCAAAGTTCATGATGATGCCTTTCCTCACGAGATTCCTGAATCAATCGGTTACCACGCATACTACTACGGCCAAAAGTCACACTATGGCGTGGCTATTTTCAGTAAAGCACCAGCTACTAAAGTAGAATACGGATTCCCAAGCGATGATGAAGACGCACAACGTCGCATGATCATTGCCACATTTGAGACCGCAAATGGTCCACTGAAAGTCCTTAACGGCTACTTCCCACAAGGCGAGAGTCGAGATCACGAAACAAAATTCCCAGCGAAGCGTAAATTTTATCAAGATCTGATGGATTACCTTGAAAAAGAGTCTGTGGGCGCGCAAGTTATCGTCATGGGCGACTTCAATATCTCACCACAGGATTTGGATATTGGCATAGGTCCACAAAATGCTAAGCGTTGGTTACGTACCGGTAAATGTAGCTTTCTACCAGAAGAACGGGAATGGTTTGATCGCCTACTAGGCTGGGGATTGACGGATACGTATCGTCATCAGTATCCCGACTCACAAGAGCTGTTCAGCTGGTTCGATTACCGCTCAAAAGGCTTTGAAGACACACCAAAACGTGGTCTTCGCATAGATGGCATCTTAGCCAGTGCACCTTTAATAGAGCATCTTGACCAAACAGGGATTGACTACCATATTCGCGGTTTAGAAAAGCCATCTGATCACGCGCCAGTATGGGCTAAGTTCAACCTATAGAAGCTCATGTATTAACACATTAACCAGATTGAGGGTCGACAACCAAAAAAAGGATTTTTACGCCAACTACCCTCAGCCTTATCCACAAGAGAAGTGGATTATTTATTTTTAAATTTGTATTTGATATAAAGTGAAAGTGATTATCACTATACTAATAACTAGCAACTCGAACTACACATCATGCCTAAAGAATTAACTATCTCAGAAATGTTAGACCGCGCCAGCGAAGCCTCCGGCTTCCTAAAAGCGTTAAGCAACGAAAACCGATTGATCATTCTTTGTAACCTACTTCAAGGCGAGTTGTCTGTGGGCTCACTGAATGAAAAAGTGCTGCTAAGTCAATCTGCCCTATCACAGCATTTAGCTGTGCTACGTAAAGACGGCCTAGTGAGCACTCGTCGAGACTCACAAACCATCTTTTACTCTATTGGCGACAGTCGAGTGAAAGAGTTAATCCAGAAACTGCACGATCTTTTCTGTTCTTAACCCTTCTACCCTTAAATAGAAGCAACAGATTAAGAGAAAAAGGTCGCCATTTTATTGGCGACCCACTTTGGCTGTTCAAGCGGTAGCATATGACCGCTTTGAGCAACCACATTAACCGCAACATTCTCCAGCTGAGCTAAGCGCTTCAAAGTTTCTGCACTGACAAATTGATCTGCTAAACCCGCTAACACCAACCAAGGCCGACGACTGCGAGCGATTGCATCCATATTATTACGACGCTCAATAGTGGCTTGTAATTGCGCGATAAAAGCCTCCTGCCCTAGCGCTTTATCCATTGCCAAGATTTTATCCACAAGCTTTTCATTTAGAGCATTATCTGGAGACATCATCGCCTTTGCTTTTTTCACAGGAATGCCGCGATAACCAACCTTCAACACCCATTCCAGTGCCTGTAAGCGTTGTTGCTTTTCACTCTCAGGCAATTCACTTGCACTGTTTGACAACATCATGGCCGAACGAATGCGCTCTGGGCTTAATCGGGCAATTTCACTCAACAGATACCCGCCTAGAGAAAAACCTAATAGATTAACCGGCTCAGCTGGTAACTGTGCAAGCACACCAGACACCATGTCAGACATGCTACCCAGATTCGGGATGACTACATGCTTAATATTGATATGGCTAGGTAAATGGGGCAACAGATCTTGCCATAGCAACTCATTACACATGGTGCCAGGTAAACAATAGACATCAATCATTACTATTCTGGTTCTCTAAATTCAAACGGTCCTTTGCGAATTCTGACGAAGCTCGCAAAACGAGGCAACCCTGTAGAAGTTAGCCCCTGATACCGAAAGGTGACGTAATCACCAATTTGTGGCGGGTTGGCTCTTTCTAGGTCGGAGAAGCCTGTGCCAATTTTAAACTGTCGACCGCTTGCTAACTCCACTAACAAAGCGCCCATCATGCCTTCATATTTGCCATTACCCGAAGCATGACCAATCACCTTGGCTTCCGCATCTTGGAATGGCTTAAGCTTTAATAGCGCATCACTGCGCCCATCTTTTAACAAAGCATCTTTGCGATGCAGCATTAACCCCTCGCCTCCGGCCGCCGTTACCTGATCGAGCAAAGCATAGAGCTGTTCAGAACTTTGTAACTGCAGCTGCTCTATGCCTTCTATAAAAGCGCTATTGGTTTGCTTAATGAGTTCAAGGTAGGACTTTGCCCGTTGCTCAAATACATCCTTATAGTTGGGCGCATCAAACACCATATAACGAATTTCACGCCACTGAGCTTCATCGGGCTGATTGTCTAACACAGTTGTTTGAACAACATTAAAACGCTCTCTGCCGGCCCATAATTCGCCATCCAGCCAGACCTCTGGCCAATCGTGCGTGAACCATGCAGGGCTAACAATAGGATTGCCTTGTCGAGTGGTTAGCTGATGCCCATCCCAAATTGCACGGATGCCATCTAACTTTTCACTGATTAAATAATCGGATACCGTCTCCTCGGCATAGACCCTCGCCAACTGAACCGTTTGGGAATGAGCGGTGAACGACGCCAATAGGATTGCAGCTAGTGCAATAGTGCGCATAAGACCTCCTTGTCTTTGCTTGTTACTAAGAAACAGGCTTTCTCGCCTTAAACAAAAAAGCCCAAGCATAATGCTTGGGCTTTTAAGTGAACGCTGATTAGTTCGACATTTGAACAATCAGCTTATTCATACGTGAGACAAACGTTGCAGGATCATCCAATTGACCGCCTTCTGCAAGGGTCGCTTGCTCGTACAATAGCCAAGCCATGTCTGCAAAGCGATCTTCGTCCGCTTCCGCATCCATTTTCTGAACGATCGGGTGATCCGGGTTCACTTCCAATGATGGCTTAGATTCTGGCAATTGTTGACCCGCTTGCTCCAGCAAACGACGCATTTGTAGACCCATATCAAACTCACCCACCACCAAACACGCTGGCGAGTTAGTTAGACGATCGGTACTGTTCACCGAAGTGACTTTTTCTTCTAGAACAGACTTCATGCGATCTAGCAATGGTTTGATTTGCTCAGCCTTTTGCTCTTTCTCTTTTTTCTGTTCTGCAGATTCTTCTACTTCGATGTCGAGCTTGCCTTTGGTGACGTCTTGGAAAGACTTACCATCAAACTCACGTAGCGATGACATCATCCACTCGTCAATGCGATCACTTAGTAGCAACACTTCATAGCCCTTCTTACGCAGCACCTCTAGGTGCGGGCTATTTTTCGCTGTGTTGTGGTTTTCAGCGTAGATGTAGTAGATCTTATCTTGACCTTCAGGCATACGCTCAACGTAGTCTTTTAATGACTCCGTTTGTGCTGGCTTGTCTGTATGCGTGGTACTAAAGCGAAGTAGTTCAGCGATTTTATCTTTGTTACCAAAGTCATCCGCTGGACCTTCTTTTAGCACGTTACCGAACTCATCCCAGAACTTCTGGTACATTTCAGCATCGTTCTTCGCCATTTTTGACAACATGTCTAGCACACGCTTAGTCAATGCCGAACGCATTGAGTCGACAGCGTTGTCGTTTTGAAGAATTTCACGAGAAACGTTCAAAGACAGATCATTTGAGTCGATTACACCTTTGACGAAACGCATGTATGGCGGTAAGAAGGCTTCCGCATCATCCATGATGAATACGCGCTGAACGTAAAGCTTCAGACCACGCAACATGTCACGGTTCCAAAGATCTTGAGGCGCTTTGGCAGGGATGTACAGCAGACTAGTGTACTCAAGCTTACCTTCCACCTTGTTGTGCGACCATTTCAGTGGGTCTTGGAAGTCATGAGACACATGCTTGTAGAATTCTTGATACTCTTCGTCGCTTACTTCTGCGCGTGGGCGAGTCCAAAGTGCTTTCGCTGAGTTGACCGCTTCCCAAGTTGGTTCAGAATCGTCCGCCTCTTTGATGCTACCTTCCTCATCGTAGGAAGGCATTGGCACTTTTAACATTTCAACCGGAATTGAAATATGGTCAGAGTACTTAGACACCAAAGCACGTAGACGCCAGTTGTCAGCGAACTCTTTACCTTCTTCTTTTAGATGAAGCGTAATGCGAGTACCACGTGTTGCTTTATCAATCGCTTCGATAGTGAAGTCGCCAGTACCCTCAGACTCCCAACGTACCGCTTCATCACTGCCTGCACGACGTGTATCAACGGTTACCTTGTCGGCAACGATAAATGCCGAGTAAAAACCCACACCAAATTGACCAATCAATTGGCTGTCTTTCTTTTGGTCACCGCTAAGTTGCTCAAGGAAATGAGCGGTACCGGATTTGGCAATAGTACCAAGGTTCGAGATCGCTTCCTCACGGCTCATACCCACACCATTGTCATCAATCGTGATGGTACCAGCGTTCGCATCAAAACCGATGCGTACACGTAGATTTGGATCGTCAGACAAAAGATCTGCGTTAGAGACCGCTTCAAAACGTAGTTTATCCACTGCGTCTGATGCGTTTGAGATCAACTCACGTAGAAAGATTTCTTTGTTTGAGTACAAAGAGTGGATCATTAAATGAAGCAGTTGTTTTACTTCAGTCTGAAATCCTAAGGTTTCTTTTTGAGTTTCAGTTGTCATGTTTCCCCATGCTCCTTCGTTTACAACACACGCGCTAACGCGCATAACTTGATGATGTTTAACGATATGGAGGCATGGGAAAATAATTCAAGACTAAAAATTAGCGTTTATGAATAATTGTGAAACCATCACCGATGGGTAGCAGACTAGAATCCACCTCAGGATCTTGATGAACGCGGTCATTTAACTCTCGTACGATACGAGTATCTTTGTCATCAAATGCTTCATCGGCCACATTGCCCCACCACAGGGTGTTATCAATCACCATACAGCCACCCGAGCGCAACAGTTGCTTACCCATGTCATAGTAAGCCAACAGATTGGCCTTATCGGCATCGACAAAAATAAAATCAAACGTACCTGCTTGATCATCCAGTAACGCTTCCATGGACGCTTTAGCATCACAGCAGCGAGTTTCAACTTGCTCTGCAAGTCCCGCCATTTCAATGTGTTTATTGGCGATGTCGAGCCACATTTGCTTTTTATCAAACGCCAGTAGCTTGGCGTCTTTAGCAAGCTTCAAGCCCATAGAAATGGTGCTGTAGCCAGTAAACACACCGACTTCCAACACTTTTTTAGGGTTTTGTAGGGCAATTAACAAACCAAGGAATTGTCCCACTTCTGGGGAAAGCGCCATGCGCGCCATATGGTATTGCGCTGTCTCACGACGCAGCGCCTCAAGCACTTGATGCTCGTTGACGGAGTGTTTAATCAGATATTCGTATAAACGATCGTCCACCTGTACCGTACGATTTACAGGTGGATTGTCATCAGATACTTGTTTCGGAAAATTAGGAAGCATGGGATTTAATTACGAGTCCACGACTTAAAGTTTTAAAGGTTTTGGAACGGAATTCACGACGATACAAGACCGCCACCACCATCAGGCTAGCAGCCATACAAAAATAAGGCCCAAGAAACCAAGCGGAAAATGCCATAGCAAAGTAGTAAGCACGCAATCCATAATTGAACTGGTTGGCCGCCAAACTACACACTTTAGCCATATGCATGGCGTACAGTTCACGCTCACTTTCCTCGACGCCACGCTCAGTTGCCAAGGGTGCACTGCCCACTAATACTGAGCAAAAGTTGTACTGCCGCACTGACCAAGTAAAGGTAAAAAAGGCATACACAAAAATCACCACCAAAACGATGATTTTCAACTCCCACTCTGTTTGGCTCATGGGAGCCAAAAAGTAGAAGTCATTAATAATGCCCATGGCCTGCTCTGAATAGCTAAAGGCGGTAAATAATCCGGCAATGATCAGCAAACTACTGGACGCAAAAAACAGACTGCTACGCTCTAAATTCGCCATGACCGACGCATCTGCAATGCGATTATCTCGACGTAGAAGGCGCGACATCCACGCCAAACGAAATTGGTGCAACACACTCACTAAACAGGTACGGCGCTTGGAATTGTATTGGGCATAGAACGCATAGCCCCACCAGCAGCCAAAAAAAATCGCCAGAGTAACCACATTGACCGGATCAAAAATTTGCGCGAACGGATTAGTGTCCATAGCAGTGTTAACGCCCTTTAAATAGGAGAAGAAACTCCTCGCATTATATCTAAATTTGGCCGAAATCCTCCGTTGATTTACTCTATTTTTTTAAGATTTTGCACCTAATGCGATGCCATTTAATTTATTGATGCATATATTGAAATAAATTCGCCCAAACAAGAAAAGCGAAAATTGACTATTGTCAAACTTCTGAATTTCAGGCTATTCTGAATTTGTTATTCAAAAAAAGGCGCTTCATATGATTCATACGTTGCTAGTTACATTGCTGATTCCGCTGGTACTGTTATTCAGTGTCAGTGTTAAGGCTGTAGATAGCACTGAGCGCAGCCTATTAAAGGGCGGCTTACTTGAATCCGTCTACGAAGTACCCAGTGCAGAAGTGGCTCCTGACATTGACCACGCCATAGTATCTGCCACCCTGACAGAACGCTGCGAACCCAACCGCAGTAAGATCACTTGGGCTGAGGAATCTCAACCTATCAACGTCGTTTCTAGTTGGTTCTGTCGCGGCCCACCGAAAGCGTAATTATTTCCAGTTCACTTTTTTATTTACTGAATTAATTATTATTGAGGTACTTCCTATGAAAACTCTTACTTACACTTCTACAAAAGACATTCATGACCTAACTTGGCCTGAAGTTGAACAAAACATTGGTTTATACACACCTGCGCTTCGCGTTTTCACAGACTTCAAAGATGCAAGCCCACGTTTGATCGAACCAAACGTTCGCGCTGAAGTACTGGTGGATGTAATGAAGAAAGAACACGTGCGTATGAAAATCGTCGTGGACTCTTTAAACAACTTCCTTGGCATTATCAGCCTAGAGGACTTATCTGACGAAGCCTTTATTAAGCATATTGCTGAAGGCTACGTGCGTGATGAACTGCTCGTCATCGATTTGATGCGTTCTAAAGAGGACTTGCTGGCGGTCACTTATAAGTCGCTAAGCAACAGTGATATTGAATCCCTAATTACCAGCCAGAAAAGCAATGAACACCAGCATCTGTTGGTGGTAGACGAGGAAACCATGAGCATTCGCGGTCTAGTTTCAGCCAATGACATCGTGCGTCAACTGCAATTGAACATTGATGTTTCAACCTCTACTAGCTTCGCTAAGCTAAACGATGTGTTGGAGCATGAATACGCCAACAGCAAACGCATTCGTGTTGCTTAAGCAGATAACAGGCCATAACAAAAAAAGGTCAGCGCTAGCTGACCTTTTTTTGTACCCAATAATAATACAACTCGCCTTCTTGCTCTTGCTTCACCAAGGGATGGCCTAAGAAGTTACAGAACTTAGGAATGTCGCGCTCAGTTGATGGGTCCGTGGCAATGATTTTCACCACTTGCCCAGGCGACATTTTACGCACCACCCCATGCAGCATCATCACAGGTTCCGGGCAGTAGAGCCCTTGTGTATCTAAAATTTGGTCATGGTCAGACAAACCGCTACCCTCTTTCACTAAATTAATGCTAAGCGCTGCAAAAACACCTGAATCTGACGCAACAGACATTCCAGCACTTGATCTGGCGACTGATTATAACGCTTAAGCACATTAAAATCGTGGTCTGCCCCTTCAATCCACTGAAGCTCAACATTATCAGGTAATGATTGCTGCATGACCCAGTCAGGCTCACCTAAAGCATCGCGGGTTCCTTGCAGAATAAGATACGGAGTCGCGGCACTACTTTTTAAGTGATCCAAGCGATGCTTTTCAGGCTTTTTGGCGGGGTAAAAAGGAAAGCCAATAGCCACACATGCCTTAACGTTATGAGTCTGACACAACTCGGCAATAATACGACTCCCCATCGACTTTCCGATCAATACGATCGGGGTACTTTTATCCAGTAATTGCCCCACTTCATCGATCAATTTCGGCAGCCTTGGTGGTGGGCGCTTTTTGCCAGTTCGTTCAATTTCCTTCATGTATTCAAGGGTTATTGGCTCAATTTTAAGTGACAAATCCGCCTCTAAACGGGTTTTGAACTGGCTTAAAAAATCGCTCTGATGCCCAGCCCCTGAGCCATGAAGTAGATAAAGTTTCATCATATCGATTGAAAACGTTGCTCTGTGACAAGGAATACCCACAAAGCAACTAGTGCTCCTATTCTTTAAAATGTGAAAAGACTTAGAATCAATTTCGCTAGTTTACCGCTGTTGGAATTAGAAGGAAGGTCCGACTGCTCCGTTCGTTTGATTCGAAGTACCGAACCCCGCCTTTCCAATAAAGACAGCATTATCTTTAACAAGATCTATCACTCAACGTGGTTTGTGGAAGAAACTATGAGCACAGCTTTTGATCACCCAACATACAACTATCGAGTGGTGCGCGCATTCACCATTATGACGGTGGTATGGGGCGTAGTAGGCATGGCTATCGGCGTATTGATTGCGTCACAATTGGTATGGCCAGACCTACTTGCTAACATACCTTACCTACATTTTGGACGTTTACGCCCACTTCACACTAACGCAGTCATCTTCGGTTTTGGTGGTTCTGCCTTGTTTGCGACATCGTACTATGTTGTACAACGTACCACACAAGCAAGACTATTCTCTGACGTTCTGTCGGGATTCACCTTCTGGGGTTGGCAAATCATCATTGTGTCAGCCGCCATCACCCTACCGCTTGGTTACACTCAAACAAAAGAGTACGCCGAGCTGGAATGGCCAATTGATATCATGATCACATTGGTTTGGGTGGCTTACGCTATCAACTTCTTCGGCACCATTGCCAAACGTAAGATGAAACACATCTACGTAGCGAACTGGTTCTACGGAGCGTTCATCATCACGGTTGCCGTGCTACACATTGGTAATAGTGCTGTGGTTCCAGTAAGCGCATTTAAATCGTACTCGGTTTACTCAGGTGCTGCGGACGCCATGGTGCAATGGTGGTACGGTCACAATGCGGTAGGTTTCTTCCTAACGGCGGGCTTCCTAGGCATGATGTACTACTTCGTACCTAAGCAAGCGGGTCGTCCAGTATTCTCGTACCGTCTATCAATCGTTCACTTCTGGGCATTGATCTCTCTGTACATTTGGGCCGGTCCTCACCACCTTCACTACACAGCATTACCTAACTGGACTCAAAGTCTAGGTATGGTCATGTCGTTGATCCTTCTAGCACCATCTTGGGGTGGTATGATCAACGGTGTAATGACGCTTTCTGGTGCTTGGCACAAACTTCGTCATGATCCAATCCTTCGTTTCCTAGTGGTGTCATTGTCTTTCTACGGTATGTCTACCTTTGAAGGCCCAATGATGTCTATCAAAACAGTTAACGCGCTGTCGCACTACACAGACTGGACCGTTGGTCACGTTCACGCTGGTGCTCTAGGCTGGGTGGCTATGGTGAGTATCGGTGCAGTTTACCACTTACTACCGGCTGTTCTTGGTCTAAAACCAGGCGCGATGTACTCAACTCGTTTGATCAACGTTCACTTCTGGCTAGCAACTATTGGTACGGTGCTATACATCGCATCAATGTGGGTGAACGGTATCATGCAAGGTCTAATGTGGCGTGCATTTAACAATGACGGCTCATTGACTTACAGCTTCGTAGAAGCGGTTGATGCAAGTTACCCAGGTTGGTTTGTACGTGTTCTAGGTGGCGGCGTGTTCCTACTAGGTATGCTGCTAATGTCTTACAACACTTACATGACAGTGCGTTCGGCAAAAGGCCAAGAAACTGAAGCTTTCAACGCCGAAACTCAAACAGCATAGGGGTTTAACACATGCGCCATGAAGTAATTGAAAAAAATATGGGGCTCATGATCATCCTTATCGTCGTTGCAATCAGCTTCGGCGCCTTGGTTGAGATCATTCCTCTATTCTTTATGAAACAAACCACTCAGCCAGTAGAGAATCTGCAACCTCTTACTGCGCTTGAGTTGGAAGGTCGTGACATCTACCAACGTGAAGGCTGTCTAAGCTGTCACACACAGATGATTCGCCCTTTCCGTGCGGAAACTGAGCGTTACGGTCCATACAGTGTTGCGGGTGAGTCTGTTTACGATCACCCATTCCTATGGGGTTCTAAACGTACTGGCCCTGACCTAGCTCGAGTAGGCCAGCGCTACAGTGACGAGTGGCACCGTGCTCACTTGTACAACCCACGCGACGTAGTACCTGAATCAAACATGCCAAGCTTCCCTTGGTTGTTTGAAAACAAAATTGATGGCAATGACACTGCTAACAAGATGACGGCACTGCGTATGGTCGGCGTACCTTACTCTGATGAGCAAATTGCATCAGCGAAAACCGACGTGCGTGGCAAACGTGAAATCGACGCCCTAGTTGCTTACTTGCAACAACTGGGCACAGTGATCGAACGATAGGGTCAGAGCATGGACATTAATACGCTAAGAGCACTTGCTACTCCGATTGCCTTTGTTGCTTTCATCGGAATCATTGTGTGGACATTCAGTAAGGGTCGTAAAAGCGGTTTCGATGAAGCCGCCAACCTCCCCTTCGCAGATGACGACGATGAAGTAAGTGTCGCAGAGCGCGAGTCATCCGTGGAGAAGAAAACAAAATGAATGAATTAACTTCTTTTTGGAGCGGCTGGATCATTGTGATCTCGCTAGGCTCTATTTTCGGTAGTTTCATCCTGTTATCCATTGTTCGCAAAGGACAGCGCTTTAACTCTGAAACTACTCAGACAGTCGGTCATGAGTTTGATGGCATCGAAGAATATGACAACCCACTACCACGCTGGTGGTACTGGATGTTTGTTATTACTGTGGTATTTGCATTAGGTTACCTAACGCTTTACCCAGGTCTTGGTAACTTCAAAGGCATGCTAGGCTGGTCTCAAGAATCTGCTTACGATCGTGAGGTTGCTAAAGCAGAAGCTGAATTTGGTCCTATGTTTGCGCAATTCTCGCAAACGCCTATCGAAGAGCTAGCGCAAAACGATCAGGCAATGCGTATCGGTCAACGTTTGTTTGCCAACAACTGTGCACAATGTCACGGTTCAGCGGCAACAGGTGGCTACGGCTTCCCTAACCTAACAGATAATGACTGGTTGTACGGTGGTGATGCTGCCGCTATCTCTCAAACCATCCTAAACGGTCGTATCGCAGCCATGCCTGCATGGGGCCCAATGTTGGGTGAAGATGGCGTACATAACGTAGCGCAATACGTACTAAGCCTATCTGGTCGTGAAACCGATGCTCAAGCCGCACAACAGGGCCAACAGACTTACAACACCAACTGTCTAGCTTGTCATGGTGCTGACGGTAAAGGTAACCATCTATTTGGTGCACCTAACCTAACAGATAACATCTGGCTATATGGTGGTAGTGAACAGCAAGTGATGCAAACCATCCGCAATGGCCGTAACGGTCAGATGCCGGCTTGGGAAGGCATCCTAGGCAAAGACAAAGCGCACGTTGTTGCTGGCTACGTCTACAGCCTATCAAATCAGTAATTCTCTGATGTGTATCAAAAGGGTGTGTCCGAAAGGCGCACCCTTTTTTTATTAAAAATTGTAATATTAGACAGTACTTAAACGAGCCTGTTGAACGTTAAGGAAAGCAGCATGAGCGAGAAAATACCTGTTCAAAATGTCGAACCAGAAACCGTCGAATTCGACTTGTATGAAAAGCGCAAAAAGATTTACACCCGTGCCATTTCAGGTTTTTTTCAAAAGATTCGAACCCGCGCCCTGTGGGTGTTAATGCTGGGCTACTTCCTAACACCTTGGTTTAACTGGCACGATCGTCAAGGGGTGCTGTTTGACCTGCCAGCTCGACAGTTCCATATTTTCGGTATCACCTTTTTCCCCCAAGACTTCTTCTTACTGGCTTGGGTTTTGATCATTTGCGCCTTTGGTCTGTTCTTTGTCACCACTCTCTTTGGCCGAGTTTGGTGTGGCTACACTTGCCCACAAACCGTCTGGACCATGGTGTTTATGTGGATCGAAGAAAAAACCGAAGGCTCACGTAATGCCCGCATGAAACTTGATAAAGAGCCCATGTCGAAAAGCAAATTTATCAAGAAGTTCAATAAACACAGCTTGTGGGTATTATTCGGTTGGCTAACAGGCTTAACCTTCGTTGGCTACTTCACCCCAGTACGTGAACTGGTGGTCGATCTGTTTACCTTTCAAGCTCACCCATGGGCCTACTTCTGGGTGGCTTTTTTCACCGGTGCGACTTACTTATTCGCGGGCTGGATGCGTGAACAAGTTTGTACCTATATGTGTCCTTATGCTCGTTTCCAAGCGGTAATGTTTGACCCTGATACCATGGTTATTTCTTACGATTACAATCGTGGTGAAGCTCGTGGTCCACGTAAGCGTAACAGCGATCCGAAAGAGCAAGGCTTAGGCGATTGTATTGACTGTAATCTATGTGTTCACGTCTGCCCTGCCGGCATCGACATCCGTGATGGTTTGCAATATCAATGTATCGGCTGCGCCCTATGTGTCGACGCCTGTGATTCCATTATGGATAAGATGGGCTACGAACGCGGCCTAGTAAGCTACACCACCGAGCGCCGTTTGGAGGGTGAAAGCTCCCACATCATGCGCCCGAAAGCGATTGGTTACGCCATGTGTATGTTGGTAGTAGTGACCGCTTTCTTATACTTTGCAGGGGATCGTGAAGCCCTAGGTCTAGATGTTATCCGTGACCGAAACCGTTTGTTTAACACCACCCCAAGCGGCATGATCGAAAACATCTACACCATTAAAGTCATCAACATGGACCAAGCTGCCCATGAATTTGAAATCTCTGTCTCAGGCTTGGACAACATGAATATGATTGGTCGTAAAAACGTTAAGGTGAACGCAGGTGAAGTGCGCGCAGTGCCCTTCTCGATTCAAGTACCTCCGACAGCCTTGCACGAACAACGCAACACAATTTTCTTCAAAGTTGAGTCACAAGACCCGAATTATCCAGTAGAAAAGATCACAGAAAGTCGATTTATTGGTCCTGTATCAAAATAATGATCTATAAGCGGTGATAATATCACCGCTTATTCGCTTTTATATTGGAGTACCTGTATGTCGACAGCGGTTGTTACCCCACCTTGGTACAAGCAGTTTTGGCCATGGTTTATTATCTGCGTTCCCCTTTCTTCTGTTTTAGTAGCGGTTGTGCAAGTCTACGCTGCGCTTAATTCCTCCAGCGACTTGGTGAAAGATGACTACTACAAAGAAGGTCTCGCTATTAACCAAGTCATTACACAACGGGAAGCGGCTAAAGCCATGGGCATTGAGGCTAACTTACGTCTTGATAACCTAACAGGCGAACTACTGCTCACCACCAAGAACGCCACCGCGCGAGAAATTACTGCACTGTTTGCTCATGCGGCAGTATCTAGCAAAGATTTCAGTGTTAGTTTTATGCAAGTTCAGCCTAATGAATACCGTGCTCAACTAGAAAAGCCTTTATCAGGTATTTGGAACGTGTACCTAGAATCACCAAACGGTTGGCAATTAAATGGCCGTATCAACAGTGACATTCACGATCGCTTAAACTTCAACCTATGAGCAAAGCTTGTTTCCACTGCGGGGATCCAATCCCTGCAGGTTTAGACATCGCCAGTGTTCTAAAAGATGAACGTCGAGAGTTCTGCTGCTTTGGTTGCCAAGCGATTGCGGAACATATTTGTGGCGCTGACTTATCGCTGTATTACGAGCGCCGTGATAACGGAAAAGGCGCTCGCCTCACCGAGGACAACACCTCGGTGTTTGCCTTATTGGCAGAAAAAAGTCTTTACGATCAATATATCCACCAAAGTGAGGACGGCCACGTCATTCAGCTATCCTTATCAGGCATCACCTGCTCCGCCTGCGCTTGGCTGATTGAAAAGCATTTAAGCAAACAAGCGGGTGTGCAATCGGTTCACGTCAACCTAAGCAGTGCCATTGCCACCATCACTTGGGATCCAAGCATTATCAGTATTCAGCAGATCGCTAAAGAACTGCTGTACATTGGCTATACCGCACAACCTTATTTGCCTGGTGAGCAAGACACACTGCAACGTAAAGAAAAGAAACGTGCCATCATTCGCTTAGGCATCGCCGGCGTTGGCATGATGCAAGTGATGATGAGCGCCATCGCCATGTATGCTGGCGATATGCAAGGTATGGATGATATCTACCGCCAACTGCTACGTTGGATCAGTTTTATCTTTGCTACTCCTGTCGTGCTGTACGCTGGACTGCCGTTCTATCGCGGCGCACTAAGAGATTTAAAAAATCGCCATTTCACCATGGATTTGCCTGTGTCATTGGGAATTTTGCTGGCCTATGCCTCCAGCGTGATGGCGCTGTATTCAGAAACAGGTCATGTGTATTTTGACTCAGTCACCATGTTTATCTTCTTCCTATTAATGGGAAGATTCTTAGAAACCGTGGCACGCTCCTACCGTTTATCAGGCAATCACCACGCATCGCTGACAGCGGTAAAGATACTGCGCGATGACAGCGAGCTCACCATCCCATTGCAACAGCTACAAAGCGGTGATATTGCCATTATCGAGCCAGGACAAACCTTCCCTGTGGATGGCATTTTATTAAGTGATTTCACCAGCGTTGATGAGTCTAGCCTGACGGGGGAATATAGCCCTGTGACCAAGCAGGCTGGTAGCAATATTCACGCTCAAACCGTGAATGTGGACCAGCAAGCACGGCTGCAGGTTACCGAAGTCGGACAAAACACCAAAGCGGCCGCCATTTCGCGCATTACCGAACGTGCTCTTAGTGAAAAACCAAGAGTTGCCATCATAGCTGACAGAGTCGCTCATTATTTTGTTATTGCGGTTTTGATTACCGCTTCTTTAACCTACGGTTTTTGGAGTTGGATGGGGGAAGCCGAAGCCTACTGGATCATGGTCAGCGTACTGGTCGTCACTTGTCCGTGCGCGCTTTCACTGGCAACTCCGGTGGCGTTGACCACGGTGACTAATTCTTTGAAAAGTGCTGGTTTTCTGATTACCCGAGGCCATGTGATCGAAGCTTTAGCAAAGACTCAACATATTGTATTTGATAAAACCGGAACGCTCACTTACGGCAGCTTCTCTATTACACAGGTAGAGTTATTCGACTCTAGCCATTCTAAAGATCAAGTACTGTCTGTGATCAGTGGTTTAGAGCAACATTCAAAACATCCGATTGCCAAAACCTTCCAGCAATTTGCTCCGGCTCACGTTGAACAGATTCAAAACCTTGCTAGTCAAGGCGTCAGCGGCGAATATCAAGGCAAACGCTATTACTTTGGTAACCAGGCCTTATTGGAGTCTATCGGACTTCCTATGGTAACCAGTACCAATACAGGTCAAGCACAGCTCGACCTGTACTTAGCAGGTGACAAACAAGTGCTTGCCAAAATCACGCTGTGTGACGTATTACGTCCTGAAGCGCGCACTGTGATTGAGTCACTGCGTCAACGAGGCATTCGTGTCAGCTTACTAACAGGTGACACAAAGGTATCAGCCCAGAGTATTCTCGAACCAGAGTGGTTCGATGACTTTGAAACCAGCTGTTTGCCCGACCAAAAATGGCATTGGCTCAAAGCGCAATCAAGCAAAGACATTCTGATGGTGGGCGATGGCTTAAATGATGTCCCCGCTCTAGCCGGTGCTACGACCTCATTAGCAATGGGCTCTAGCTCGGATTTGGCAAAGCTGCATGCCGATGCGATTTTATTAAGTGAGCACCTAGGGACAATCCCAACGGCGCTCAAAGCCGCACAACGTTGCCGTAAAATCATCAAACAAAATCTGATCTGGGCGGCTGGCTACAACACTACCCTCTTGCCACTCGCCATCGCCGGCATGATTCCCCCATGGGTTGCGGCAATCGGTATGGCCTTAAGCTCACTGATTGTAGTGGTCAATGCCACCAGACTTAACAAACTGTAGGAACAAACATGGAAAGCCTATTTTTACTCATCCCGATTGCCGCCATTTTTGTGGTGATCGCCGTCATCATTTTTATCTGGGCCGTCAAAGGCGATCAATTTGATGACCTAAATCGCGAAGGCGAGCGCATTCTATTTGAAGACGACGACACGGATAAAAAGTCGTGATTTCTATTTTCTTTAGTGGCTTGTTGATTGGTTTAGCAGGTGCTGGACACTGTTTAGGCATGTGCGGTGGCTTGGCATCGATGCTGTCTGTTGGGCAACACTCTAACGCCCTGAAAATCGTCGCTTACAACCTTGGTCGCATTTGCTCCTACAGCTTATTTACTCTAGTTCTCGCGACGACGCTGCATTTTGGTTTGTCTGAGTACTACAGTGATTTGATGGTGCCATTGCGTACCTTTGCCGGCATTCTGCTGGTGTTTATGGGGCTGTATTTATGCGGTCTCTCGCGTCTGATACTTAAAGTCGAGTCACTTGGCCGCCATATGTGGCGTGTAATACAGCCTGCGGCTAAGGCTTTTCTACCGATTCAAAATCCAGCACAAGCCCTCGCCGCGGGGTTTGTTTGGGGTTGGCTACCATGTGGATTGGTTTACTCGACCGTATTATGGGCGACGTCACTAGGCTCTATCTCACTCTCCATGACGGCCATGCTAGGGTTCGCACTAGGCACCTTACCCGCCATGTTGTTAGCTGGACTCTTCGCGCAACAGCTAAAGACCCTTTGGCAACAACTCTACTTAAAATGGATCTTCGGTGTTCTTATCATCGTCTACGGTTTGTACAGCATTCCCTATTTGAAAAATCTGCTTTCTCACCTTGGATAGTGCCAACAATTGATCTACATCAGCGAGTAAATCAAGGATGCGAGTAAACTCCCATTAGCAATTTTAATAGGAAACGTCGTTATGCTTTGGGACTCCAAACTTATCCAAAAATACAACCTTGCTGGCCCTCGATACACGTCTTACCCAACTGCCCCGCAGTTCACTACCGAGATCAGCAAGATGGAATTGATCGGTAAGATGCTTGAGCCCTCACGATCGCCATTAAGCTTATATTTCCACGTGCCGTTCTGCGCGCATCTTTGTTACTACTGTGCCTGCAATAAAATTGTTACTAAGCAGTACGATAAGGGCGCTGAGTATGTGGAGTTACTCGGTGAAGAAATGCGTTTGCGTGCCTTGATGATTGACCAAGCACGTCCTGTGACACAGCTGCATTTTGGCGGAGGCACGCCGACTTTCCTAAGCGAAGAAAACCTTGAAACCCTGTTTGACAACATTAAAGAACACTTTAATTTGGTCAATGACGGCACTCAAGATTACAGCATTGAAATTGACCCGCGCGAAGTGAACCGTTCAAAACTAGAGCTATTGAAGCGCCTTGGCTTTAACCGTGTCAGCTTGGGTATTCAAGACTTTAATGAAGACGTACAAAAAGCCATTCACCGTACTCAATCACTAGAGTTAGTGACTGAAGTAATGGCTGATGTACGTGACCTTGGTTACCGTTCAGTCAACTTTGATTTGATTTACGGCTTACCAAAGCAAACTTTGGAAGGTTTCAGCGCCACATTGGATAAAGTCATTGCGCTATCGCCTGACCGTATTTCAGTGTTTAACTACGCGCACTTGCCACAGCGTTTCGCACCACAACGACGTATCCTAGAGGAAGACTTACCATCGCCAGATCAGAAATTGGCGTTGTTAAAGTTAAGCATCGATAAACTGACTGATGCAGGCTATGTCTACATTGGTATGGACCATTTTGCCAAACCTGATGATTCCTTAACAAAAGCGCAACAAGAAGGTCACCTGCAGCGCAATTTCCAAGGGTATACTACCCATGCAGAAACCGATTTGTTGGCATTTGGCGTGTCAGCCATCAGCCAAGTTAGCAACGCTTATTTCCAGAACCACACTGACCTGTCGTTATACCAAAACAGCATTGAAAATGGCCAGTTGGCAATTATGAAGGGCTACATCAGTAGTCAGGATGACCGTATTCGTCACGCCGTGATTATGCAGTTGCTGTGTCACAACGAACTCAATAGCCGCGATATCGAGGCTAAATTTGGCATTGATTTTAAAGACTATTTTCAGGATGAATTGAATTCTTTGCACAATTTACAGGAAGATGGTGTTATAACGGTATATTATCAAGACAGTGATGTTCAAATAAAAATTACAGAAGTAGGACGATTACTCGTACGCTGTGTCTGCATGGCGTTTGATAAATACCTAACTTCTAATTCTACTTTTTCAAAAGTTATATAAATTACCCGATCGAGCTCAGGGAGAGTTTCCATGGCAATTTCTAATTCAAACAACCGCTTTAACAGTAAATTGACTTCGCAATGTCAAAACTGCAGCCTAAGCGCACTTTGTTTGCCTATTGCATTGGCGGATGAAGACGTTAACCGCTTAGACCAAATCATCGAACGTAAACGCCCTCTAAAGAAAGGCGAAATCTTATTCCATCAAGGTGAAGAGTTCGATTCTGTATTTGCGGTGCGTACGGGGACTCTTAAAACTTACAACATCACTAACTCTGGCGAAGAACAAATCACAGGTTTCTACTGCCCAAGTGAGTTAGTAGGTCTAAGTGGTATTGATGAGAACCATTACCCTGTTTCTGCTAAAGCACTAGAAACGACTACGGTTTGTGAAATCCCATTTGCACACCTAGAACAACTGTCTTCGCAAATTCCATCGCTTAAACACCAGCTATTCCGTTTGATGAGCCGTAAAATCTGTGACGACCAACAAATGATGGTATTGCTAGGTAAGAAAAACGCCGACGAGAAGGTCGCATCTTTCCTACTGAATCTATCGCACCGTTTCAAAAAGCGTGGCTACTCAGCAACTGCGTTCCGTCTATCCATGTCTCGTGGTGAAATCGGCAACTACCTAGGTCTTGCGGTTGAAACCGTAAGCCGCGTGATGACACGTTTCCAGAAAAATGGCTTGATTGATGTAGATGGCAAAGAGATCTCTATTATTAATCTTCCAGAAATGGAGAAACTAGTCGGTGCCGCTGGCGAATGTGCTACCATTGAGCATGTTTAATTAAGCAGTTATTAAGGTTTACCTATGCTATTTGACGACTTTTACTTTAAGTCTTTAATTCGTACCGTTGAAGATTGGCCAAAGCCAGGTATCAGCTTCCGTGACATCACACCAATCTTTAGCGACCCTAAAGGTCTGCGCATGGTGGTCGATGCGTATGTACACCGTTACATCGACAGTGACATCACGCACATTGCCTGTATCGATGCTCGTGGTTTCTTGATTGCGTCGGTATTGGCTTACGAATTACACAAGCCTTTGGTATTGGTTCGTAAAAAGGGTAAATTGCCAGGCAAAACCATCTCTCAAGCTTACGACTTGGAGTACGGTAGTGCTGAATTAGAAATCCAAGAAGGCGCTGTGCACCAAGGTGCACAAGTGCTTTTATTTGATGATCTGATTGCCACAGGTGGCACCTTAGTTGCAGCCATGACGCTGTTGCAGCAACAAGGCGCCTCTATTAAAGAAGTGGCGGCAATCATCGATCTTCCAGATCTGGGTGGTAGTGCTAAGATCCAGGAAATGGATATTCCTGTATTCGCATTATGTGCATTTGAAGGCGAGTAACTTCCCTTCTCACGCACAATAAAAAAGGTGGCTTAGGCCACCTTTTTTATTGCTTATCGGTTTCAACCACGTCTTAGAACGTAGTTGAAATACCAAGACCAAAGCTCTTGTCCATGTCTGGATCGTCAGAGTAGCTCTCTAGATCCACATGAGTCAGGCCGTAGCGCAAGAATACGCGAGCATTACGCAATGTACGGTATTCACCACGGATTTCCGCTTGGTAAACGCTGTCGATATTTTGGAACGACAAGACTTTAGGTGCGTAGTACAAAGAACCTTGCACGCTGAATCGGTTTGCTTTCGGGAAGGTGTAACGGTAGAAACCACCTAACGCCATTGCCATACCTGCGTTGTCCACATCGTATTCCGTGTCAATCGCCAATAGACGCGCACCTAGACCGATTTGAACAGGATAATCTTTCGCAGTATTGATGTCCTCGATGTGCGCACCGATGTAGCCATATTTGCCATCATCAGAATGGTACATGCCGCCAAGATCCAAAAAGTATTTACCTTGATCAAGACTCACATCAACTTTCACAGCTTCATTATTTAGACTGCCTTCGAATGTGTTCGCTGCACTCGCAGAGAATGATACGGCCGTCCCAAGAACAACTGGTAGAATTTTCTTCATCGACATACTGCTTCCTTTAAAGTTAAAGCTCGATAATATTTAAGCGTTTAAATGCATCTTCCGATTGCTTCAAGCCCTTGAAGTCAAACAGTTCAGTATCCGCCAAATGAGACGGTACCACATTTTGAACTGCTGAGAACATGGTATCCACACGGCCTGGGAATTGTTTATCCCAGCTTTGAAGCATTTCCTTCACAACTTGACGCTGTAGATTTTCCTGAGAGCCACAAAGATTGCAAGGGATGATTGGGAAAGACTTTAGTAAAGAGTATTCCTCAATGTCCGCTTCTTTACAGTACGCCAATGGGCGAATCACTACATGCTTGCCATCATCGCTTAGTAGCTTAGGTGGCATGGATTTCAGCTTACCGCCGAAGAACATGTTCAAAAACAAGGTTTCCAGAATGTCATCACGGTGGTGACCCAACGCAATTTTCGTGGCGCCAATTTCTTCTGCAAAGCCGTAAAGAGAACCACGACGCAAACGTGAACACAGACCACAAGTTGTCTTACCTTCTGGCACCACTTCTTTCACAATGCTGTAGGTGTCTTTTTCCAGAATGTGGTAGTTCACACCGATCTGAGACAAGTATTCAGGCAGGATATGCTCAGGGAAACCAGGTTGTTTCTGGTCCAGGTTCACCGCGATGATTTCAAAACTGATAGGCGCACTGCGTTGCAGGTTCATCAGAATGTCTAGCATGGTGTAAGAGTCCTTACCACCTGATAGACACACCATGACCTTGTCGCCCTCTTCAATCATGTTGAAGTCAGCAATCGCTTGGCCCGTTAGACGGCGGAGGCGTTTTTGAAGCTTGTTCAGCTCAAGTTTTTCTTTACGATCGATCTCAGAAGTCATTCTTTATTACCAAAAAACAGATGCGCGCTATCTTACTACAACCACTTTCGCGAAGCACCCTATGCGCAAGGCTGTAAAGAGTAATTAAAGGAATTTACTTCTTTTTCAAAAAGGTCAGTGGCGCGCGACAACTGCGACAAAGATATTGCGTCCCGCGTTCGGCACGACCATGACGATGGGCGGTAAATTCATGGGTTTGACATTGGCATTGATAGAGAAAGGCATTGCGCACTTTCGGCACCTCAAAATCATGGGTGCGATGGGCTTCCACATTAAATAAATGCTCCATCACTGCAATCCATTCTTTACCGTGGGGGCGCACTTTAGAGCCAAACACCTGATGTACCACAATATGCGCTACTTCATGGGGCACCACATTCTCAATAAACTTCTGTGGATCCTGTTGCAGCATAAAGGTATTAAAACGCATTTCATTACGCTGCAAATAGGCCGTGCCCGCGGTGCGACCGCGCTGCTTAAAGTTATAGCTGGGCTGCTTGAGCTTAATCTTAAAATAACGCTCAGCTTGGCCCATGCATTCTTCAATCTTGGCATCAATTTGTGGCACAAATTGACTTAACGCTAACTTAGTCATGAGTCCCCTTGGCTAAGTTGTTGGTCACAAATAAAGACTCTGCGTTGAGCTTAGTCAGCAACTCTTTGCTCAAGCCAGTAATGCGACTCAAGGATGCTAATGAACTTGGCTTGGCTTCAAACACCTTATGCAATTGCACATCGGACAAGTGCTCTGACACCCGATTAGCAACACTCCAGTGCAACAACTGATGCCAACCGCCTTGGCTGTATTGGCTCAGATCCGTCTCTTTTAGCGCTGGATAAAACCAATCCGAACTGATGATTAGCTGCTCTTCGGCACGCAATACACGACGGCTTTTCTCCGAAAGCGCCACCGCAAACGGTGTCATACTTTGTTGCAGCAAATACCCTTTAGCTAGCAGCAAACGCACCACTGCTTTCCACTGAGTTTCGTCTAACGCTTTGCCTTGGCCA
This sequence comes from Marinomonas sp. HM11-D, assembly GCF_057626615.1. Lineage (NCBI taxonomy): Bacteria > Pseudomonadati > Pseudomonadota > Gammaproteobacteria > Oceanospirillales > Oceanospirillaceae > Marinomonas > Marinomonas sp. HM11-D. The sequence continues at coordinate 276,979 of NZ_JBMMKT010000002.1, read as the reverse complement.
AATAGCGGATGCTGCTCTAAGGTGAAATTGGTCACGCTTTTGATACGTTTGCCCAGTAAGCAATTGATCAAGGATGAAAACGGCACGACACCTTTGGTGTGATATACCAAGCTAAGCAGTTTTTGCGCCGCCACCGTGACATTGTGCTGTTTTGATGGCTGTAAACAGCGATCACAATTCCCACAACTGCCGTCTAAGCTTTCGGAAAAGGCCGACAATAGTGAGCTTCGACGGCAAGCGGTGTGTTCTAAACAATCCATCAAACGCCAAAACTCGTCTTCTAACTGCTCCTGCTTCACAAACTGCCAAGTTTGCAAAATGTCCTGCAGGCCATAGAACAACAGAGCTTGCGCCGGACGTCCATCACGACCGGCACGACCAATCTCCTGAGCATAGTTTTCTAACGATAAGGGTAAATCCATATGCACCACAAAGCGCACATGTTCCAAATCCACGCCCATGCCATAGGCCGTGGTAGCCACCATTACCTGTACCGCTGCGGTGGCAAATTTCTCGTGCGCTTGATCCCGTTCAAACGGTGACAAGCTGGCATGGTAACAAGTGGCTAAAATGCCCTGTTCGTTTAGCCATTGCGCTAGCTCTTCGGTCTTATTACGAGAACGGCAATAAATAATGCCGGGCTGAGCCATGCCGTCTTTCATTAGGAACGACAGCAGCTGCTGCTTGGCACGGCGCTTTTGCGAGACTTGTAAACGAATATTGGGTCGGTTAACGCTTTCGCGCACCACCTTTGGCGAGTTTAATTGCAGCGCCTCGCTGACTTGGGTTTGATTCTCCGGCAACAAGGTACCGGTTAACGCAATCACAGGCGCCTCAGGGAAAATCTCTTTCAAACAACCAAGTTGCGCGTATTCAGGTCGAAATTGACTGCCCCAGCGCAATACACAGTGAGCCTCGTCGATGGCGATACAAGACACATCAATGTCTTCAAGCAAGCCTAGAACACTGGTTTGCAGCAATTTCTCTGGCGACATATAGAGAATTTCCACATCCCCATGACGTAAGCGCCAATAGAGATCGTTCTGCTCGGCACCGTTTTGTGTCGAGTTAAGGAATTCTGCTTTGATGCCCAGCTGCTGCAGCTGAGAGACCTGTTGTTGCATGATCGCAATCAGCGGACTAACCACCAATCCCACCCCCGCGCGCGCCAATGATGCCACTTGGTAGATGGCCGACTTCCCTGCCCCCGTCGGCAGCAAGGCCAGTACATCGTTGCCCTGTAATAAGGATTCAACACAAATCTGTTGTGATCCTATAAAGTCTTGATAACCCAAACGCTGTAACGCATTTTGGGCCAAATCAAGGGCAACGGTATCGATTTTGATCGGCTTGCTCATGGTTTTTTAGTACTGATGTGTTTAAACTGTGTCGCGATTGAATAATAGGAAAACCTAAATGCAACACCAACCTCTTGATGACCTAGAACTTGAAGAACTAGAAAACTTTTTGGACTCTGATGCTGTTCACGAAGATTGCCAGAATTTTGTCATGGCCCACGGTTTTTTAACAGCCCTAGCGATCAGCCCAGAAGCCCCAGCAGCGTCGCAGTGGTTGCCTATCGTATTCGAGGAAACACCGGAGTTTACCTCTGAAAAGGAACAAAAGCACATCGAGAATCTATTGATTCGTCTTTTTGCTGACCTTCAGAAAGAGCTTGAGTCCGAAGATGACTTCCTAGTGCCTTGTGATATCGAAGTGAGCCAGAACCCAGACGAGCTCAGCGAACTGGAAGAATGGGCATCAGGCTTTATGGAAGGTGTGTTCTTCACCGAACGTTACTGGTTTGAGTCTGAAAAAGAAGAGGAAGTGGCGGAGTGCCTACTACCTTTCATGGTGGCATCTGGCCTGTTTGAAGACGAAGAAGTGCAGCAAATCCGCGAAAGCGAGAAGCTGACTCAGTCTTGCATCGATCAGATCCCACAATTGGTCACTGACCTATTCTTGATTCTGCGTACCGAGCCTGAGAAAAAAGCCTTCAAACCTAAGCCACAAAGTAAGGGCAAAGGAAATGCTAAAGGCGGAAAAGGTGGTAGCAAAGGCGGCGCTAAAAAACGCTAATTTGCTCGCCAAGCCGCAGTAAATAAAAAGAAGCCGCATCCGTTACGAATGCGGCTTTTTAATGCTTCCTAAGAAGGGGAAACCGATCCCTCTTAGGCGGTAACTGGCTTAATGGTTACCACCTAACGACTCAAGTGTTTTAATTTGCTCCGCGCTAAGAAGCTCATAGAACTTGTGTCGTACTTCAGCTTGTTGGACATCTAACTTGACCATGAGTTCACTGCGCTGTTCAGCGAGATCTTCAATTTGATCCACATAATCATCGTCTGCAGGGTTTAAGCTGATCATTGGGCCGCGTAGTTTCTGCATACCTTCCACTACGTCTTGGCGCTCTTTACGAGCTTCGGCAAACAGCTTGCTCGCTTCTTTTTTGCTCTCTGCGTCCATTTTCAAAGTCGTCGCCATGCGATCAAGCATCTGATCAGAGTACGGATCCACCATCGCTGGCGCATGCTGCGCCTGAGTTTGAGCTTTAGCCGCAGCGCCCTCCGCCAAAGAAACACTTGTAACAGAGGCCGCCATCAAAGCCGCTAATCCCATAGCACCGTATTTGAACGCCTTTCCATTGAACTTAGTCATAATCGCACCTCGTTTGGTGATTGCTGTTGATGATTTCATTATGACCAGATCACTGTCAGTGTGTGTCAACTAGGCGAAAGGCCAAGTAAAGAAAAACCACCGACCAGCACACATTTGTTCAATCTGTCACGCAGCGCCTTAAGCTTGCACGACGCTGCGCATTGCGAACAAATTCTAATAAATCCAGTTAGATAGATCAGATAAGCATTGACCTAAATAGATATAGCAATCAGATATGTAAGTTATGCAAACCACATACTAGAAGGCAAAAATGCATAAATGCCTGGGGTTGTAATATTTGTCATCTTTCTAGTCCTGCTCATGACAGAGAATATCCTTACAGTTAATGCGAGATTGATAGCGTTATCCCATTCGGGTGACGTTCTAACTTAAACAAAAGGAGCTTTCTATGTCTGTTAGCGAACGCACAGTTACCTCACCAAAGAAATTTATTATTGGCTCTGGCCTGCTGGCTAATATGGCGGATTACGTGGCCGCGTTTGGTGATAATGTTTTGATTCTAAGCGATGAGTTCATTTTGGACCGCGCGGCAACTCAAGCCACACCGGCTCTAGAAAAGGCAGGCATTCAGAGCAAGGTAGAAAAATTCCAATACGAATGTACCGACAAGGAAATCAACCGTGTGGCGGATCTTGCGAAAACACAAGGTGCTAACGTGATCGTCGGTATCGGTGGTGGTAAGACCCTAGATTGCGCCAAAGCCGTGGCGTACAACAACAAAATCTCAGTCGTGTTGTACCCAACCATCGCATCAACCGACGCCCCTTGTACTGCGCTTTCGGTGATCTACAAAGAAGACGGCGAATTCGATCGTTACCTATTCTTGCCACAAAACCCTGATGCCGTAATCGCCGATACCGATATCCTAGCCGCAGCACCTGCGCGCTTCTTTGCCGCAGGTGTGGGTGATGCCCTAGCGACTTACTTCGAAGCACGCGCTTGTTACGCTTCTGATGGCGTTAACCTCGTATTGAAAAAGCCATCACGCACGGGTCTTGGCCTGGCCAAGCTATGTTTTGAATTGCTAAGCGAAAACGTTGAAGCAGCCATGGATGCGGTACGCAACAAAGTCTGCACACCAGCCCTTGAGCAAACTATCGAAGCGACCATCTACCTAAGCGGTGTCGGCGCAGAAGCCGGCGGCCTAGCGGCAGCGCACGCAGTCAACAACGGTATGTCAGCCGTGCCTTCTTTGCACCATGTACAACACGGTGAAAAAGTGACCTTTGGTCTACTAACTCAGTTAGTACTGGAAAACGCACCAAAAGAAGAAATCGACGAAGTGGTTCGTATCATCAAGGTAGTGGGTCTACCGTTAACGCTTGCAGATATGGGTCTAACAGAATTTGTTGAATCAGAATGGCGTACCGTGGCGAGCATCGCTTGTGCCGAAGGCGACACCATGGGCAACATGCAAAAGCCTGTGACTGAGAACGACGTTTACAACGCCATGGTTGCCGCCAATGCCATGGCCGAGCGTTACAAAGCTCAGGCTTAATCACAATTAGCGTTTGAACTATCAAAGGTGGAGCACTGATCGTGCGCCACCTTTTTTAATGCCACTATTAATGAGAAGAATTAATAAATGGTAGAAATTTAGCGCTATTGTTATGAGACCGTCACATAAGTATCTTGTACCTAAAGCAAGGGCGCACAAACATTCACTAGCGCCAACGAACAAAGACTTTATAGGAGTTTGAAATGACTGATACAGCATTGAACCTAACACAAGAGTGGGACAAAACCTTCGCTAAAAGTGACCTAGTTGAGCATAAAAAAGTAACCTTTAAAAACCGTTACGGCCTAACTCTAGCGGCTGATCTGTACACACCAAAAGCGGCTTCTGGCAAGTTAGCAGCGATCGCAGTTAGCGGCCCATACGGTGCAGTGAAAGAACAAGCGTCTGGTCTGTACGCACAAACGATGGCGGAAAAAGGCTTTGTAACGCTGGCGTTTGACCCATCTTACACAGGTGAAAGCAGCGGCGAGCCACGTCACGTGTCGTCTCCAGATATCAACACGGAAGACTTCAGCGCAGCTGTGGATTTCCTAGGCCTTCAAGACAATGTGGATCGTAACCGTATCGGTATCATCGGTATCTGTGGTTGGGGCGGTATGGCTCTAAACGCAGCAGCCGTTGACACACGCATCAAAGCCGTAGCGACTTCAACTATGTACGATATGAGCCGCGTCATGTCAAAAGGCTACAACGACAGCACGACTGACGAAGATCGCATCAACGGCCTTCAGTTCCTAAACGAACAGCGTTGGAAAGATGCCGAAGCAGGCGAGCCAGCGGTTGGCCCAGTATCGCTAGAACTTCAAGGCGGCGAGCCACAATTCGTAGTGGAATACGCAGGCTACTACAAGTCCACTGACCGTGGTTTCCACCCACGCGCGATCAACTCTAACGCGTCTTGGACACTAACGAATCCACTGTCATTTATGAACATGCCATTGCTGTCATACATCGACAAGATTTCGCCACGCCCTGCTCTTTTGATGCACGGTGACAAAGCGCACTCTCGCTACTTCAGCGAAACAGCGTTCGAGAAACTACAAGAGCCAAAAGAACTAGTGATCGTGGAAGATGCTAACCACGTGGATCTGTACGACAACTTCGACAAGATCCCACTAGACAAGCTAACAGACTTCTTCACTACTAACTTGAAGTAAGTTTTAGCCCGCTAAAACTAAAAAGGCAGCTCACTCAGTGATCTGCCTTTTTTGCATTTATCTTATCCCAGTTCTATCAAGCATGATCGCGCGGCATAAACACCATATCGGTAATACCCACATCAACACCCAGCTGAGATAGCAAAGTCGTTACTTGTCCACGATGATGGGTTTGATGATTAAAAAAGTGCGCCACCGCAAACCATAGCTCAAACTCTCTTGGTTCTGGATTCACAATGCTGGTGTAACGCAAAGTGCCCGCCAACTGCTCTTCGGTTAACCCAGCCACAAAAGCACTAATGGCTTTATCGGTCGCAATACGATCTTGCTCCAACGTAGCAAAATCGCTATGCAGCTCCTGATCCAAGCCCGCCACTGCAAACGGCTTACCCGTCATACGCCCTAGCCAAATCTTATCCGCTACTAGCAAATGATTCAGCGTACCGTGGATCGACTTAAAAAACGCCCCACGATCTTTCTTACGCTCTGTATCGCTTAAGGTACGTACCGCGTAGTAGAGCTTCTTATTCATCCAGGAATTGTAATGAGCAAGTTCTTTGGCTAAGGCTGGGGTCATGGTGCTCTCTGATTTGTTTGATTTTTAATCACCCAAGCTGAAGTTAAAATATCCTAACTTCCTTTTTAAGTATCAAGGATTGAGCAAACACACAATGTCAATACAGCTCGAGGGTTATATTGTTTAATATTATTTATACGATAGGGGATAGAAGCCACACAAGTTAGTAGTTATCCGATACTGTTCAATTCAAATTATGTATTCCTTCCGCATCTCTAATAAGACATAAATCCCAAATATTTTGAGCTAAATCAGATATTTGTTGCTTTATTATCAGTCAGTAAATTTATAGCTTTCTAAAGTTTTTAAGTAGATAGAATATCCCCATGTAAAGGATTCAGCGTTCCCCAAAAAATGACTATCATTACATAAGGAAATAAAATGAAACGATTAGTGCTTGCTATGATCGCCGTGTCTTCTCTCTCAGGTTGCATAGGGCTGCCCAAGTCTGAATTAAGTAGTGATGAAGCCAAGAAATACGAGTCAATCAGAGCTGCTTTATCTGATAACTTTGACACTTCAGAGAAAGTGTTTTACAACTCATTTGACTTTGGTTTTCTATCTGAACCTTACAATCTTACGAAAAGTTATTGTGAAACAACTGGTGGAAAATTTCAGAAAGTCTCCGACCAAGATAACGCAATACGTGGCGTTTTTACCAGCCCTATTCATGAACAAGATGAAACCGATAGAGTGGCTAACTCTTACCTTGGTTACTTGAATTGCACTGGTTCAAGATCGGGCGATTGGACAGTTTACATCTCAGCGACCCAGCCGGATGGTACTTGTCAATTTGGTTGCACCAGCTTTTCCTACATCTCAATTGATTACAATGCAGAAAACCGTCTTCAGAAAAAACGTGTTGCACGTCAGGAAGCAATTCAAGAATTAGAGACTGAAATCCAAAAGAAAATGTCAATCCTTGACAAAGGAAGTTCAAGTTTTGACGCTAGATTAAATCATGGCATCAAAGTAAATAGCAAAGTGTGCACTATCGATAATAAATATGGAGTTGTACAAAGCACTGAAGAAAAATACTTAACTGTCATTGTGATCGGTCAGGCTACAAGTGTTGAACCATATTTCTTTTTCACTAGTGACGAGGCTCGCCCATTCGTAGCTAAAATCTACCAACCACCATTAACTCTCAGAGAAAGAACTGGTATTTGGTCTCCATGTAGTTTTGAGATCTAACTGGTGTCTATCATTCCCTATAAGCAAATCGAGGCTTAACAAAATAATTAATGTTAAAAGCCGCTCCAGCGGCTTTTAACATCCCGAGCCCCCATTGCTCCACTCTTCAAAAACTCGCTTCAAAAGCATCTTTATAGCCCTGCTCATCAACCCCTCTCTGCTTTACGGCAATCCCACCCCCATTTACTCTTGAGCGTAAAGCGGTTTATTGAGCTGAATTGGCTTTTTCACTTCACCAGCACTAAACAAATAAGCCTGATCCTGATGCGCAAATGATTTCACCGCGAGCTTAGCCAATCGCTACCATGGTATCCAAGTCTCAATTACAATTTGCATCCAAATTCTGGTAAATAGTCAGCACATAAATTAACTTAATCGCATCGCCCGTCCTAGTTAGAATGATCGTTTGCTTTTGGCTTGTTCAAATGCTGGCAACACTGCTGCCATGTGTGCTTTTGAACTAACATTTGAATATCTGCAAAATTTTGATCGACCTCGAAAAAGATGTGTTTTATCAACGTCTAAATTCAATCTAAGTCACATGAGTTTCGGACATCTCACTTTTCTCTCCTTTAATCCCCCAACACAGTTAGCAACCTTGTAACTTTATGACATAATGGCAGCTATTCAGAGAACAAATCGGGTGTTTTGCAATCAGTTGGCGGTATTTTGTAGCAAATTTTCAAAATGCCTTGCTCTATCGCTGCACTAAACACCACTACTACATTAAAAATTACACGATACATGACTCAAGCATTAGAAACTCAAAACGCCGCTAGCCCAGAGAAATCAAAGGCTAAGCTTGATCGCCGCTTTAGTATTGCCCCTATGATGGAGTGGACTACGAGCGATTACAGGGTGTTTGCACGTTGCATTACCAAGCATACCTTGCTCTATACAGAGATGGTGACGACTGGCGCGCTGCTGCAGGGCAATAACCCTGAACGCTTTTTAAAGTACGATGATTGTGAGCATCCGATTGCGTTGCAGTTAGGTGGTTCTGATGCGGCGGCGTTGGCGAAGTGTGCCAAGATGGCGGAAGAGTTTGGCTACGATGAAGTCAACTTAAACGCAGGCTGTCCAAGCGATCGCGTGCAAAACAGTTTGATCGGTGCCATCTTGATGGCTTACCCAGACAAGGTCATCGATGCCATGAATGCGATGCAGGATGCCACGTCACTGCCGGTGACATTGAAGCACCGTATCGGTTTGGACGATCAACAAGAGTACAGCGTGGTACGTGACTTTATCGGTAACGTGGCAGAAAAGTCTGCTACCGAGACCTTTATCGTGCATGCCCGCAATGCGATCTTGCAAGGCTTAAGCCCAAAAGAGAACCGCGAGATTCCGCCGCTTAAGTACGATTTCGTGTATCAATTAAAGAAAGATTTCCCGCACCTTGAAATCTTGATCAATGGTGGCATTAAAACTATTGATGAGACTCAAGAACATCTAAGTCATGTAGATGGCGTGATGATGGGCCGTGAGGCCTACAACAACCCTTGGGTTTTAAGCCAAGTCGATCAGGCCGTATTTGGCCAACCATCGCTGGTCAGCGACCGTTTTGAAGCACTAGAACGCTTCATTCCATACGCTGAACGTCAACTGGCGAACGGTGAGCGCTTGATGCATTTAACGCGTCATTTGCTTGGTATTTTCCTAGGTTTACCCGGCGGTAAACAATTTAGACGCTACCTTTCAGAAAATGGTCATCGAAGTGACGCTACAATTAATGTGTTACTGGACGCCATCGAATTGGTTAAACAACAGCTAGACAAAAGCAAAGGATAAGAGCAATGAGCAATAAGTTATCTCAACTAAAAGAGTTCACCACGATTGTTGCTGACACAGGTGATATCACTGCAATCAAAGATTTCCTACCAGAAGACGCGACCACTAACCCGTCTTTGATGCTCAAAGCTGCCCAAATCCCAGAGTATGCGCCATTTATCGATCAAGCGATTGCTTGGGCGAAAGAGCAAAGCAACGACAAGGCACAACAAGTAATCGACGCCAGCGACAAGCTAGCGGTGATCGTCGGTACGGAAATCCTGAAATACATCCCAGGTCGTATCTCGACTGAGGTAGACGCTCGTCTTTCTTACGACAAAGAAGCAACGATTGAAAAAGCACGTCGTCTAATCAAACTTTACGAAGAAGCCGGCATTTCTAAAGAGCGCGTACTGATCAAAGCAGCGTCGACTTGGGAAGGCATCAAAGCCGCTGAAGAGCTAGAGAAAGAAGGCATCAAATGTAACCTGACGCTTCTGTTCTCATTCGCTCAAGCGCAAGCTTGTGCCGAAGCCGGTGTATTCCTAATTTCTCCTTTCGTTGGTCGTATCCTTGACTGGTACAAGAAGTCGACTGGCGAAGAGTACACAGCAGAAACGGATCCAGGCGTGGTGTCTGTAACTGAGATTTACAACTACTACAAGCAGCACGGCTACAAGACGATCGTAATGGGCGCAAGCTTCCGTAACATCGGCGAGATCGAGCAACTTGCAGGTTGTGACCGTCTAACCATCAGCCCTAACCTTCTTGAAGAACTGAAGAAAGACGAAGGCACACTGGTACGTAAACTAGTGCCTGCGACAGAGATCACACCAGCTGGCGAAGCAGTGACTGAGCAGTCTTTCCGTTGGGCATTAAACGAAGATGCCATGGCGACTGAGAAACTAGCGGAAGGTATCCGTAACTTCGCGGTTGACCAACGCAAACTTGAGAAAATGATTGAAGAGAAGCTATAAGCCTTCTTTAAAGTGATTTTCCACTATGAAACGCGACTTTATGTCGCGTTTTGTATTTCTGCTTGCTGGATTTATGGCCAGTTGGCAAGCTTTCCGCAATGATTATGGAACCCGCTCTGTAATCCCATTTCTTATGCTTTTGCTATCTATACTCAGGATTCTTGAATGAAACTAGGTATACATATGCTTCAACGTATTAAAAAAATTAGTATTGGTCTACTGATGGTTGTCAGTACGCTGGGCTATGCCGCAGAAGCAGAACCAGAATTCCACATCAACCAAGTAGCGCAACTCGATGGCATTCCATGGGGTATGACACAACTTGATAGCAACACCCTACTGGTGACGATTTTAGACGGCCAATTACTGCGCATTGATATGCAGACAGGTGAGTCACAGGAGATCAGCGGACTGCCTAAGATTGCCCGCATTGGTCAAGGCGGCCTATTGGATGTTGCCCTATCACCGGATTTTGACACCACGTCTTGGGTCTACTTCACTTACGCTCACCCAACCAAAGAAGGCGCCACCACAGCCCTTGCTCGTGCAAAATTATCAGGAAATCGCTTAGAAGATTGGCAAGATCTATTAATCGCTGATGCGTCCTCTTCCAAAGGCCAACATTTCGGTAGCCGTATTGCCTTTGATGAAAACGGTCACGTGTTTTTCTCTGTTGGTGATAGAGGCGAACGTGCCAACGCCCAGGACTTATCGAACCACGCAGGTAGTATCTTACGCCTTAATCTAGATGGCTCAGTACCTGGTGACAACCCTTATGTACGTCACGGCAATATTCGCCCAGAAATCTGGAGCTTTGGCCACCGCAACCCTCAGGGTTTATTTTATGACAAGGCGACAAAGCTGCTTTGGTCAAACGAACATGGTCCTCGTGGTGGTGATGAGATTAATCTGATTCGTGTTGGCGCCAATTATGGCTGGCCTATCGTTTCCTTTGGCAAAGAGTATTGGGCCCCACTTCAGGTAGGTGAAGGCACCACCAAAGAAGGCGTAGAAGAGCCTAAGAAGGTCTTTATCCCTTCTATCGCTCCTAGTTCGTTACTGATTTATCGTGGCGACCTATTTAAAGATTGGCATGGTGATTTCCTATCCACAGCGCTGGCGCTACGCCACTTAAACAACGTTCGCCTACAGTCAGGGGAAGTATTTGAAACGCGCTTTCTAGAAGCTCTTAATGAGCGTATGCGCGATGTGATTGAAATTGACGATGGCTCGATCATGATCAGCACGGACTCGGGTAAATTACTGCGTGTCACCCCAAGTGAATAATCTTTCTATCGCAAACTAAAAAAGAGGCCGCGGCCTCTTTTTTATTGTTGATTGTTAATTGCTTCGGTGTATTCCATATGCCATTGACGCAGTTCACCAAGCCCCATTGGCTGTGCAATAGAGTAACCTTGGAAGTAATCACAACCAGCGCCTTTTAAAATGTCGAATTTCTCATTGTTTTCAACACCTTCAGCCGTGACTTTAATTTTTTGGATATGGCACAGCTCAATAGTTGGTTCCAATAATAGTCGATAACCATTGGTGGTGAGACGATCTACCAACTCTTTATCAAACTTCACCTTATCCACCGGATAGTCGATCATTTGCAGCAACGGTGTGTAGCCGATACCGAAATCGTCGATCGAGATTTTAAAGCCCGCCTCACGTAGTTCACGCAAGACAGACAAGACCTGTTCGACCGCGAAGTAACCAAAGGTTTCAGTAATCTCTAGCTCTACCGAACGATCCGGTACATTAAACTCTTTCTTAAGATTAATGATGCGCTCAGCAAAGGCCGCTTGCCCTAACTCACCCGCGGAAATGTTAATAGCGATCACTATGTCTTCACCCAGAAACTCTTGTAGCTTGGCCAATTGTGAAAAGGCGTTGCGGAACACCCAATCATCAATTTTCGTATAGGAGCCGGTTTGCTCAGCAATCGGCACAAATTCATCTGGGGTAATTTGCCCAAGCTCTGGAGAGTGCCAACGCAGCAGGACTTCCAAGCCTTTAATTTTATGATTGCCGTCCACAAACGGCATAAACATCAATGAAAACTCTTCATCACAATTGACGAATTTTAGAGCATCTTCGACCAGTTTCACACGACGAGCTTCACGGGCAATGGTATGTGAATACGCGGCAAAACGGTTTTTACCGGTACGCTTAGCGTGGTACATGGCCATGTCCGCGTTGGCAATCAACTCACGTAAATCTTCACCATCGTTTGGATAGCTGGCAATACCAACACTGGCCGACACCGGCGTGATATAACGTTCTGTTTTAAAGCCACCTTCAAACAGCGCCACTAGGTTAGAAGCCAATGTGAGACGCTCGTCGATGTTTTCATGGGCTAGAACAATGGCAAATTCATCCCCCGCCAAACGGGAGACCAAGGAACTGTGATTACGATGCTGGTCATCTTGGAGCAAGGCTTGGAAAGATCGGGCCGCATGCTGAAGTAACTCGTCCCCTGCTTCGTGGCCGAGACGGTCATTCACAAACTTAAAGTTATCAAGATCGATGTAGATCAAGGAAACATGGCTGTGGCGATTCCAAGCGCGAATCAAGGCACGTTTAGCAAATTCTTGGAAGCGGGTACGGTTTGGTAACTTGGTCAAGGCATCCGTGACCGCGAGGGTTTGTGACTCCCGTAAATTGGCATGAAGCTGATCATACAGCTCATAGAATTTACTACCTAAACGACTGACCTCGTCTTCGCCCACTGGTTTCTGAATATTAGATTGTTGCTCTTCCATCACCAGCGTCAGCTGCTGATCAAGGGTCTCAATTGGCGAAATGATGTAACGCTTGATAAGAAACAGCAATAAACCGGTAATACCAAGTCCCAAAGCCACGGCAACCGCAATCATCCAATCTACTAGATAAGTTCGCGCTTGACGCAGGTATTGTGCCGACAGCTCCATTTCCAAATCAAAGCCTGGATAAAGACTGACTTTGCGTAAGGAAGGCGAATCGTTTGAGGTTAATTCAGAAGTGCGGTTAACAATTAAAGGCGCCTTACCGTACTCTTTTTGAAGATCGTTAACCATATGATCGAAAGACTCTAGATAGACCGTTGCCACAATGGCCAAGGAGTCATTCAATGAAGGACGAACTGGAGAAGTAAAGGTTCTGCTGTCGATGGCTTTGCCATACATGTAAGCGTGTCGACCATCGTTCAAAAACATCAGTTTTTGTGTATCCGGCACGTTTTTAGAAACTAACGAATGCGCAAAACTAGGCACATAGTCTGGAATACTAGTAAATGGATTGTTACTGCGCTCATAGTGATAAATTGGCTCACCATTAGCATCGAATACAGATAGCAGAACCCGATTTTGCTCATCACCTAAAACATCATTGATTAGAAAGTCTAAGCGCTGCGTCACCAAATACTCACGTATGTCTTGACCCACATAGCGAGTAAAATTCACCAAGGTTTCCCCTTCGAGAAGCAGAGAAATAATATCAGCACTGATATTGGCTTCCCGCTCAAATTCGACTTTGGCTTGCAACAGTTTTAAGTCCAAACGATTTTGCTCAACTTCCGTCAGCGTATCAATTTGAATTCGGTAAACACCAATCGTTGCTACCACTACCCCGACAAGAAGGATAGGTAACACGAGGAGTACTAAGCGCTTAGTTAGAGTCATGATAACGAATTAAAGCGTCCTTGATGCGCGTCCTTTGTAAAATCTCAGATCCCCTAAGCGTTTGAAAAAGCTTAGCTTTCTCAAGCAATTCAGAGTCTAAATACACAGTTGGGTCGTTCAAAACTTCTTCATCAATAAGGCTTTTTGCGTCCAAATACGGACTAGCTACCCATAATGTTTCTGAGCTTCGGGCACTATTTTCTTTACTGGTCAAGAAATCAATAAATGCTTGGGCTTCTTCTTTATTTTTAGAATTAGCGGAGATAGCAAGACAGTCGATCCATATTATCGCTCCCTCTTCGGGAATAATATACTGCCATAAATCACCACCTTGTATCTCATTTAAACCATATTGGTCTCCAGAATAAGCCGGTGCAGCCCAAACATCCTGTTGTTCTGGATTCGCTGAGACATAAGAGTAAATATAATCATAAGTGCGCACAGATGACGATTGCACTTTCAACAGCTCAAATGCTTCTTTTAGTTCCTTTTCGCCGTTTGCATTAATCGGATACCCCAATGCTGATAAGGCTGGCATTATAATTTCATCTGCCTGCCCGAACATCCCTACATGACCACGTAATTCAGTAGATGGTACCAATAACGACTTCCAGCTTGTTGGTGCTTCAGTCAGCTTATCGGTACGATACACTAAACCGAAGGATCCCCATAAATACTGCCGACCGTATCGGCCACAAGCCGAAGGCCAATAAGTCTCACGATTCGGCTGTTTTGCAACCGGATAAAGATGCCCAGCGCCACTTAAAATGCTAATCGATGGCGCGTCCACAACCACCACATCAATTTGGCTACTTGCGTGTCCCGACAGCACGAGATTACGCTGAGCTTCATCATCGTAATACACTTGATGAATCTTAATGCCCGTCTTAGCGTGCCATTCATCCAGTAAAGCTTGGTCTGTGTAATCTTCCCAAGTGTAAAGCGTAAGAGTGATTGGGTTAGCCTGAGACGCCAACAGCTCACCACTAAACAAAGTGGTAAGCATTATAGCGCCAGAAACAAGCCATTTATCAAACATTAATTTCATCAACGCCTTAACTGTGTCATCTGACTAGATTACAACTCTTCTCCCCAAGAGTCGGTTTCACCCCAAGAATCCGCTTCTCCCCATGAGTCACCTTCGGTGCCCCAAGAATCTTGGCTGCCATCTTCGTTAGCAGGCACTTGCGTGGAAAGGTCGGATGATTCTTGTACATTAGAAATATCTTTTACCTCACCTTCACGAGTTTGAATGTAGACATCTCGTAAAAAAGAGTAACGATCTCCGAAAATCATACGTTCGGCAGACAAATACTTAGCCCGAGTTTGTACAATATTCACCCCACGCGCGATCCATTTTTCGTCAGCACTCAGATCATATAAATCCAAACCGTCATACAAAGAATAGTCCACGACCATGCCGCTAGCGTCACGGGCAGTTGATGGGCCAAAGAATGGCAACACCAAGTAAGGGCCACTGCCCACGCCCCAATAACCTAAGGTTTGGCCAAAGTCTTCTTCGTATTGCTGAATCCCCATAGCCCCAGCTACATCAAATAGCCCAAAGATACCGATGGTACTGTTGATTAAAAGGCGTGATGTTGAGGAAGCCGTTGCGTCCCACTTACCCTGTAATAAATTGTTAAAGGTGTTTGGAATTTCCCCTAAGTTTGAGAAGAAATTACTTACACCCTTTTGCATAAAATTCGGCGTGACCGCGTCATAACCTTGCGCTAAAGGCTTTAAACCATACTTATCGACTGTTTCATTAAAGCTAAAAATCGATCGGTTAAAGCCTTCCCACGGATCTTCCGTGGTCGTCGTTTCTGCAACGGCCACACAGGACGCCATCAGCATCACCAAGCTTGCGATTAAGTGTTTCATAAATTATCTCCCTATAGATCAAACAAGCTTTTTAACTTCTTGCCATTGTTTCGCTAAACGCTTGTCGGAAATAGGTTCTAATGTGCCTACTGTCTGAGCGAATAATGAAATACGGTACTCTTCTAACAACCAGCGATATCGAGTTAAATTCGGGTCATAAATACCTTTATCATCGTGCGCTTTCTTCTGACGCAGGTACTGTTCCCAAAGGTTCTCTAACTCACCCACCGCAGCGTTTTCTTTATTTAAGTGGTTTTGGAAGCGCTCTAAGCGCACCGCTACCCCTTTGAAGTATCTTGGTAATTGGCCCAACCAAAACAAAGGTGTCGCACCAATAAAACCTGGATACACCAAGTTTTCCAATTGCTTCTTGATGTCCCCATACACACGGGTCCAAGGCAATGGAATGGAGCCTTTCATTCGTTTCGCCACTTGCTGATACGCTGACAGTACTGAATGTAATTGTAGTGCCATTTCATTAGCGATGGTCACCAACTTATTACGATGATCCGCTAAAGATTGTTCAAACTGAGCTTTAGTACGTGGCAATGGACGTTCTTCTAAGAATACCTTCTCAATGATGGCATCAAGTAAGTCGTCTAATAGAATTTCTTTCTTACCAATCGGAGCAAACAACAACATCGATTCACGCAGTTTCGGCAAGTTCTTTTCGAGGTATTTCATTTCCTTGCTCAGCGCTAACCTTAGTAAGGCTATGACCCCTTTTCGATGTGCTTCTAAAGCCGTGTTTGGGTCATCGAACATTTTCAGCGACACCGAGCCTTGGTTAGCGACCAGGGCTGGGAAAGCGGTGACCTTGATACCCGCTTGCTGTAGTTCCTGACGCTCGGGTACATCTTGATCAGGCCATGTTGTCAGCTCTGCCTGTTCATGCTTCTTAGTACCAAACTTAGCAAAGCTCTTCTCAACCATTTCGGCAAAGCGATGTTGCAGCTCAGAAAGATCTTTGCCACTGCCCAACACCTTGCCACGTTCATCGATCACATCGATATTCAGTGTTAAGTGTCCATCTAGACGTTCTGCATTCCATTCTGTGAGCGGAATATCAATCAAGGTTTCACGCTTAATCTGCAACGACAACTGCTCGAGTAGATCACCTCTATCCTTGGATAAATTCGGATAAATACGCTCAACAAACTGTGGAATCGGAACAAAACGGCGACGTAAGGCTTTAGGCAAGGCACGAATCAAGGATTCACATCGCTCTTTCACGTAACCAGGCACCGCCCAACCTAATTCGTCCAACGTCAGCTGGCGTAGCAAGCCAACCGGAACTTTTAAGGTGGCACCGTCCTGCTGCTGCCCCGGCGCAAAGGCGTAATCAATCGGCAGCGCGACACCGTTCAATGAATAATTATCTGGGAACGCATATTCATCGACTTTGACATCCTGATTGATCAAGTCCTCGCGGGTCATCAACAAGGCATCAGGGTTTTGCTTGGCAAAATACTCAACGCTCTTTTGATTGCGTACATCTTCCGGTAAACGCGAGTTGTAGAAGCTAAACACCGCTTCGTCGTCGACCAAGATATCGCGAGTACGCAATTTGGCCTCTTGGGTTTCCACGTTTTTGATCAGATCTTGGTTATGTGTGTAGAACTTAGCCTTTGACTTCAAGCCATTTTCCACCAGACCTTGGCGGATAAACACTTCGCGAGCATCTTCAGGGTTCACATGGCCGTAATCGATGCGACGTTTCGCTACCAAGATCAAACCGTACAAAGACACCTGTTCAAAGGCGACGACCTTGCCTTGATTGCGCTCAAAGTGCGGATCAAAGTACTGACGCTTTACAAACGGAGCTGCGTATTCTTCCACCCACACAGGATCGATTTTCGCCACGATACGGGCGTACAGCTTGCTGGTTTCCACTAGCTCAGCGGCCATCACCCATTGCGGAGGACGCTTGAACAACATAGAACCTGGGAAGATCGACAATTTACGCGAGCGACAACCCAACATGTCTTTGGTGTCATCCATCTTGTTCGCCACTTGGGTAAACAAACCGGCCAACAGGGCACGGTGAATCGAATCGTATTGGCGCTCTTCGTGCTCGACTTCTTTGAAGCCAAGTTGTTTACAGGCAATGATGATCTGTCGGTGAATATCACGCCATTCACGCATGCGCATAAAGTTCAGGAATTGCTTGCGGCAATACTGACGAAGCTGGTTCTGGGACAATTCCTGACGCTGACCTTCAAAACGCTGCCACAAATTCAACAGCACCATAAAGTCGGAGTTTTCGTCTTTGTCGACGGCGTGACACTGGTCCGATTGGGTTTTCTTATCTTGTGGACGCTCTCGTGGATCTTGTACCGACAACGCACTGACAATGATCGCCACGTCTTTGAGCACATCATGGTCGTTCGCGGCAATCAACATACGCCCTAGTTTCGGGTCAATTGGCAATTTCGCCAGCTGACGACCAATGGTGGTTAAGCGGTCCCCTTTCAGGGCCCCCAACTCGGTCAAAGCACGGTAACCATCGTTGATCATGCGCTTTTCAGGCATCTCCACAAATGGGAACTTCTCTACTGCGCCAAGACGCAAGTTAGCCATCTGCAAAATAACCGACGCCAAGTTAGTACGGAAAATTTCTGGATCGGTAAACTCAGGACGACCGTTAAAGTCTTCTTCATCGTACAAACGAATACAGATACCTTCCGCCACACGACCACATCGTCCAGCACGCTGGTTGGCACTGGCTTGGCTGATTTTCTCAATCGGTAGTTGCTGTACTTTTGAGCGCACACTGTAACGACTGATGCGGGCCAAACCTGGGTCGATCACATAACGGATACCAGGAACCGTCAGCGAGGTCTCGGCCACGTTGGTCGACAGTACAATGCGACGGCCGCCATGTGGTTTAAAGATGCGTTGCTGCTCGGAACTGCTTAGACGGGCATACAGCGGTAGCACTTCCACATCACGCAGTTCTTCTTTACGCAGCAAATCGGCTGTTTCACGAATTTCACGTTCACCAGGCAAGAACACTAAAATATCGCCTGCGCCACGATAACCAGAGTTACGTTCTTCTGCGATCAGTAAAGTCACCGCATCAAGAATGCCCTGTTCCATGGACTGATCTTCGTCCAGTTCTTCAACGTCCGATTTACTCAACAACGGCTGGTAACGAATTTCAACTGGGTAGGTTCGACCCGATACTTCGATGATCGGCGCATTATTGAAATGGCGAGAAAAACGCTCCACATCAATGGTCGCTGAGGTCACGATCACTTTTAGATCGGGACGTTGCACCATGACGCGCTTTAGATAACCCAACAAAAAGTCGATATTCAGACTACGTTCGTGGGCCTCGTCGATGATGATGGTGTCGTATTTTTGCAGGTATTTGTCCTGCTGAATTTCCGCCAGCAAGATACCATCGGTCATCAACTTGATCAGGGTGTCTTCTTGGCTTTCATCGGTAAAACGGACTTGGAAACCAACCGCCTCACCCAATTTAACCTCAAGCTCATCACTGATACGCTCGGCGACACTGCGGGCAGCAATTCGACGAGGTTGCGTGTGGCCGATTTGACCATTGATACCACGACCCGCTTCCAAACACATTTTTGGTAGCTGAGTGGTTTTACCGGAACCTGTTTCACCGGCGATGATCACCACTTGGTTGTCTTGAATGGCTTTGACGATTTCATCACGACGTGCCGAGACGGGCAGCGACTCATCGTATTTCACTTTCGGCATGCGCTCTAGGCGAGCTTGATATAAAGCTTTAGAAGCCTCGACCAGCTGTGCTAATTCAGCTTCCAGCTTAGAAGTCGGTAGACCCTCACTACGACGCTTATCTAGCATCTCTACTTTTCGAGTGATGGCATGGCGATCTTTCACCATTAATGCAGTTTGCTGAATATCCTGCAAAACTGTTTCCTGTTTATCTCGCATGAAGTACAACGGACCTTACAAAGACGCCACCAGCATCGGACTGGTGGGTGATAACTGTTTAATATGAATGGGATTCTATCATTAAATACCGAGCTTGGCGTTGACTCTATCAACCACCTTTTCAGGATGCACTTATCTAACCTTATAGTTCTAAATTCTTACATCCTTTGCTTGGAACTGTTTATAGTTGAGCTCTACAATGTATCAACGTAACACCTATTAAAACCCAACAATAAGGATGGCCCATGTCAGATAAAGTTTTTAACGATAATTCCTTAACCATCGGTAACACGCCTCTAGTTCGTCTTAACCGCATTGGTAACGGTAATATCTGGGCAAAAGTCGAAGCTCGTAACCCTGCGTTCTCTGTTAAGTGCCGTATCGGCGCAAACATGGTTTGGGATGCAGAAAAACGTGGCGTATTAACAGCAGGCAAATCCATCGTTGAGCCATCCAGTGGCAACACAGGTATCGCACTGTGTTTCGTTGCAGCAGCACGCGGCTACCCAATCACTATCACCATGCCATCAAGCATGAGTCTTGAGCGTCGCCAAGTTATGAAAGCCTTGGGCGCAAACATCGTGTTAACAGAACCTGCTAAAGGTATGAAAGGCGCGATCGAAAAAGCTCAAGAAATCGCACAAGATCCAAACTTTGTATTACTACAGCAGTTTGAGAACCCAGCTAACCCAGAAATCCACGAAAAAACGACTGGCCCAGAAATCTGGAACGACACCAACGGTGACGTGGACGTATTCGTAGCAGGTGTCGGCACAGGTGGTACGATCACAGGTGTGAGCCGTTACATCAAAAACACACAGGGTAAAGCCATTGTCAGCGTTGCAGTGGAGCCGACTTCTTCACCAGTGATCACGCAAACAATTAACGGCGAAACACCAACGCCAGCGCCACACAAAATCCAAGGTATCGGTGCAGGCTTCGTTCCGAAGAACTTAGATTTGTCTGTGATTGACCGCGTTGAGCAAGTGTCAAACGAAGATGCGATTGCCATGGCCAAACGCCTAATGCGCGAAGAAGGCATCCTATGCGGCATCTCTTGTGGTGCAGCGGTCGTCGCGGCAGAACGTCTAAGCCAAGAGCCAGAGTTCGCGGATAAGAAAATCGTTGTGGTTCTACCTGACTCAGGTGAGCGGTACCTATCAACGGCATTGTTTGAAGGTGAATTCAGCGAGAACGAAACCGTTCAATAATTCGCTGATGCCTTACTGAAATGCAAAAGCCGACTGCGGTTGACCGCAGTCGGCTTTTTTATGGTTTCGAGACTAGGCTTACGCGTCTTCTGTTGCTTTAGGCTTAACCTGAGCAACTAACTCGCCTGCCTCAAACACACACAACTCACCCGTTTGCATTTGCAGCCAAGATTCATTTTCGGTCAAAGGTTGAGTGGCGATCACAGTCACCACATCTTTATCGGTGGTCACTTCTTTGAAGTCTACCGTCATATCTTCGTCCGCCAAGGTCGCGGGCTTAAACGGTGCTCGGCGGGTAATCCAATGAAGTTTCGTGGTGCAGTAGCAGAATAGGTACTGACCGTTGGAAAGCATCATGTTGAACACGCCTTTCTCACGCAAGCGATCACAAAGCTCAGCCAAGGTGTTCGTCAGCGTTTGCACATCCGGCATGGTATCGCCAAATTTCGCCAACAACTGCTCAATAATCCAACAAAAGGCACGCTCCGAATCCGTCGTACCCAACGGGAAATGAGTCAGCAGGCTCAGACTTTGTGGTGTATCTAACTGACCATTGTGGGCATAGCTCCAAGTGGTGTCCCACAGCAAACGACTAAACGGATGAGTATTTGGCAAACACACATGACCCACGTTCGCTTGGCGAATATGGCTGATGACAATATCGCATTTCAACGAAGTTTTACTCATCACGTCAGCCATATCGGAATCGGCACTTGGGCGCGGGTCATGAATCGCCCACACCTGATTATCGCGATACATGGCCATACCCCAGCCATCTTTGTGGGGACCAGTACGACCACCTCGGGCACGTAGGCCAGAGAAACTGAAGCAAATGTCCGTCGGGACATTGGCACTCATTCCAAGCAACTCACACATCTAATTCATCTTCTATTTTTTGTTTACGTTTTTTGCGCAGCTGGCGGAATATCAAATAACCCGCCACCAGTACTAATACGCCGATACCGTTTAAAGTACCGTATAACACCCAATCCGCTGTAGTCAGCCCTTGCTCCTCTTGAGTGGCCTCTTGAGGCTCCTCAGCAAGGTTTTCCGCTGCTACTTGCTCTGGCTCGGCATTTTCATCACTGGCTACTGCGTCTTCTTTAGCCAATTCTTCCGCTGAGACGACGGCAATTTGCGGTGTCACCACCAATGGTGTTAGCGCTTGGTTTACCCCAGCCATGGCCATCAAGGGATTGCTGCCATTATTAGCAGTACGGCTAATAGTCACCTCACCAGCCCCATCTCGGGTTAAATACCAGGGCGCTGAGGTGTATTCAAAGCGCACACCCATTTGCGTAATGCCAATCAAATGAACCTTAGCGCTCACTTGGCTATTAGGCGCGACTGGGTAAATTTTCTGCCAGAATCCCTCACCGATCAGCGGCATTTCTAGGGTTTCTTCACCACCATCGTTTGCTGTAATGATCACATGGGCGTTACTGCGCAGCATGTTTAATCTTAGGTTGGTCGGTTTAGCCGACAGCATCACCAGGTTTTCACCTTGCGTCTCTGCTTCAACGTTGATCGGTTCAGCGACACTGAAAAACTGGCTCAACTTACGCACAAAGGTTTTACCGTCCACTTCGGAGATTAACTCGTAATTACCCGGCTCAGAAATCTGATCAATTTTGTGCTTAAACTGATGGTTCGCCAGCTGCAAAGGCGCTTGTTGGATTTCCTTAGTGGTCTCGCCACTCAGTAGATTTAAACGCTGCTTGACCGTTACTAAGTTAAGCAACTCCGGATCTTGGATCAGTTGTTTATCTTGGAACAAACCCAAAGTGGAGTAGATAGGCTCATTCACAAAAATTACGGGGGCTACCTTGGTCGCTTGTACGCTCAGTTTCGTGATCACACGAATATTACTGCGCTCTAGGTCGACATTTTCAACACGCCAAGTCCCCACTTTGGGTTTGGCAATGGTGGCAAGCAAATAGTGCGGCGCTGTTACCGCTGACACATTCGCCGCAGCTAAATTCAGACGCTGCCCTTCAGGCTGGTAAATCACCGGTGACTCACCTTCTTTGTTGAAGATCAGTAACGTGGCTTCTTCAATCGCATCATCGATAAAGAAAGTATTGCCTTCAAAAGGCACCTCTTCAGAAGGTGCCGCTTGGGAAAAGATTCGGTCGAACGTTTCCAGCATTTCATCCGGCGTCGCCACTTCAGTGTAAATAGCGTCGGTGCGGGTGGAAACGGATTTAAGTAGTTCTTTGTCGGCATAGCTGGTCATGGAAACCGTGTGCAGATGAATTCCGCGTTCAGCCAATTGCACAGCTAGATCATTCATAATACGGCCACGCGAGGCATCGTTCACTGCTTTATCTAAGCTGACATCCACCATACCGTCGGTCACCAGCACCCAATGGCGATCAAAACCTGGCGCTAAATCCCCTGCGTCCGGCGTATCCAATAGCATACGAATAATGGACTCAAGGTCGGTCTGTAAATCCCCAGGAGTGTAGTTGCTGACGGCTTGATTCAGGCGAACTTTGGAAGCGGGATTGATCACGGCTTCAGGCAACAACACACGAGCCTGTTCACCAAACAGCCAAACACCGAGCGTGGCTTTTTGCTCTGGCGCTAGATCAGAAATCAATTTAAGGGATTCGGCAGTAAGCTTGTCAGGATCACTGATCAGCATACTACCAGAGGCGTCGACTATCAGTCGAAACTGAGTATCGGCAGACGCCCAGGAGGACATCATAAGAAGCATTACTACCAAACATGTTTGAACGTGCTTTCGTATGACCATCTTCTTACTCCTGAGCGACTGCTTTGAATGGTAAATCGAAGGTTCAGCCCTGTGTTGGATCGTAGGACTCGGGCATTCCGTGAACCCATCTTATTATATGTTCCTGCCAACGGTCTTCGTCAACGCTGTTTTCATTGACCGCATAGTGGCTGACATTCAATCCTTGGCTGAGCATCTCACGATTGCTGCCCACCACTAATGGGTGCCAGTTCGGTAGATCACCGGTCTCGTGCAGTACACGATAACTGCAGGTATCCGGCAACCAATCAAATGCTTCAACATCTTGCGGTGCCAAGGACAAACAGCCCTCAACTTTTTGCAAACGTTGATCGTACACTTTACAGCGACAAGCCTTAATGTCTAGCTGATGACAAGCAAGGTTGGTGTAGTACACCTCTTCCGTCTCATCATCCACTAGCTTCTGCAAACAACATTTTGCACAGCCGTCACAGATAGATTCCCACTCCGTCGGCGACATTTGCGCTAACGGTGTGGTTTTCCAAAATGGCTCATAACGTTTCGCGATCATTAGTAACGAGCTTCCGTAGGCGCTTTGTATAGATCCAATAGGTACTCATCGCGAACAGGTGGCATCTGCAGGTAGAAGCCTTGCTCACGGATGGCTTTCATCACGTCTTCGGCGTTAGCGCGGGCAAGCTTACTGTCTGGCTTTAGTAGCATGGTCATAGCGCTGATTGGCTTACCAAAACGCTCCATCAGCAATTCTGGTACATCTTTCGTACCCTTTTGCTTTTCAACGTAAAGGTACATTTCATCACGCTTTGAAGAGCGAAAAATTTCAATAATCAAATGGCTCATAGTGAGTCTCACAAGGTCTCAGGTTACTTGGCGAACTTTTCAAGCAAAGGTTTAACTACCTTATCTTGGCGCCAACCGTTAAACGCTGGATTCGACCAGTCCATCGGTGAACCTTCATAAATATGTCGTAGCAATGGATCCAGCAGCTTACGTTTCAACACCACTTCTGGTGCAATCGAAAACACATGCGCCTGTTCTTTCAAATAAGCGCGGATGGCTTTCGATAAATCCCCTGCATCGGATGGCAATGGCGCAGGCAATGGATTCTGATACTCATCTTGGCTCAGTTCGTTCACCAAGGCTACTTTTTCGACAATCGCCTGAGAGTACAAACGCACTTGCTTTGGCGAAATATCTTCCGC
This sequence comes from Marinomonas sp. HM11-D, assembly GCF_057626615.1. Classification (NCBI taxonomy): domain Bacteria; kingdom Pseudomonadati; phylum Pseudomonadota; class Gammaproteobacteria; order Oceanospirillales; family Oceanospirillaceae; genus Marinomonas; species Marinomonas sp. HM11-D. The sequence continues at coordinate 252,483 of NZ_JBMMKT010000002.1, read as the reverse complement.
TTTACCGACTGCGCGAGCATTGTCAGGCATAAACTTCGCCAACGCCCACAAGGTGCGGTCTTTCAACACTTGACCACGTGGGATATTGTCCGCACGGGCACGCTCATCACGCCACAAAAACAGTAGGCGTAATAGGGTTAAACTTTTCGGGCTTAGACGCCACGCCGCCTTGATGCCGTCCCAGTTTTGCTCAGCATCGTTGTTTTGCAGGTACTGCCATTTTAGACTTTCACAGTCTTCCAATGCCCAGTCCAACATGCCTTTTTGCTCTAGGCGTGCCACCTGCATCGGGTAAACATGCGCCAAGTAGATGACATCCAGCGCCGCATAACGTTTTTGCGCATCCGTCAGTGGACGTAAGGTCCAATCAGAGCGGGTTTCGTCTTTTGCCACTTCGATATCTAAGTAGGCTTTGACCAACTTCACATAGCTCAAAGACCATTCTGCACTGACAAAGGCTTCACCGATCTGGGTGTCGTAAAATGGTATTGGCAAGACTCCCACCAGATCATCAAACACATCCAAGTCCTCTGAACACGCATGAAATACCTTCATTACGTTTTCATTGACCAACAAATCCCGCAACGGCGACCAGTCTGTGATGGTTTGTGGATCAATCAGTACCGCTTGATCTCCTTCTGAGATCTGAATTAACCCAGTGACTGGGTAAAACGTAGTACGACGCACAAATTCTGTATCGACGGCAATAAATGGCAAAGTCGCCCAGTGTTCACACCACTTAGCCAATGCCGCATCGGTTTCCACCCAAACAATGTCTAGGTTCTGGTTTTGAGTTTCCATGTTAAAGTTTTTTCCGGCCTTCTAGTGCCAATGCCAACGTATTACCGTCAACGTATTCTAATTCACCGCCCATCGGAACGCCTTGAGCAATACGGCTCACCTCGATGCCCTGAGGCTTTAATAACTGCGCGATGTAATGACTGGTGGCTTCACCTTCAACCGTGCTGTTGGTTGCGATGATCACTTCTTCAACACCCTGCTGCTTGACGATGGATTCTAATCGGTCCAACCCCAGCTCTTCAGGGCCAATGCCATCAATAGGTGATAGATGACCAAGTAACACAAAATACAAACCATCGAACTGTTTTGTGCTTTCGATGGCAATCACATCCGCTGGCGTTTCCACAATACACAACCGACTACGATTGCGTTGATCGTCGGTACACACGGGACACAGATTATCTTCTGTTAGAGTACGACACTGACTGCAGCGCCCTACTTTATCGAGTGCCGAACGCAGAGACAGAGCCAATCGGTCTGCCCCTTGGGAATCGCGCTCTAACAAGTAGAGCGCCATTTTTTGCGCTGACTTCGGCCCTACGCCAGGCAAGCAGCGCAAGGACTCAATCAGCTCTTTAATTAACGGGCTGAACAAGCGTCCACTCCTCTCTTAGAATGGCATTTTGAAGCCAGGAGGAATTGGCATACCTGCTGTTGCTGCAGACATTTTGTCTTTTGAAGCGGCTTCGATGTTACGTACCGCATCGTTGATCGCAGCAGCAATCAAGTCTTCTAGCATTTCTTTGTCATCTTCAAACAAAGAATCATCGATGGATACACGTTTAACATCGTGGCGGCCAGTCATGGTAATCTTCACAAGACCCGCACCTGCTTGACCTTCGACTTCCATGTTGCCGATTTCTTCTTGGGCTTTCTGCATGTTTTCCTGCATCTTTTGCGCTTGGCGCATCATGTTGCCCATACCACCTTTAAACATATTTCTCTCCAATATTTGACTAAGCTTTCACTTTGACAGTGTCATACAGTACTTGTCCACCCAGCTTACTCGCTAACGCTTGTACCACTGGGTGAGCATTTAAATGATCAATCGCGGCTTGCAGGGCTTCTGCACGTTTGCTCGCAGCAAACTCTTCCGCCGTGACGCCTTCGACTTCTTCTAAAGTATCGATAATTAACGGTACCTGTGTCTCAAAGAAGCCAGATAATTCTCGTTGGATTTGCTCGTAGCGCGCTTGGTTGAGCATGTGACCGTATTCTAGCGGTACTTGTAGCTTGATACCTTGTTCTGACGCGCTAATTAAACACGAGTTCATCACTATATTTTGGACCAAACCGGTTAATTTCAAGCGCGGCGCCACCAACCACCATAAATTCATGGTCATCTCTTTAAAGTGCGCGATCTCGGGCAATGGCATCGCTAACGCTGGTTGAGCGACGGTATCCGGTTGCTTATCAATTAAGGCAGGCTTTTCCGTTACCGCTTCCACCAGATTGGCCGCTGTAGCGAAGGGATCCTCGGTTTCTGCGATCGCACGCTCATCCGCATCTTCATCGCTTTCTTCATCCGCATCCACCGCACTGTCTGACTGATCATGCAGCATGCGCGATAAACGTTCAGCGGGATCTATCGCTGGCGTCTTGCGTTCAGGAGCTGGCTGCGACGCGGGCTCCACGATAACAGATGCAGACTCTATAGCAGGCTGTGATGCTACGTGCGGCGCAGGCTCTGCTTCTGCATAGTCTGACGGCGCTTGATAATCGTCGTAGTCCGGTAAAGAGTCATCCCATGGCGGCACATCGTCGTAGTTTGGTGCTGACGCTACATTTTGCGATGCCGTTGTTGCCTGCGGCGATGCTGTTGGCGCGACTTCAGGCTGCGCAACCGCTTCCGTAACAGGTTCAGCTAGGGGTACAGCTGGCGCCTCAAGGCTAACTGACTCGGCTTTGGCTTGCTCGACTTTCGCTTCGACAACGCTAGGGGGCGCTGGCGTCAGTGTTTTTTTTTCTTCCACCACAGGCGCAGCGCTTGTTGAAATCGCAGGCGTTGAAACAGGCTGAGCGGGCGGCGCATCGTAACGCACCGTCATAGCATTGGCTGGACGAAACGCAATTAAGCGTAACATCAGCATTTCAAAACCTGATTTAATCGAGTGCGACAGGGGTAAATCACGACGCCCTACCAACAAGCTTTGGTACATCACCTGAATTTCTTCTGGCGACACACTACGAGCCAATTGCTGAATCTGCGCCAAATCACCAATTTGATCCTGCAACACACCTGGCACTTGTTGCTCCACGGCAACACGATGCAGTGAGTCCAGCATGGCACCACAAATGGAAATAAAATCGGGCTGGTAATCCGCTAAAGCATCGATCTTTTGTAGCGTTTGTGCCGCATCTTTGGCCGCCACCGATTCCAGCAAGGATAGAATTTGGCTCTGATTCACCAAACCAAGCATGGATGTCACGCCAGTTTCAGTGATTTGACCATCGCCAAAGGCAATCGCTTGATCTGTTAAACTCAACGCATCACGCATACTGCCGTTGGCCGCTTGACCAATTTGCCATAACGCAGGTTGATCAAAACTCACTTGCTCGGTGGTGAGGACTTTTTGTAGATAATCCACCACCCGCTGCGCCGACATATTCTTTAGGTTAAATTGTAGACAGCGGGACAGAATGGTCACCGGCAACTTTTGCGGATCCGTGGTCGCCAGCAGGAATTTCACGTGCTCTGGTGGCTCTTCTAACGTCTTTAGTAAGGCGTTAAAAGAGTGCGTCGACAACATGTGCACCTCGTCTATGAGGTACACTTTAAAGCGACCGCGAGTCGGTGCATATTGCACGTTCTCGAGCAGTTCACGAGTGTCTTCTACCTTGGTACGCGACGCCGCATCGACTTCGATCAAGTCAACAAAACGGCCTTCTGCAATTTCGCGACAGCTATCACACTCACCACAAGGCTCTGGCGAAATACCATTCACTTCACAGTTAAGACATTTGGCAAAAATACGTGCAATGGTGGTTTTACCCACACCACGCGTGCCCGTAAACAAGTAAGCGTGATGCAAACGCTGTTGGCGTAGAGCATTCACTAAAGCTTGTAATACGTGGTCTTGCCCTGCCATTTCAAGGAAGGTTTGTGGACGCCATTTTCGTGCGAGTACTTGATAGCTCATGCAATCTAATCTGGTGATGATTGGGGCTGTGCAACACAGCGTTGGGTTGTTTGACCTTTAATCATGCTTCCATGACGGCCAGATAATGCGCTGAATTTTAAGCTTTTTCGGCAAGAAAAGGAATGCGAGAAGCGGCAAAATGCAAAAAGGGCCAGCATTCGCTGACCCTTTTGGGAGTCCCGATCAAGCCATTAGTTGGCTTGCTGGCCCGCTTGGCGTTGACGTTCACGCTCAAGCTCTTTTTCACGACGGTGTTTTTCTACCGCATCCAGCACTTCTGCACCGATGTGGGCTTCGCCACGCTCTTTCGCTAGCTGAACTTGACGCTCACGCTCAACGAAACGACGACGCTGCTCATCAGTGTATTTATCGAAACAGTGCGGACAGCTTACGCCTTGCTCAAAACGCTCATCTTGCTTCTCTTCTTCGGTGATTGGCATACGGCAAGCATGACACTGGTCGTATTCACCTTTTTCAAGCTTGTGGTTAACAGATACACGGTTATCAAAGACGAAACACTCGCCTTTCCACATGGTTTCTGCTTCCGGCACTTCTTCTAAGTACTTAAGAATACCGCCTTCAAGGTGGTAAACCTCTTCAAAACCTTGCTCTTTCAAGTAAGCCGTCGATTTTTCACAACGGATGCCGCCAGTACAGAACATGGCCACTTTCTTGTTCTTCTCTGGATCAAGATTGTCTTTCACATACTGTGGGAATTCACGGAAGGTCTCGGTCTTAGGGTTGACCGCGTTTTCAAAGGTACCGATTTGGAATTCGTAGTCGTTACGGGTGTCGATCAAAATAACGTCAGGATCAGAGATCAAGGCATTCCAATCTTTTGGCTTAACGTAAGTACCCACGACTTTACGTGGATCTACGCCTTCTACGCCCATAGTCACGATTTCTTTCTTCAGCTTAACCTTGGTGCGGTAGAACGGCATCGCTTCGTCGTAAGACTCTTTGTAAACGATGTTTTCAAGACCAGGCTGCTGATCCAACCAAGCCAACATGGCATCAATACCTTCACGGCTGCCCGCAACCGTACCATTGATACCTTCACTTGCTAACAACAAGGTACCGCGAATGCCGTTATCTTCTAGAGTAATACGAAGTGGCTCGCGCAGCGCTTCATAGTTATCAAGCTGAACAAATTTATACAGGGCACATACAACAACTTTTGACACGTCTTTCTCTCCTAATGCGATCTGGAACGTAAAACCAGAGCCTTAATTTCGGCGCGCATTATAGGGAAAAACCGCCGTGATTGCGAATCTTATTGACTTGGATCAAGGTTATTTTGAATGTTGTTATTCACTCGGAACCAGCCCGCAATACTGTGTCGGGTACGCTGAGCGGTGAGAACTTCATGGGGAAACTCTTCACTCAAGAACACTGCCAAGCGGCCTTTTTGCGGAAAGAATCGACCTAATTCGTGGTTTTCATCGTGCTCATCAAACAACACAAATTCGCCGCCATCACCGTCACCCCAGTTTTCATTCAAATACAATACCGTCGACAACACGCGATTACTTTTACCTTTAAAGGCATCCACGTGCTTTTCGTAGAAAGCCCCTTCTTCGTAGCGCGCAAAATGGGCTTCATAATCCCACAGTCCGAGAAACAAACGACGATTAAACTCTAAGCGAAGCTCACTCATGGCGTTCAAAAATGCCGTTCGAGCTGGGGTAATCGGATCAATCCAGCGAATGTAATCACTGCGACGGTTAAGCGCCACCTGATGATCATTGGAACGTCCTACACCAGCCTGCTTCATGTAACTGTTATCCAGCTCATCAATATCATTCATAAGCGCTTCGACCATTTCACCCGAGAAAAAACCATCGGTAACGCTCCAACCCTTCTCGCGAATATCAGCAACCACCTGATCAAAAGGCGTTTGCGAGGTAAATGGAACGATTGCACTCATAATGAAAACCTGCACGGGACGTTGTAAAGCGGCGAATGATACTGTAGCGTGCCCTGCGAAAACACTAACTTTTTAACGATTTTTTTCTGCCAATGTACCAACTTCGTGACTACCAACAAGAAGCGGTCGACGCCACTCTAAAACACTTCCGCAAAAGCGATGAGTCTGCCGTCATAGTGCTCCCCACCGGAGCAGGCAAAAGCCTTGTGATTGCCGAGCTGTGTCGTCTAGCGCGTCACAAAGTCATTTGTTTAACGCACGTGAAAGAGCTGGTAGAGCAAAATCATCAAAAGTTAACCGCCCTGGGTGTGGATGCGGGTATCTTTTCTGCAGGGCTTGGCCGCAAAGACCTTAACAACAAAGTCACCTTTGCCAGCATTCAAAGTATCGCCCGCGGCTTAGAACAGCATAACGAAGCGCTCTCCCTACTGATTATCGACGAATGCCATCGCATCCCAAAAGATCAACAAGGGCAATACCATCAGGTAATTGAGCACTTCAAGAAGCTTAATCCGAATTTAAAAGTATTGGGATTAACCGCCACCCCTTATCGCTTGGACAGCGGCTGGATTTATCACAAACACTGCTGGGGCTTTGCTCGCGAGACCGAAAAGCCGTTTTTCAGCCAATGCATTTATGAACTCCCCCTGCGCCGACTGGTGAAATCTGGCTATCTAACCGAACCCAAAGTGTACGATGCAGCGGTTGCCCATTACGACTTCAATCAGCTTTTGGGCAATGAATACGACAATGACAACAACCCAATCGAACAACAGCTGAACGAACTGGTAAGCAAGCACCAACGTGTCACCCAAGCTATTTGCGAACAAATCGTAGAACTCTCCACAAAGCGCAGGGGCGTCATGGTGTTCGCCAGCACCGTCGAGCACGCCAAAGAAATCCTCAGCTATTTACCTGCCAACGAAGCAGAAGTCGTAACGGGTGACACTTCTTTAAAGGAACGCGATCGCATTATTAATGCATTCAAAGCGCAGCAACTGAAATATCTGGTCAACGTATCCGTACTAACCACGGGCTTTGATGCCCCCCATGTGGATGTGATTGCGCTACTGCGACCGACCGAATCAGTGAGCCTATTTCAGCAAATGGTTGGCCGTGGTTTGCGACTCTTTCCTGAAAAGCAAGATTGTTTGATCTTGGATTACACCAACAGTGGCTACGATATTTTCCAGCCCGAAATTGGCACTAAGAAACCCAATCCAAACTGCCAATTGGTGCAGGTAGAATGCCCCCAATGCAGCCATCAAAACCTATTTTGGGGGCTTAAAGCGGCCGACGGTTCAATTCGAGAACACTATGGCCGTCGCTGCCAAGGCTTAGTGGAAACACCAGATGGTGAGTTTCAATGTGACTATCGTTTTGTCTTTAAACGCTGCCCATACTGCAATGAAGAGAATGACATTGCCGCACGCCATTGCCAGCATTGCCACGAACGCCTAATCGATCCGGACGACATTTTAAAGAAAGCGTTAAACTTGAAAGGCCATAAGGTGATTCGCTGCCAAGCCATCTCGGCCACCGTATCAGGCAACAAGGTACAGGTTATCTATCACGATGAGGATGGCGATGAGCTTAAACAGCGCTTCAACTTTGACTTTAAAAAAGATCAGCAGCGCTTTAACGAAGAGTTTGCTCGGCGCTTAGGTGCTGGCAGCACTCCAGTAGAATTTGATGCAGCCGAGCAAGTGACCGCCTTTATCCCACACTTACCTCATCCCGATTTTGTCATCGCCGAACAAGATAAGCATGGTTGGCAGGTCACTCAACTTTTGTTCGATTATCAAGGCCCCTACCGTAAAGCAAACGAGCTCAATTAAATCGCCAATTAAGTTGTTACTTTAAGCCCTCACCGCATTATCAAAGGACACTTTAAAGGGCAGATTTAGCGTATCTAAACGCTGCAATACGGCAGGAGAGGTAAAAGACTTGGTCGGTAAACATTCCATAAAGACCAACCAATAGTTGGCGGTCATGTTTTCGGAAAAGATTGACGCTGTTTTCGTGTCGACACCCACCGCCTCAAAACGTTTAGCCACACCCTGCTTAATCGAAGAAATCTGCTGCGAATGGAAGCCGCCATTAAGCACACTGTCCATCATGATCACACGGGTAAACTCATCGTACTTTTCGTAGAAAGGAAATAAGGTTGTAACGATTTGAGAGAGATATTCGGTGGGAGACTTTGTTGGTTGATGCTGACCCACACTGGCACTGAGGGTTTCATCTAACGCATCAAAATAAATTTCTTTTACAAGATCTAACTTGTCGGGAAAGTGAACAAAGAAGGTGCCGACTGCCACCCCGGCTAGGCGGCTAATTTCTCGAGTCGTTGTGACCTCTACACCTTGTTGAAAGAACGCCTGTTTAGCAACCTGTTTGATTTTGGCACGCGTATTCGCTTTTTGCTGGACTCGACGACTCACACCTATTCACTCCTTGATGTTGATGGTTAGAGTCTAACCAAAAGCACGCCTAGGGTGAATAAAAAAACATCAATTTCGTAGCACTAAATCCGCTGGTACTGGCTGTAAACGTCGACTTAGCTCACCAAGGAATCCTTGGATACGTTCGGCGTTATTACCATGATCAGACTCACCCGCCCGTGAGCAAGAGCGCATATCTACCACTACCTTGTCATGCTGGCGCGTAATACGAATCACAATATCATTACGCAAACCAAACACAGGGGTGCGTGCTGAAGCTTCAATCACACCCGCACTAGGGTATTGCGACACCATATCCCAACCACGTTCTGCCACTAGCGCCGTGGCTTCAATGTAGGTTTCTTTGAACGTGTTAGTCACTTCCAGAGGTTTTACTTTCGGATAGTACTGCTTCTGTACCGGCACCCAAGCAAAGTCATAGGTCAGATCATGCTCAGAGGCTTTACGTAGATAAGCCACATTAATAAAAACAGGAGGGTTATTCAAATCCGTAGAGATGTCATATAAGTCCGGCAAACGCGACTTTTGCACATAAAGCCCAAGCCACATTACGCTGTAAATAAACGAGACGACGCCCACCAGCCAAAAAAATCGACGGCCACCCGCACTACATTCCTTGCGACAAACAAACAAGGAAGCCATGGTTAAGATGGTCAAAGCAATGGCAGCAAAGACGGTTTTGCGCAACATATCAAAAGCAGTGATTGGCTCTATGAAACCAACGCGAACCCCTGCAATAGAAATAAACGCCACACACCCAATTAGCATCATCAAAATGTACAACACGGGCGAAATGTAACGACTCATAATTTACTCATAAAAAACATCACACCATCTACCATAACGTGAGCGTGTAAAGCTGGATAGTGCGTTACAAAACCTTCTACAGTGATTCCACCAAATTTGCATATTTTGCGTAAAGCCAACTGATTTTTAATAGAAAAACATATTAAAAATCGTCAGAATCCCTGTCCAGTCACACCATCATCTCGTTACCGTTATATCAGCAGAAAAGCCATGACTACATTGAAACACCCGCTTCACAGCGTCGATCGACTCAGAACGCAGGCTAAAGAAGGCAGCCGCAGAGAATTTATCGCCCGCGGCGCGAACGCTGAGCGCTGTCCATCCTGCCTAATGGCAGATTTCGCTTGTTTCTGCGATCAGCGAATCAGCATGCACAGTCCCATCCACTTTACCCTGCTCTATCACTACACCGAGATCCACAAGCCGACCAATAGCGGACGTTTAATCGCTGACTTATTCCCAGAGCAAACCGATGCTTATATTTGGTCACGAACCACTCCCGATAACACTCTAATTGAGCGCATAGAGTCATTTGCCGACAACAATGTCATTTTATTTCCAAGCACCGAAAAACGAGAAAACGCAGGTACGCATTTAAGTGAATTGCCGTCGAACGAAACGCCATTAAATGTGATCGTCTTAGATGCCACCTGGCGCTTAGCCAGTAAGATGTTGCACCAAAGTCGTTGGCTAGACAGCATCCCCACCTTTGCCATTAACGAAGACGCTATACGCTCCTTTAAAGTGCGACATGCCAAACACGACAACCAATTCGCAACAGCGGAAGTGGTCGCCATGCTGCTGGCACAAGCTGATGCCAGCGAACAAAGCCAAGCATTAGCCAGCTATTATCAAGTATTTAACGATCACAGCATGTGGAGTCGCCGCCGTCAACAGACACCCAATCCGACCTAACGGCACCAATTAAGCGAAGAAGAGCAGCAGAATAAAACAGCAAAAGCTTTAGAATCACCTAAACTAAGAAAACATGCGTATCGGCCAATGCGTTGGTCTTGATTGTTTAGGTTGAGCACTATGTTAAAAGCATTTTTTTCTTTTCACATACAGCTGGCTCTTACTGCATTATTGCCAAGCTGGTATCAGCGAGATTTTTTCGACGACAAGAAGCCATCGAAGCACGCCCATTTCAGGCGCTTTGGCAAACGCTATCGCGCCAAGCAACGCATTGTTCGAACACTCTGGACGGGCACAGGCTTTTTAATGCTAGCTTTTCCCAGCCCGCCCATTTTGGTAGGCGGGCTATTGTTTAGCGCATGTTTGTCATTCGCCATCTTGGATGAGAGCGATTAAATTAGCTTCGCACCAATAACGCAGCTTGGCCATTTTCGCAAAACTGTAGGGCTTGCTTTTTCTTGCGACCCACTAAGACCGCATCGCTGTCCAGAAACAGAAAAGCCTTCCAGTTGCGCGCAAACACACCCCAAGTGGTTTCAATAACAAAGTCTGCGTGGCAGCAAAAATATACCTTGGTGTCGTCTCCCCAATTCGCACAATGCGTTTTCACACCTTCTGGCAGCTCTGGCGCATCGGATTCCCAAGCCGACTCCCAGTCATCCTCTCCCGTTTTACCGGTATTTACCCACATATCCTTATTAAACAGATCGGGGTACAGGAAGGCATCCGAAATGTAATCACGCCAGATGTTTGCTCCAGCGGATTCGGTCATTAATAAAATAGCGGCACGGTCTTCTTGCGTGACAAAAGGCTCCTCACGACGAAACACCCATTCTTTACCACTATCCGCTAATGATCGATATTGAGACATACAACCTCTATTGTTGAAAAAAAATAACCTAATTCATGAAAAAGCATCGTTTGAAGACTAAAACTCAAACAACTAACCTATCAATGTAGTAATAAAACTACATTTTACAAAAATCACTTAAGGAGACTCATTATGTACACTTCAGAAGACGTTAACTCTGCAGCCCTTTACAACCTACATTACACAGGCGCTGCAAAGAAAACTAAGGATTCTCAAGAGCAATACGAAGCCTTGCTTAACAATTGGGGCTTTGCTACAAAACAAGCTTCTAGCCGCACGTTTGGTAAGAAAATTTCAGCTTTCGCTAAAAAAGCCGTGAAAGTTCTAAAAGCTAGCTTCAACATGGTGACAGCATCATCACTGTTGGCAAAGCAACACAGCGCCAATGCACACATTTCTAGCCACTAATTTCTGGCAGCTAAAAGCCCGTCCAAACGCAATTCGCAACAACTAAGCAATTGGGGAGAAAAAAAATAACATCCCTCCCTTTCTACAATCTCACTCGCTACAATCATTTCGCAGTTACACACTCATTTCTAAAGGAGTTGTCATGCGTTTTAATTACCAAGCTATTTTATTCGATTGTGATGGCGTAATAGTAGACACAGAAACACTTTCTTCTAATATTCTGCAACGCATGTTGGCCGATGAAGGCTTACATCTAGACGATCACACTCTACATACTCAGTTCGCAGGCCACACTAATCACGAAAACCTAATCCTTGCAGAGTCCATGCTTGGACGAGCGCTGCCCTCAGATTTCGCCGTTCGCTTTCGTGAGGAATTTCAAACCAGCATTAAGACATCACTGCATCCCATTACGGGCGTACCAGAGCTACTGGCCGCCATTGACTGCCCGATTGCCATGGCCACCAACGCGCAACGTGAGGAATTGGAACTAAAGCTTGAGTTGATTCAGCTAGCAGATGTTTTTAGTACGCGCTTTGCCGTGAATGATGTTGCCCAGGGTAAGCCCGCACCAGACTTATATTTAAAAGCGGCGGCAGCATTGGGTGTCGCACCAGCACACTGCCTTGTGATTGAAGATTCCCTTGCGGGCATCAGAGCAGGGGTTGCTGCGGGAGCTACGGTATTAGCTTACAGCGCCGTATTGCCTGCACAAGCTCAACTTGATGCAGGCGCTACGGCAACCTTCGATAGTATGGCAGAACTGATGGCGTTACTTGGACTCAAGTGACATCAGTTGTTTTAGCAAGCTACGCGGCAGGTCTTTGATCGTTAGCGCCCCCGTATCGGCATTAAACTCGATACTTTCTCCTAGTAGGTCGGTATCAAAGCTTAGCGTTAGGGAACGGTTTGACCCTGATGCTCGCGTTAGCTTTTTAAGAGCCGCCTTTTCAACAAAGATCTCTTTCTCGACTTGGAAGGCATCAGACTCAGCCAGCTCCAAGAACTTGCTTGCCTGCTCGGCAGAGAAACGAGATTCAATTTGACGGGCGATATCGGTTAATTCTAACGGCTCACGCTCTTCGGCTTTTTCTAGACATTGTTCTGCTACCGCACGCTTGAATTCGTTCGCAGCCTTAGACGGTAGGGACTGAGACTGACAGAAAGCCGATGCCGCTTCGACCAGTTTGCGTGTTTCTTTGGCAGCCACCTTAGGCTCATCACAGCCAATAAATTGCGTGAAGTATTCACTTTCCCATTTTGGTGCTTTACCAAAACGGAAAGCAATATAGCGGGTATCATCGCGGTCATGGTAAGCCGATAAATTCACACGTAATGCCATGTGCAATTTGTCGGTTTCTAGTTGATGCACTTGAGCAAAGCTCAAATCTTCAGCCAAGGTAATACCTGCTTTACGCTTTAGCAACACGATAAACAAGAAGTGCGCGCCGCCCAACTCATAGTGGTTGAACCATAGTAAACCGCCTTCGGCCTCACTAACAGGCTCTAGAAAACGCACATATTCAGCAGCGCACGCTTTAGTAAAGGCAGCAAAATCATCAAATGCTTCCCCATTAAAGTGCTTATGCAATAACGCAGGTAGCTTGCTACCTTCTTCACTGCCTTCAGGGTTAGAGAATTGCCCAGTGTTCATGCCCGAGCGATTAAAAAGATGCGTCACCTTGGCTGCCAATTGCTCCGCTTCAGCGTCAATCGGGTTTTCATTTGGACGCGCTACCAAGAGCGCTTTTGACTCCCCTTCCGCTTTTTGAACTTCATGGACAATTAAATTGACAATAGACACTAGCGACCTCTTACTATTAGTATGATTGGTTTGTGACACTTTTTATGCCGTAATGGACACAACTTTATAATCTCGATATGACGAAACCAGCGAAGACAAAGGCTCAAACTCGAAAGGAAATCGAGTCTCAGATCGAAAGCTTTATTCGCCATCAAGGTGAAATACAGCAAGTCGAAATGGGCGCCTCCGGTTTACAAGATGGCAAGTATAACACGAGCCATATGGGGTTTATCGAGCCTAAAAAAGAGCGCACCCCATTAAATCATGTGGTCGCAGCCATTCAGCAGCGTAAGTCAGACAAAAAGCCCACTCCGCCCGCCACTGGCAACAAGCCAAGAAAGCCGAAAAAGAAAGTCATTTACGACGACTTCGGTGATCCTATCCGTTACGTATGGGAAGATTAAGGAAAGTCCTTGTAAGCCATTCTCGGCTTTTGCTCACACTCCTAAGTTCCACTACCATAAGGAAAAATCACTTATAGGAGAGAGAACAAAATGTCGATCAAATACCTTCACGCTATGATCCGTACGGCCAATCCAGAAGCTAGCCATGAGTTCTACACTAAGGGGCTTGGCCTAGTACAAACTCGTCGTTACGACAGTGAGCAAGGTCAATTCTCTTTGATTTATTACGCTACTGAGCCTGGCGCACCTGAAGTAGAGCTCACCCATAACTGGGACGATCGTACTTACTCTGGTGGCGACCAGTTTGGTCACCTTGCTTTTGAAGTCGATAACATTTACGCCGTTTGCCAAAACCTACAGGACATGGGCGTTACCGTGCTACGTCCACCACGTGATGGACACATGGCCTTTATCAAAGATCCAAACGGCATTTCTATCGAACTACTGCAAAAAGACGGTTCGCTTGAGCCACAAGAACCTTGGTTATCTATGGCAAACACCGGCTCTTGGTAACACTTGATTACAAAAAATTAAGGTTGGTAACAAAGATATGGCGTTTATTCGTTTCTGCTAAATTGAATTACATGGAGACAAGGACGTTTCAGCTACTATATTTATAAAGACAATCACGGACAACGGAACACCACCATGACCCTTAAATCGATTACCCAAAACAGCCTTGTAATCCTTGGTGTTGCTGTGACATCGCTAAGTTTTGCAAACACCCCACTATACGATGCGGAACAACTTCCGCCAAACATTGCAGATGAAGACATGGATGGTGTAGTCAATGTTCGGGATTTATGTGAAGGCACGGCAATTGGCCTAAAAGTTGACAATGACGGTTGCCCAAGCAAGCATACCCTACGCCAATCAATGAACCTGCAAGTATTGTTTGATACCGCTAAGTACACGATTAAGTCTTACTACAGTGCTGATATTCAGAAGCTAGTGGACTTTATGAACAATCACCCAGATTCAACGGTGGTTATTGAAGGCCACACAGATAGCGTGGGTGGCGAAGAGTACAATCAGGAATTGTCCGAAAATCGCGCTAATGCAGTGGTATCAGTTATCGTTAATCACTTTGGTATTGATTCATCCCGCGTAAGTGGCGTTGGTTACGGTGAATTGCGACCAATCGCAGACAACGATACGTCGATGGGACGACAACAAAACCGCCGAGTAATGGCCGAAATCTACGGCGAAGAAACCACACAGACCAAACGATGGAATATCTACAGTGTGGATAATATGTCCATGGATCCCGAGCTCGCGCCAAACAGTGCGTTTAACGGCGGGTACTAAAAGCCTTATAACCGAATACACCTCTATAAAGCCAAAAAGGGTGAGTACCAAGTACTCACCCTTTTCTTTTTATGGTTTACAAGCTGTTTAGACACTATTTCTTTTCAGCGTGGTGAACCATGTCTTCTACCACTTCTTGCTCTTCGTGAAGATCATTAGTGTGATCGGCGTGTGGCAAGATCAAGTTTAGGAAGATCGCCACTAGACCACATAAGCTCACGCCTTGTAGATGCCAGCCAGAAGAGCCAAATGTCATGCCACCAATACCAAACACCAAGGTCACCGCCACAATCACTAGGTTACGCTGAACACCCAAATCAACACGTGACTTAATCAGGATATTCATACCCACACCAGCAATGGAACCGAACAACAGGATCATGATACCGCCCATCACTGGGCTTGGAATGGTTTGTAGCATGGTGCCAAATTTACCGATAAAGGCTAATGCAATGGCAAATACCGCTGCCCAGGTCATCACCACAGGGTTAAAGGCTTTGGTTAGCATGACTGCACCAGTCACTTCAGAGTAAGTCGTGTTTGGTGGACCGCCGAACAAAGACGCGGCAGAGGTCGCTAAACCATCACCCAGCAAGGTGCGATGTAGACCTGGCTTTTGCACGTAGTCTTTACCCGTAATCGAGCCAATCGCTAGTACGTCACCCACATGCTCAATCGCTGGAGCAATCGCAACCGGCAACATGAACAAAATCGCAGCTAGATGAAACTCAGGCATGATAAACGCAGGCACACTTAACCAACCCGCTTGTTGTACGTTGTTGAAATCAACAATGCCCATAAACAAGGAGACAAGATAGCCCACTACAACACCTGCGATGATGGGCACCAAGCGGAACACGCCTTTCGCATAGGTAGCGACTAGTAAAGTCGTTAGCAATGCAGGCATGGATACCAAGATAGCATCTGCGTACGGGAACAACTGCACCGAACCATCTCCCGCTTTACCTAATGCCATGTTCACGGCAACAGGTGCTAAGCCAAGACCAATCACCATAATAATCGGACCGGTTACCACAGGTGGTAATAAACGGTGTAGGAAACCTGGTCCGCGAATAGCCACTAACATCGATAACACGACGTATACCAAACCCGCACAAAACAAAGCCCCCATGGTTGCGGCTTGCCCCCAAGTTTCCACCGCAAAGATAATCGGTGCAATAAAGGCAAACGACGAGCCCAAGAACACCGGCATACTTCGTTTTGTACAAAGTTGGAAAATCAGAGTCCCTAAGCCCGCGGTGAACAGTGCCACACTTGGGTTAAGACCTGTAATCAATGGAACCAAGACCAAAGCGCCAAACGCTACGAATAGCATTTGCGCCCCAGCTAACGCCAGACGCCAGCCCGCAAGCATGTTGTCCTGTTGAGTAGAAGTTGGTGTTGTCATGTGAAGGGAACCAATCTTAGTTATAGGATGCTAAAAAGTTACTTTGTGCCAAAGATCTTATCGCCGGCATCGCCTAGACCTGGAACGATGTAACCCTGTTCATTTAAGTGGCTATCGATTGAGGCCGTGTAAATATCCACGTCAGGGTGCACCTCTTGCACTTTTTTGATGCCTTCTGGTGCAGCCACCAACACCAATGCACGAATGCTGTCACAACCGTTTTTCTTTAGTAGATCAATTGTCGCGATTAAAGAACCGCCAGTGGCTAGCATAGGATCGACCACCAACGACATACGCTGATCAATATCGCTGGCTAATTTATCGAAGTAAGGCACAGGCTCAAGGGTTTCTTCATCTCGGTAAATACCGACAACACTGATGCGCGCACTTGGAATCAATTCCAATACGCCATCCAGCATACCTAGACCAGCGCGTAGAATCGGCACCACTGTAATCTTCTTACCGCTGATACGCTGACATGTGGTTGGACCACACCAGCCGTCTTGTTCGTACTCTTCTAGCTCAAGGTCTTTGGTTGCTTCGTAAGTCAGCAGGTTACCCACTTCTGACGCTAACAAGCGAAAACCGCGCGTGCTCATTTTCTGATTACGCATTAAGCCAATCTTATGTTGGACTAGGGGGTGGCGAATTTCATAAACGCTCATGGAAACCTCTTTTTCGCTGTGATCCTGACTAAATGGTCATTTTCGCACATTACCTCAACTGAGGCGATATGAGATGGCCCAGATTTTGCGTAAAAGCAACGGAATTAGTTATGAAAAAAGTATGCCAAATAAAAAAGGCGCTTGGGTTACAAGCGCCTTTGCATTTTTAACAGCGTTATTAGTGCTGCATAAAGCCAAAGTTACCATCCATCATATGACCATCTGCCCCCTTTGCTTTCCAGTGCACTTGGTATGTATCCGGTTTGAGTTTTGGCATATCGACCATAAACTCATGCATTGCCTCACCACCACGCTTGTATTTGATCGCTACAGGTTTACCGTCTGAGCCAATCACCTTTAGATTCATCATTTGCATTGGCTGAGTGAATTGCATTTTAAGATGATCGACTGGCTCCATCATCATAGCGCCGTCTGCTGGGTAAGTAGAATGCATCATTTCGTGCATAGCACCACCATTCATAGCCGCATTTGGCATAGTGCTATGATCCATATCGCTATTACCCATGCCACCACTGCCCATTTCGGAGTGGTTCATGCCAGTCTGTTTCTTATCACCACCGCCCATTTGCGAGTGATTCATACCATTTGAATTATCTGCCATCGCACCTGCTGATACCGCAATAGCGACAGCCGCTAACGTAATTTTCATCGCTTTCATGATCACTTCTCCTATTGAAGTTCATTTAGATTCAAAAGTGGACGCAGACCACCATTACGCCGTCGCGTCCGGTTGTCTGATCACACTTTGGCAAGCTCAAAGCGTTTCCATAAATAGTACACCGCTGGTAACACCACCAAGGTCAGCACCACAGCACTGATCATACCGCCCACCATGGGTGCGGCGATGCGGCTCATCACTTCAGAGCCCGTGCCAGTGGCAAACAAGATCGGTAGCAAACCAATAATAATCGACGCAGACGTCATCATTACCGGACGGACACGAAGTCCTGCTCCATGTATTACGGCCTCTAATAAACGCTCCTGACGTGCTGCTTGACTAAGATTCTTCGCCTCTTGCTTAAGTAATTGCCACTCTTGATTGAGGTAGACCAGCATGATTACGCCAATTTCCACCGCCACCCCGGCGAGTGCGATAAAGCCCACACCCACCGCCACAGAAAAGTTAAAGTCGAGCAAGTACATCAGCCAAACACTGCCGACCATGGCAAAAGGCAGGGTACCCATGATGATCGCCACTTCCATCGCGGAGCGAAAGTTTAAGTATAGAAGTACCAAGATAATGGCAATGGTCAGCGGCACTACATAGGTGAGCTTCTCTTTGGCACGTTCCATGTATTCATATTGACCCGACCAGTTAAGTGAGTAACCCGCAGGCAAATCCAGCTCTTCCGCCACCACTTGTTTTGCATGCGCCACATAACGCCCTAAGTCCATGCCGTCAATGTCGACAAAGGTCCAGCCATTCAAGCGAGCGTTTTCGCTTTTGATCCCCGGTGGACCATCTTCTAGATAGACATTGGCCACATCCCCTAACGCAATTCGCTGACCACTTGGCGTGACGATCGGCAATAACGCCAATTGCTCAGGCGAATCACGATAAGATTGCGGGTAACGAATGTTAATCGGATAACGCTCTAGGCCTTCCACCGTGGTAGAAACATTCATACCACCCACCACCGATGCAACCAACAGTTGCACATCTTGGATGTTGAGACCGTAGCGCGCTGCCTTAGCACGCTGGATATCGACCTTAATGTAGCGCCCACCTGCAACTCGCTCTGAGTAGACCGATGCAGTACCTTCCACATTACTCAACACCTTCTCCAGCTGTTGACCAATTTGTTGAATCACGGCCAAATCAGGCCCCGCCACCTTGATCCCCACTGGGGTTTTAATCCCCGTTGCCAGCATGTCGATGCGAGTTTTGATCGGCATTACCCAAGCATTGGTAATGCCAGGTACCTGAACCAATTTATCCAACTCTTGTTTTAATAACTCGGTAGTCATTCCCTCACGCCATTCAGAGCGAGGTTTTAGCTGAATAAAGGTTTCGATCATGGTCAAGGGCGCAGGGTCCGTGGCGGTTTCCGCGCGGCCGACTTTACCAAATACCGTTTCCACTTCCGGCACAGAGGCAATCAGCTTATTGGTCTGTTGCAGAGTTTGACGTGCTTGGCCAATAGAAATCCCAGGATAGGCCGTTGGCATGTACATCAAATCGCCTTCATCCAAGTTAGGAATAAACTCACTGCCTAACTTATCTAATGGCCACATACCGATGGCAAAAACCATCACGGCTATCGCAATAGTCGCCTTTGGATAGGACAAGGCTTTTCTAAGCACAGGCAGATATAAGGCAGTTAAACCACGGTTAATGGGGTTTTTATGCTCAGGCAAGACTTTACCACGCACAAAGTAGCCCATTAACACAGGCACTAAGGTAATCGCCAAAGCTGCCGACGCCGCCATGGCATAGGTTTTGGTATATGCCAAGGGACCAAACATGCGTCCTTCTTGGGACTCCAAAGTAAACACCGGCACGAAGCTCACGGTAATGATCAATAAGCTAAAGAACAGCGCGGGCCCCACTTCAGAAGCCGCTTTGGCAACAATCTGCCAACGATTCTCAGGCGTCAGCGGTGTTTTCTCCATATGTTTATGGAGGTTCTCGATCATCACGATCGCCCCATCAATCATGGCTCCGATGGCAATAGCGATACCACCTAACGACATAATATTGGCGTTGATCCCCTGCAGATGCATGACGATAAAGGCCGCTAGAATGCCTACTGGCAGGCTGATAATCGCCA
This sequence comes from Marinomonas sp. HM11-D, assembly GCF_057626615.1. Classification (NCBI taxonomy): domain Bacteria; kingdom Pseudomonadati; phylum Pseudomonadota; class Gammaproteobacteria; order Oceanospirillales; family Oceanospirillaceae; genus Marinomonas; species Marinomonas sp. HM11-D. Next base: position 232,768 of record NZ_JBMMKT010000002.1, on the reverse strand, counting down.
CCAAAGAGGAGCGAACGTGAAATAAGAACACCACACATACCAGCGCCACGACGATGAATTCTTCGATCAGCTTCGACCAAAGGTTTTCCACCGCACGATCAATCAAGCCCGAACGATCGTAGACGGTGACCACCTCAACCCCTTCCGGCAAGCTTTTTTTCAGCGTTTCCAGCTTTGCTTTGACACCATTAATGGTTTGTTGAGCGTTTTCACCGAAGCGCATCACCACCACACCACCAACAGTCTCACCTTCACCGTTTAGTTCCGCCACACCGCGGCGCATCTGTGGCCCAACGACCACATCCGCAACGTCTTTTAGCAGGATCGGCACACCGCGATCATTGGCGCCGAGGGGAATGGTTTCTAAGTCCTCCACGCCTTGGATATAACCAGTCGTGCGCACCATATACTCGGCTTCGGCCATTTCAATGACTGATGCCCCTACCTCTTGGTTACCACGCTCAATCGCCACCTTAATAAGGTTTAGAGGGATATTAAAGGCGCGCAGTTTTTCAGGATTTACCTGCACCTGATATTGCTTAACCATGCCACCGACGGGCGCGACTTCTGAAACACCAGGTACCGTTTGCAGCTCGTATTTCAAGAACCAGTCTTGTAATGAGCGCAGCTCACTCAAATCATGCTGACCGGTTCGATCCACCAATGCGTACAAATACACCCAACCGACACCCGTGGCATCTGGGCCTAACTGTGATCGAGCATTACTAGGTAATGATGGCGCCACTTGACTCAAATACTCCAGAACGCGGCTTCGTGCCCAGTACATGTCCGTGTCTTCGTCAAAGATCACATAAACATACGAATCACCAAAGAACGAAAAGCCCCGCACGGTTTGCGCCCCTGGCACCGACAGCATGGCAGTGGTTAATGGATAGGTCACTTGATCTTCCACCACCTGTGGCGCTTGGCCTGGATAACTGGTTTTAACAATCACCTGCACATCGGATAGATCTGGAATCGCATCCACCGGCGTGTTCTTGACTGAGTACAGGCCGAGTCCAACCAGAATCAAGCTGCACAGCAGCACCAGAAAGCGGTTATGGATCGACCAATGAATTATTGCTTGAATCATAACCGCTCCTTACTGGCCATCCGTAATGAGAAAATCGCTAACCGAGTAGCGCGTACTGCTTTCACGGACAATTTCCAGTTGTAACGGCTGACCTAATGGTAAGGCTTCAAGATCGAGCCATTCAGCAGCGTAGAAATCCATGGTCATTTTTGGCCAATTCCACTCTGGAATCGCAGCATGATTGACATTCAATTTGCCATTGCTTGGATCAATACTGTTGACGCTAGCACTGACCCACACGTTTTCCGGTGGCGTTTGTTGCTCATCGGACGCCATTTGCATGTCAGACATGTCCTCAGCACTTTCCATGCGCTTAAAGTCTGACGTTTTACTCGACTCAGAATCCAATAGGAATTGCGCCGACGTCACCACACGATCGCCAGATTTTAGGCCAGATAGAATTTCTGCCTGCTCATCGGAAAACGCGCCCACTTCCACGGCGACCGATTTAAAGCGCCCTTCACCAAGCGCAAGCACCACTCGGTTTTGCTTGGCACCGCGAATCACCGCTTCTTTTGGAACCAATAATGCTTGAGAGTTACGTGTCGCATTGATATCGATATGGGCAAACATCTTCGGCTTTAAGCGACCATCAGGATTAGCCAATCGCACACGAACTTTCAAAGTACGAGTCATGGCATCTAAGGTTGGGTAGATAAAATCCACTGTGCTCGCGAAGCGTTCACCGGGTAAAAAGTCCAATTCAGCGGTCACAGCCTGGCCAACTTTAACCCAGCTCGCTTGACGTTCGAACACTTCCGCCTCTAGCCACAGCTCAGAGAGATCAGCAATCGACATCAAAGTTTTCGCAGGGGTGACATAAAAACCATCCTGAATCGAAAGGTTATCGACTACCCCACTTTGCGGTGCGTAGAAGCGCACGGTTTGGGACACTTTACGGGTTTGCTTTAGCCGATCAATAAAGCTTTGCGGCACTTGCAAGGCTTGTAAACGCTCTTCACCCGCTTGAATCATACGTGTGTCTTTTCGGCCCAACGCAAAGACAAACTCTTCTTGGGCGTTGACCAAGGTCGGCGAATACAAATCGAATAAGGGGGCCCCCTGTTTTACCTGATCGCCGTTGGTTTTGATAAAGCTTTTTTCAATCCAGCCATCGACCCGCGGATGCACATGTACGACCTGTTCTTCGTTGTAACCAAGGTAGCCCACACTACGTATATGGGTGCTGAGCTGCCCCTGTTCAGCAAGTCCGGTACGTACGCCAAGGTTATTGACCACTTCGGAAGCGATGCTAATGGTGCCTGCGCCCATTTGTTCGCCCCCTTCATCGCCGTAGAATGGAATTAAGTCCATACCCATTGGTGATTTTCCTGGCCCATCACGACGGTAATTAGGGTCCATAGGTGCGACCCAGTAAAGCGGCTGTTTTTCACCCGTGGCTGCAACTGGAGCGCCTTGATCGGAACCAGTGTTCGGCAAGAGCCCTAATTCCAAAGCGCCATAAGTTAATACGCCGCCCAGCACCAATGTCCCCACATAGCCTAATGCTTTCATAGCGTCTCTCCTTTACTGCTTGACTCAGTCTGGTTGGCAAGCAGATATTTTAATTCTGCGGCTTGTTTGCTTTGCTCGACTTGAATACCCAGCAACTCAACTTGGGCATTGAGCTCGGCAATGCGTGCTTGGACGATGTCGACAAAACGACCATCGTCGCGGGTATAAGCATTTAGCGCGGCTTCACTGCTGGCGTGGTATTTCGGTAGTAAATCTGTTTGATACAGAGCTTCGCGATTTTTCAACTGCTCAATATTGCTCAACAAAGCTTGGTAACGGGATTGCAACTCGTTCAAAAGTAGCTCTTTATCCGATAGCAAAGCTTCAGCTTGTAAGCGTGCAGCAGACACTTCGGCATCCTGACGTGAGGTTGAGAAAATCGGCATGCTGACACTGACCGCTAATGAGGCAAGATCGGCTCGATCACTGCCATTCGGCGCATCGCCACGATAACCATAACCTAGAGTCACTCCCCATTGCGGTTTGTATTTTTGCTCAGCCAACGACTGATCTAAGCGAGCACTGTCGGTGCGCTTGTCGATCAGCTTTACCAGCGGATGATTCTGCAGTTGCGTTAGCACTTGCTGTGCTGATAAAGCCTCTGTCGTAAGCATGCTTTCTATATTCGCGGTCGACGTGGCAATAGTTAATTCACTCGACAATTGCTCTGGTAGGTATTGTTTAAGTTGATTCAAGGCGTTGTCGCGGGCTTGGGTCAATTCAATCAAGCGCTGATCCAGCTTACTTAGCTCAAGTTCGGCGCGTACCAAATCTTGCTGTCTAGCAGAACCATAAGAGGCGCGATAATTACTCGCCACGGCATCGTTTAACTGCTCAAACAAAGGTTTACTTTGCGTAACAATCTGCAAGGCTCTTTGATAGTAATAGGCTGTTAGCCACAGACGTGAAACGTCTTTCTCAATCAGCCCGATACGATTAGAACGCTGCCATTCAGACTGCTCCGCTTTGGCACGATACTGATCACTGTTGATCTGTAAAGTGTCGCCCACCGGAAACATTTGCGTGACCTGCACGCTCAGCTGGGTCATAGCTTCCTGTTCAAAATCAAAGGTGTCGGTCGGCATATTGAGTAAGCCAAGCGAGATTTTTGGATCAGGTAACGCCATGGCACCTTGGCTCATCGCCATAGACGCTTGCTGTTGTTTACTGTTGGCAACCAGCCAAGCATCTTGCTGGATTGCTTGTTCAATCGCTTGAGTAAGGGTAATTGGCGCGGCATTGGTCGTCGTCGCCAACGCCCATACGCTTAACGCACCACAGGTACGCAGCATAAAAGTACGAATTGGGAACATGGTATTTGCTCATCACATTAATACAAACTGATTCGGACAAACGCTAAAGGTTATCCGAGCAAAAACGGTATTAAGGATTAAACAATCGGTGGGATATAGGGAGTACTCGGCTCACCAGCGCGCATCTGCGGGGTGGCCAATTCTTGAGATTCAGCCGCTAACGCAACTGCTGAAAAATTAAATGGCGTTGCTAACACAGGCAAGGTACTACAATGTGCCTGACTACAGCCTTGATGATCATGACCACTCTGACTCGCCTGGCAATCAGCTGCTTTATCATTATGACAATGCTGATGATCTTGAACATCAGCATGAACCATCTGCATGGCATTTGAACTTGGCTGATCAGGAAACATCGACAGCGTCATTTTTAGAGAAGCGACACTCGAAAAAATCAACGCCATAAGCAATAGCAACAGACATAAGTAGCCCTGTTTATTACTAATTTGATTGATTAAGTGCATTCGTTGCATCGGTTTGAACATCACGCTGAATTGAAATCATCGCTTTAAGGTAATTAAGATTTTTACTGAAAGCAAACGCTTTCATAATACATGCAAACTTTTTATCACTTTTAGTTTTCCTATAGAGCAGCTTTATACGATAGGACAAACATTGAAAAGGATTGGGCAAGTGAACCGCCCAGTATAAAACCTATACTAGTGCCAACTGGGCAAGATGCCTTCCTCCCTGTCATTAAATGGATGTCTAAGAGTTAATTAATTATGAGTACTTCCCAAGCTTTTATCGAGCAAGCTGAATCTAGCCCCACTTCGTCTAACTGGTGGGCCATTCTAGCCATGATGCTAGGGGTCGCGGCTCTGATTTCAGCGGAACTTTTGCCAGTGAGTTTGCTAACGCAAATGGCTCAAGAACTGAATATTTCCATGGGGATCGCGGGACAGATGATATCCACCACCGCAGGTGTGGCCATGCTGTCGGGGCTGATCTTACCGTCACTTTTGATCAAAGTGGATCGCCGCCACTTAATCCTAGGCTTTAGCCTTTTATTGGTTTTATCCTGTTTTCTCACCGCCCAAGCGCAGTCCTTTTGGATGCTATTGCTAGCACGGGTCATGCTAGGCCTAGCGGTGGGTGGCTTCTGGGCCATCTTAGCCGCCGTCACCATGAAATTAGTTCCGGCTGAGCGTGTTGGCCCAGCATTTTCATTTATCTTTTCTGGCGTGTCTTTGGCGCTGGTCGCGGCGGCACCATTAGGTAGCTATTTTGGAGAGCAAGTTGGCTGGCGTTTGGTATTTAATGCCGTGGGGGTCATCTCAATTGCCATTCTGGTATTGCAAGTCTTTACCCTGCCATCTGTTAAAAGCCAACGTGAAGCGCATCATGACGGTATGGGTAAAATTCTGAAACGCCCAGGTGTGCCACTGGCGTTTATTGCCATGCTATTAAGCTTCACTGGCAATCAGATGCTGTACATTTACATGCGCCCCTACATGGAACTTTACTTAGGTTTAAACATTGAACAGATTTCTATGTCATGGGTATTGTTCGGTGTCGCCAGCTTTATTGGTGCGACTTTCGCGGGCTTCCTCGCGCAAAAAGCGCTGAAACAAATTTTGGTCGGTATGCCCTTGACGATGGTAGTGGTTGCCTTCGCCCTTTTGTTGGGACAAAGCCTGCATCCATTGGCGTATTTCTTAATTGCTTGCTGGGGCTTTTTTGGCGCTGTACTCCCAATTATTTGGTCGACCTGGATTACCAAAGCACTGCCCGATGCCGCCGAAGCGGCTGGTGGCCTATATTCCGCAGCGCTACAAGTGGCGGCCATTATCGGAGCGGCGTTAAGCGGCACCTTTATTGATCAATTTGGCGTCAGCGCCAATATGCCATTAACCGGCAGTGTGATGATGGTGACCTTGGTTTTAACCATTGCTTCATTGCAAAAAAAGCGCATTGATTAATGCGCTTTTAGGATCCCTAAGTACACCGATTGCTATCAGTGTACTTCTACCATGTGTTTTGGGCATAAATGCGGTGCCCAAAGCTGCATGGCTTCAAGCAGACTCTCTTTATCAAAGCCGATCAGCTTAGATGCTTCTAAAATATCTAAGTATTGATGCTCTGACTCGTGCTTTGGGGCCTGACCTGATACACGCAACAGATCAGCCTTATTGAAATAACGCCCTTCTTGCAACTCTGCAACGCGAATATCGTTACCAGCAAACACTTCTGAATGGATAGACATAACCAACCTCCTCTACTGACCTAAACAGGCTCTTAGTTGACGCTTTAGTGAATAAGGACGTTATACCTCAGCTAATGATGACAATATGTTACAGCCGCACAAAAATTGATCTACTTTATGATTTCGATAAGTTTCACAGTGCTTGGCATAAATTTTATTTGTACCGTTAAGCCAGTCTTAATTTTAAGCCCTGATACTGGCCTTCTCTTATATATGTTCCGCTCTGCAAAAGACCCTTGCTCACCACAAGGGTCTTTTTATTTGCACAATGTACAAAGATTACACTATTTGAATATTCGGATTTACACAGCTTTGCCATAGTTATTACACCTTATTAACAATGATAATAACGAAGGCTGTAAAGTATGATGAAAACAAAAGTAGCGTTGGCAGTATTGGCCGCAGGTCTTTCGTCGCAAATCTTCGCTGTAGATTTAGGCGAATTCAATGGCACAACATTTAGTGTAGGGGGCTACCTAAAAGCGGAAGCCATCTACGATCAACCTGATGCAGGGGAAAACTCGTTAGAAGGGAGTGTTCGTCAATCTCGTTTCAATCTTTCTACATCTAGCATGGTTGATGGCCATAAAGTACGTGGCTTCATTGAAGGCGACTTCTGGGACAACAACACTGCATCTGATAGTAGTTATGCTTGGCGTCTTCGTCACGCTTACATCAACATCGACAACCTAACTGTCGGTCAAACATGGAACGGTCAATTCTTTGCTAACGGTCCATTTGATACAGAACTCATTAACTTCTGGGGACTTGGTATCGGTACCATCGCAGGTAACGGTGCACCAATTCGTCCTGATCTAGTGGTTCATTACGTTAAAGACGGTCTACGCCTAACGATGCAAGACCCGCTTTACAGCAACGCAGATTCTCCAGATCTAGTGGGTCAATACACAATTCGCACGGAAGGTGGCCACGCATTTAACGTTGCGTTAACAGGCCGTGAAGTGGATACAACGCCTACAGTATCTTCTGACGATGAATCTGAATACGGTGTAGCAATCTCTCTAGCAACAAAACTGAAATTTGGCGACACATCCGTTAGCCTAAGTGGTTTCACGGGTGAAGGCGCGGCAATCTACGCAGGTTGGGGTTACAACGGCTCACGTGGACTTGACGGACAAATGGAAGTTAACGCCAACGGCGACTTGATCACCACAACAGGTTTCAGTGCGGGTATCGGACATAAATTCTCTGACACACTTCGCGCTAACCTACGTTACGGCCAAGTGAAAGCGGATGAGTCTTCTCTATCAGAAGATACGCTAAAACAAACAGCGTTTAACATGATCTACACTTACATGCCAAATGTTGAGTTAGGTTTTGAGATTCGTGATCAGAACGCTGCGAACCGTCCACCTTCATCACAAGGTAGCTCTATCCGCCCTGCGGGTCAGCAGCTAGAACTGATGGCGATGTACAAGTTCTAATGTTCTGATTCACTTATTTAGCTAGCGACTTCAAATAACCCAGGCTCCCCTTTGCTTGGGTTATTTGTTTTTAAAGACAAATTTTTTTAACAAGCAATACTGCGTAATGTTTGCGAAGGCAATTCACCAATGTGCTCACGATACTGAGCCGAAAACCGACCTAGATTTGTAAAGCCATATTTCAACGCTACTTCCGTGACATTACGAATTCTTTCATTATGACTGAGTTCTGAATGAACACTTTCAAGCTTCAAACAACGCACATACGCAGATGGCGTCATACCGAGTTCACGATCGCATAAGTTGTAAAGCGATTTTCGACTGATCTGACAAATCTCAGCTAAGTGATCGATACTGATATCCTGCGTAATGTGGCTTAACACATACTCACGGATACGTTCAATCAATCTATGTTGACTGGTTTGCACTGCACTGGCTTGATTCAAGTTGCTCGCAAAGGTACCAAAAATAGCATTGGCCAACAGTTTGCTGTAGTACATTAAACCGCGTTCACACAAACCACCCTGTGGCTGTTGCAAAATATCATTCAGCAAACTGATAAATGAGCCCGTCGTTGGCAAAGGCTGTTTTTCAAAAGCAAACACAATACTGTCTTTTGAAATGCGATAGCCAAACTCGCGCGCAGTTTGCATCATAAAATGCACTGGAATACGAATGATCAGCTTGCGGCAGTCGGCACTGTAATCACTCACCAAAGCAGAATTTGGAGATACGATCAACGCATCACCCGCCACTAGATGCTGTGACTTACCATGACATTGCACCAGACTTTCGCCACTGAGCAAGACCTGCAAATGGTAAATATCCGACATCATCGGTGTTTGCATCTGCACCTCACAGCCAAAGCTGTGTTCTGAAATCGATAACTCACCGAAGCTTTTAAATTTAATGCCAGCCTTAGAAAAGTAAGAGGATTTTTGAATGAGTTCGTGTTCTCCAAAACGCTTACTCATCAAAAAGCTGGACACAGATTGTGCTGAAATACCGCTGATCTCATGATCACAAGCAGTTAGACAAATTGTCATATCAACCCCCAAAGTATAATTATTGTTATGTAACCAAGGATAGAGAGTTATTCCCTTAGACATTTTGTTTATGGACTAAACAATTAAAGTCTAATGCTTGTTTTGAAAAGTAGGTTATCCAAATTTGTGAAAGAACTATCAATTATTAGCATAAGCCTCCTGCTTATAGCGCTTAGGAAGCTCTAGAAAACCACTGTTTACGCGGGATTTTTTGGTCCAAACACTGCAGCAAGTGAGCCAACCCAAAACACACAAATAGTACAAGAATCACGGAGATCACGACATTTACCCCAAAATCCATCAACCATGTCAGCAAAAACAACAAGGGCACATGAATTAGAAACAGTGCAAAAGACAAATCACTTAACCTAGCAATGGGAGCTTTAAGGAATTGAGGCAAACCATTCAGCAATGACCATGTCGTCGGCTTTAATTTCAAAGCCAGCCAAATACCCAAGCCAAATTCAAACACTCGGCACAAGATAAACCAATCTCCGGGCCTACCCGGCATAAAGCCATATAAACGATAAGCCCAACCTTCGACGTCGTCTAACCAATTACTTGGTACAAACGGCACTCCATATTGCCCCACATACCAACGACTAATAAGACTGATCAACAGCAGAGTTAACAGCGTGGCTTGACTCCAACGACGTAGGCAATAAGCCATCAAAGGGAACAGCGCATAGAGAGGAATGATCAGAGCAATAAACCAGCTGGGTGGGTTGTATGGCCCGCCCCAAAGCCCGAACCAAGGATAAAAACCAGTTAAACTGCCAATGCTGTCTGTTATGAAGCCATTCGGAAACAGGTTACGCCAATCACCATCGATCATGAGACCTTCGAGCAAATAAGCAATCATCACAAGCGGAAGCGACAGCCAATACAGTGGATAAATCCGAATTACTTTTTTCAATAGATAAGATAGGTATGCAGTACGTTTAGGCAAATCTGTGATGCCGGCCAAGAGTCCCGACAACACAAGAAACATACTGACCCCGACGCCACCCAAACTCACATAATAGAAATTCTTTAGACCAAAAAAATCCCCCGTCCAGTGGCCAAGCACCTGACCAAAATGGGCGATAAAAACCAGACTAATGGCCACAATTCGTAGCACATCTAATAGAACTGAGCGTGTCATACCGACTCCGAAGTAATCCCTTTGAAGTCGGTTGTAGCAGGTGAAGATTGCAAAAATGTGAGCAACCATCGCTAGGCGATGGCGTGCGGTCCTTGACGATATAATTGACGAGCCAGATGCTTAATTTCAAAATCCATAGAGATAGAGCGATGCCAATCCTCTGGAATGCCATCAAGACCGTAAAAAGCGCCCGCAATCTGGCCACAAATCGCCGCGGTGGTGTCCGCATCGTCGCCCAAATTCGCGGCCATGAGTACTGCTTCACGATAGCTTGAAGCATGATAAAAGCACCACATGGCAGCGATCAAAGACTCCACCACAAAGCCTGAGCCTTTAATTTGCGTCTCATCCAAGTCAATAAATGAACCCTCTAACAGTGGCCGATATTCTTCGCGATACAATCGATCGCTTAATCCGGTAAAAATCTCAGTTTTTGATTGCGCGGTAAAAGCACGCACCAGCAACTCTGCGAACAACTTACAGGCATCGATACAAAGTGGTGATCCGTGGGTAGTTCGAGAACTCTCCCCTGCCAACTCGATACAACGTGACAGATCATGAGCATAATAAATCGCTACTGGGGCTAGACGCATAATCGAACCATTGCCGGAATAACTTTCATCTTCTAAACCACTAAACGGCTCGAGGGTTTCTTCATAATTCAGCAACGCATTAGAGACCGTCACGCCCACATCGAAGCAGATACCATTACTGCTTAAATAGCCCTCTTGACGCCAACGAAGGTAACGCGCCATTTGATCCTGTGCATCAAAGCCCTTTTGCTCCAAGAGACTAAAGCCCAAGCAAAGCGCCATGGAGGTGTCGTCGGTCCATTCTCCTTTTTCAAGGCGAAATGGTCCACCGCCCACCATATCGATAATGGGAGTAAAGCTACCTCGTGCTTTAAATTCCAGCGTAGTTCCCACCGCATCGCCACAGGCTAAGCCCACCAAAGCACCGATTACACGATTTTCCAAATCCTGCTCCGTCATTAAATTCCCTCTTACTAATAAATAGATTTTATAGCTTAACGCTACAGCACATTGACGTTATAGAAAGATTACAGATAAACACATTATTCATGCATCAAGGCCGTTTTAGTAACAAAACAGTATCATTTTATGATCGCAGCTTAGCGAATAATCTGACTAATTGGTCTACGTTTACATATATGCTCAAAGGACTTGAATGTATGTACAGCAAACATATAAAACACACACAAAAAAGGCTGGCTCAACTCATCGATGACACCCTCTACCCTTTAGGAAGTTCATGGGCAGACATTGCTATTATCGTTCGCAGCAATCCACAGATAACGCACTATACCTTGAGTGAGCTTGAAGATCAGATTGGTATAAAGGGCTTTGCCACTTTAGTCACTGTACTTAGGTTATCTATGCCGCCCTATAACTTATTTACGACAACTTTTGAAATTATGGCAGAGAACGAAGATTGTTTGATATTAAGTTTAGAGGAGTACCAGAAAGCGGTTATGAAGGGCGGAGTTTTGACCGCAGCAGATCAATTTATGGACGTTGAGACAATTAATCAGCGGGCAATTATACACTTATACGTAAACCACTAGCGGCTCAACGCATTTACGCTAAACATAAAAATTCCCCATGCTAGTCTGCACCAACATGGGGATTATTGAATTAGGTTTAGTCGTGAATCTTCACACTTAAACAACCGCGAACAAAGTCTGGGTCAAAGTGCTTAACCGCTTCACCTACGTAGCCAAGATCCAGCGAGGTGATTTGCTCCATTTCAGCATCGCTTAGCGCGAAGTCCCAAATCGCGAAGTTTTCTTCGATACGCTCGGCACGAACCGATTTCGGAATCACGGTTACACCGCGCTGAACATTCCAACGCAGGATCACCTGAGCAACGGATTTTCCATGTGCTGCGGCAATGCCTTGTAGCATTTCATTTTCATATGGCTTGTGACGACCACCACCTAGTGGCGCCCATGCTTCTGGCTGCACCTTGTAATGCTGCATTGTCTTCAGAGCATCGGTTTGCGCTAGGTATGGGTGCAGTTCAATTTGGTTCACCATTGGAGTGATACGAACCGTTTCACAGAAGTTGGTCAACACGTGTGCGTAGAAGTTCGACACCCCAATAGCCTTCAGTTTGCCCGCTTCGTAAGCATCTTCTAGTGCTCGCCAAGCGCTGAAGTAATCGCCCATTGCTTGGTGCAATAAATACAGATCAAAGTACTCTAGTCCAGATCGCTCTAATGATGCTTCGATACCAGCTTTAGCCGTATCGTAACTTTCCATGTCTTGTACCCAAAGCTTTGACGTAATAAACAGCTCTTCACGAGTACAAAGGCCTTCAGCGATAGCTTCACGCACGGCATCACCCACTGCGTCTTCATTGCCATACACTGCAGCCGTATCAATTAGACGGTAACCTGCACGAATGGCACTAACAACTGACTGTTTACATTCTTCTTTGTCAGTAACTTTAAACACACCGAAGCCTGCCATAGGCATCTCAAGGTTGTTATTTAGTGCTGTATATTCCACGGCTTACTACCTCTATCTTGAGTAAAAAATTCATTCTAAAGCAAACAGCAACATAAAATTAGTCGTTAAATCTGAATAGACTTGTGTGCCAGATTCATTAATCAAGCTGCTCTGCTCTCGCCTAAGCTCGAATCACACCGACAAAAAAGCCGACGGATAAAGTCGGCTTTCAACGCTAAAAAGTTAGACGCTTATTCGTTTAAAAGCCAGATTTGGAAGGCTTTTTGATCTTCAGCAGATGCCTTTTGGAACCAGAAACCAAGCATTTCATAAGCGGTCGTCGACGCCTGTGGTTGATGTGATTGATCCACCATCCAAATGCGAATGTCTTTACGAGTCGTTGCATCGGCTTTGTTGTACCAGAACTTCAACATTTCCAATTCTTCTGTGGCAGCAACGCTTGCTGCGGCAGGAACAGGGCTATCAACCGCTGGCTTTTTGTAAGTTGCCGTAAAGTCACGTACTTCTCTCTTGTAGTCACGCAAGATCTGCATGCCAGGCTCACGAGGTAACTCACGTAGTTCGTAATCGAACTCAGCGCCTTGATTGACTAAGGTAAACTCAGGTTTCTTAGCAAAGGCAGCCGCATCATCCTTACGGAAGAAGTAAGGTGCCTTCAAAACCACTTCAGCATCCTCAGCAAGATTCACATCGATGATGTAAGGCTCTGATTGGAATTGCTCCGCGTTACCACCGCCACCAACACGTTGATTAAAGCGGACCACAAATTGGTGCTCACCTGGCTCAACGTTAGTTTTAAAATCACCGCCAAAGCGGCCAGGATCCTGAAGATCCACATACATGATTTCAAAGTTGCGAGGCACTTCAAATGTGGCCGCAAACGTTGGCAGACTCGTCGCACCTAGCAACATACCCAAAACCGCAACACCAGAACGTAAATTCACCTTAGCGACTCCTTAGCAGTGAAACTGACCATTCAAATTTTTCAGATGCAGTAACCTACCACAAAGTATTCGCACTTTATCTTTCTCAAACTCTCGATCAAACACAAATGCAACTTTTTGCCACTTTCAAAACAAAGACAAACATAAAAAGGACAAGATAACCAAATCAATATATCTAAATTCAGAAAGTTTATATGCTCGTGTAAACATCTTTTAAAGAACACGTGCAAAGCACATTTGAGTTTTTACATACTCCGCCAAGGCACGCTAAACTAGTGTTTTATTAAGACATTGTGAGCCCGTTATGAAAGCTTTCTTTACCGTTTGTTTTACCCTCCTTCTCAGTGGCTGTGCGACCTTGTCACAATTGTCCACTTACACCGTCTCAAACGCCGAATTAGAGCAAGCGTTAGACCGCAAGCTTGGAGAGTTACAAACAGATGCCAAATTAGGTGCTATTCCGCTCACATTAGCGGTCGATGATATTACTGTGGATATCGGTCCAGATGGTCGAGACGTGGTGCAACTAGGTACCCTAGCCACCGCTAGCATCGGTGTTTTTGGCTTCAACTACCCAGCAAAATTGAACCTAAAGCTTGAAGGGACGCCATATTACGACAGCGAGAAAAAAGCGATTTTCGTACATTCACTAGCACTACTGGATAGCACCATTGATGCCGGCGGCTACAAAGGCAACATCGCCCCCCTAAGCAATGAAGTGATGATGCTGATCAACGGCTACCTAGCTTCCAACCCAGTGTACACACTGGATACCAGCAACAATGCCGTACAGCTATTGTCCAGCGTGCCACTGAACCTAACCATTGAACAAGGCAAGCTAGCGCTGAAGCCAAGACAGTAACTCGCTTTTTTGAGCGAGCCTTCGCTTAATCTAGGCTCTCCTAAAATAAACAGGCGCATCCCATTGGGATGCGCCTGTTTGCTTTATAGAATATAAGGATTCCTTTGCGTCATATTTTGTCACCGATATTTAGTATGATTTTCCCTCGATAGAGCATGTTTCCAATTGAAGCATTCTGGCTATCCGGCAAGTGCTAATCTGGGTGACGGGTTCTAACTATCAATCGTATTCTTAGCCGTTAAAGGCGCTTCTTTAAACAACAGGATGCAGTTCTAATGACTAACTTTTTCGATAAGAACAAAGACATTGTTCTTATGCTCGCTTTGATCCTATTTGCTTGGATTGGCTTTATTGATCGATATGCTGAAGCCTACATAAACTCATCATTGGTATCAGCAGGCGCTTCTTTTGGGATAGCTAAACTGTTCAATGCGACGGTCTCAGTTCTCTCAACGATTACACTCAACGTTCCTGTTATTGGCTCAATACAGATTGGTGAGCTGTTAGACCCGCTTAATGACCTAGTTGAAGACTTTTCGTCTGTCATGAAGTACGCAATTTCTTCTCTACTGATTCAAAAGTTCTTAGTAGAGATTTTGCAAACCATTCATTTCAAGATCTTCCTAACGCTTTCAGGTGTCGCTTTCCTATTTACAAAATATGCTTTTACCAACTTCCGACTTATAACCTACAAGACCTTTCTATTCGCCGTTATTTGCAAGTTTTCGATTGCAGCCGTTGCGGTAGCAAGTAGCTGGGTAGACAGCGCATTCATAGATGACGTTGTGCAGCGCGAAAACGCCACATTAGAAGCATTCCCAATTTCACCCGATCAACTGGACGAAGCCATCGATCTGACAAGTGAAATAAAGGAACAGATGGTAGTTGAACTTCAGACAAGTCAGACCAAGTACCAGCTACTAGAACAGCAACAACACAGTCTAATGCTGGATGAAGATGACAAACAGAAGCAGGTTGATGGTATTAACTTGAAGCTAGCAGAGTTAAATAAAGGGCGTTCAAGCTTTAGCACAATCTTTGAAGCGGACACTGAAGAGCAAAAAACTTTAGAAGCGCAACGTGGCGTTCTACTTTCACAACTTGAACGAATTCAAGATGACCTAGAAGAATCAGAAGAAAACCTAGAAGACCTCAATGAGGATATTGCTGACTTACAAGACCGATTAAATGGAGAAATCAGCACTATTGAAGCGATTAAAAGTGGCTTCACCCAAATCACCATGGCGGCGAAAAAGAAAGTCACAGGTTTCGTGAGTTCACTAAACCAATCGATGGATCACTTCTTAAACTTGATCGCGCTGTTTGTTCTCAAGACAGTGATTATTCCACTGGTTTTCTTAGTCATCATGTACAAAGTGTTTGTGAAGCTATGGGGCATGACACCACAGACTGCGGTCAATCGTTTTAGAGATGAAGTGAAAGTAACAACCAATGGCCCTGTGATCGAGAAGCAAGAGCCAGTTGATAGACTACCTAAGAATTAAGCTATTCTGAACATCTGATGAAAGGCCTTGGTACTGCAAGTGCCTTTCATCAACGTCTAATGAACTTGTGGCGATTCAATCAGCTACAACCGCACTAATTTTGTGCAGTTCAAAAAGCATACGGTTTAATTTCATGTTTCTAAGAAATTAGCTTTAAAAACACGAAAGCCCCCATCCAGTAAGGGATAGAGGCTTTTTAGCAATTTTTGGCCTTAGAAAAGTTTAAGGTGCAATTCCTAGTTTTTTCGCCAAAAGTTTAAGGTTAATTACAAAGTATACGGTTTAATTGTTTGTTTCCAATTGGGTGCAAGAAATTAGACCGTTAACTTTCTTGCCCTACGAGCGCGCCCTTGTGAGATCATTTTTTGATCAATTTTAAATTGCGCCGTTAACTTTTCTTCACAGGCTACAACTATTCATAAATCATACAAATTAAACCGTTAACTTTTGACAACTACTCCGCACCATAAAGGTGCAGATAATCCATGCATAGTTTACCTGCTACAACTTTTAATTCTTTCATCAATTTGCTATTAAAAGGTAGCAGTACAAGAGACACGTCTAGTGCGACATATTTTGCCGCATCAACATGCCATTATTGATCTAACAGTTAGATTCTTCAAATAGGGACGTTTAATGAATTTCTTCTCTTTCATTCAAAGATCATCGATTGAAAAAGTTCACTCATCTGCGATTGCGTGGCTTCTCTCTGACTTTAACACGGCATTTACCAGCCATGAAAAGAATCTGTTGATCTCTTGTCTAGTAAAGTCTGACGTTAAAGGGCAACTTAATGCTGTTCATGTTGAGTACTACAACATTGACATTCTGCTTGACTACGAAGACGTCGTCATTGCTATTGAGAACAAGATAAAAATATCAGAGCACAGCAATCAGTTAGATAATTATTCCAATACTCTTCAGACAGAATTCCCCGACAAGAAGACCATCAAGGTCTTCCTTAGTTATGCCAATGAGGAGCCATCCGAGAGTGATTGGATAGCATCTTCATATGATGACCTATTGAGAGGAATAGAAAGTATCTCAACTGAAGATCAAATCATTTTAGACTATCGAGCTAACCTGAAAGAGCTCGTTGACTCAAAAAATCAATTTTTAAGTAACCACCAAGCATTCCCAAGTGTCTTCTCTGATGGTTACAAGAAAAAGCATGAGAAAACTCGTTCGCTTTCTAATGTAGCTCAGTACATTTCAGAAAATGGCTTAGAGACTATTCTACAAAAAGCCTTCTTCTTTAAAATGAAAGAAAAAGTGGCAATTGAATGTGCTCATTGCATCATTGCTGAGTCTAGAGGTAATGCACTTTTAGACTTTAAGAATCCATCTCAATGCCCATTCATCGATTTCAATGGACTAAAAATCGATACGGGGATACAAATCCAGGGAAGGAGCATCAAGGTCCAATTTGAAAATGGTTTAGATGAAGAAGGTAAATGGAGAGATAAATCTCCAGAATTTAGGAGAAACCTTCAAGAGATGATCGAATCGATTTTCAGAGTGATTGATGGTATCAACAATGTTCATGGATGGAGGTTGAACAAGCCTAGATCTGCTCAATCTAACTATTACTCGATATCTAAAAAGATAAACTTGCCTGAAGGAGCGAATGGCTTCCAAGATGTACCATTTGACACGCTAGTTAATGTAATTAAAGATGAAATTCAACTTTGCTTTCAGCTTCTTTCTAAATCCAAAGATATCGTAGAAAGAGTCTGCCACACGAGTAGCGATAAATTCTTTGATAGCCGTGATGCAAGTACTTGGAATACTCCTTGCGAGTCATCAATGACATAAGGACTGTTGATATGTTTAAAATTGATACTGATTCTAATCGTATTACTCGCTTAGAGACCAAGCGTTTTAGTGAGCTCGGCTTTCGTGAGCGAGATCATTTACAAGAGTGGCTAGCACATCAACCAGATGCTCTTGGCGAAGAGCTGTTAATCATTCAGAAAGAGTTTGATGGCTTTGAAGACACACGAGAACGTTTAGATCTTCTGGCACTAGACAAGGAAGGCAACCTTGTCATCATTGAAAACAAACTTGATGACTCTGGAAGAGACGTCATGTGGCAGGCTTTGAAATACGCCTCATATTGTTCAAGTCTGAAGAAGGCACAAATTATTGATATTTACCAAGGTTATCTAAATCGTTACTGCAATGGAGGTAATGCATCGAACCTTCTATGCGAGTTTTTAGATACACCAGACCTAAGTGAGATTGTGTTAAATTCAGGAATAAGCCAGCGATTAATACTTATTGCAGCAAATTTTAGGAAAGAAGTTACCAGCACTGTGCTTTGGCTACTCAATCATGGCGTTCAGGTTCAGTGTATGAAAGTGACACCTTATGCAATGGATTCGGCGCTATTCATTAATGTTGAACAAATTATTCCTACACCAGAAGCCAAAGAAATGATGATTGGGATGAGCGAAAAAGAAGCTGATGAGAAAAACACTGAAGCTGAGCTTAAAAGTCGTCATACCATACGATTAGATTTCTGGGAAAAAGTGTTAGAAGCAATGAAAGCCAGTCCTTGTGCCCTATTTAATAACATTAGTGGGAGTAAGGATCACTGGATTAGTGCAGGCTCCGGACTAAGTTCTTGCCCATATACTTTGATCTTTGGAATGAAAGAAATCAGAGTACAGATTGAGATGATGCGATCTAACGCACAAGAGAATAAATTCGTTTTTGACGCTTTGTTAAGCAACAAAGAAGCTATCGAAAGCAACTTTGGTCATCAGTTAATCTGGCAACGCTTAGATCAAAAGAAATCTTCTCGAATTCAATTTCAAAAAGACGTCGATGGTTACAACCGCGAAAATTGGCCAGATATGATCAATTGGTTGGTGAGTAATATGATTAAGTTGGAAAATGCCTTTAAACAGCCATTAGCTGAAGCAAGCGCGGAACTAAGAAAGGCAAATCTAACTACCACTGAAGATAATTGATTTATCCATACTGAAATTAATTTTTAGAATATAAAATCAAAGATATACAATTTTCAGATCAGACTTGTATATAGAAAAGGCTGGTAGATTCAAACTTCCCTACAATGCCGTAGCGGTTATAAACCTTATATAAGAAGAATCTACCAAGGGCCTATAGCGTAACGATCAAAGGTCGCGGAAGTAACTCTCCACGCACTAATCCTGTGCACTCATTAAAAGTATACGATTTAATTTCTTGTTTCTAAGAAATTAGTGTTAAAAACACGAAAGCCCCCATCCAGTAAGGGATAGAGGCTTTTAATCAATTTTTGGCCTTGAAAAAGTTTACGGTGCAATTCCTGGTTTTTTCACCAAAAGTTTAAGGTTAATTACAAAGTATACGGTTTAATTGTTTGAATCCAATTACACAAACTGCCCTGCGGCGAATCCTGACGACCAGGCAAACTGGAAGTTGTAGCCCCCGAGCCAACCGGTTACGTCTAGCACTTCACCGATAAAGTAGAGACCTTTGACGCTATTGCACTCGAAGGTTTTCGAGCTGACTTCGTTGGTATCAATGCCACCAAGGGTCACTTCGGCGGTGCGGTAGCCTTCGGTACCATTTGGCTGTACGTCAAAGTGGGTGAGATATTGAATCAGCTCACTGAGTTGATCATTAGAAAGCTCTGCCATGGGTTTGGTCATCCAGGGCAGATCTTGTTTGATCACTTCAACTAGGCGTTTAGGCAGTAAAGTGTTTAGCTCGGTTTCTAGTGCGCGTTTCGGTTTGTCCTGACGCAATGCCTTAAAGTGTTCTTCTGGATGGATATCAGGGAGTAAGTTGAGCTGAAGCTCGTCACCTGGTTGCCAGAAGTTGCTGATCTGCAGGATCGCAGGACCGCTGATACCTCGGTGAGTAAACAGCATCGGCTCTTTAAAACTAACACCATTAGCGGTTGCTTCAATATCCACACTGACACCAGAGAGTGTGGATAACTTTTCTTTCATAGCAGGCTGGATGGTAATAGGCACCAAGCTCGCACGACGAGGCAGTACTGTTAAACCAAATTGCTCTGCGATTTGGTAACCAAAACCACTGGCACCTAATGTGGGAATAGACAATCCCCCCGTCGCAACGACCAAGGAGTCACATTGGATCTCACCGCTGGTTGTCATGAGCTTGAAGCCTTGCTCAAGTTTATCGATGGCTTTGATACTGGTATCCAAACGAATTTCAGAGCCGGACCACTCACACTCCGTTAATAAGATATTGAGCAAATCTTTGGCAGAATGCTCACAAAAGTATTGTCCAGGTGCTTTTTCGACGTATTCCAATCCATGTCGATCGACTAGCTCAACAAAGTCATTTGGGGTATAGCGTTTCAACGCAGAAATACAAAAATGCGGATTCGCCGAGAGGAAATGTTTCGGTGCGGCATCTAGATTGGTGAAGTTACAACGACCGCCCCCAGACATGAGGATCTTTTTGCCGGCTTTGTTGGCATGATCCAATACCAACACCTTGCGGCCTCGGTAGCCAGCCTGTGCGGCACAAAATAAGCCAGAAGCGCCTGCGCCAATGATTACAACGTCGAAATTTTCCATTATTACCCCTGTATAGTCAGGGGCGCATTATACCTAAGTGGCGAAAAATATGCCCACAATGTGCAATCCCATACAGCAAAAGGCATTCCAGCTTATTTCCACAGAAACCGTGAAAAAGACTGTGGGCATTCCAGTTTTTTCCTTATAAATCAGCGGACTTTTTTAAAGCAAGCGTTTTTTTAGATTTTCTTTCAAAGCTTCGCTTTGCATCAATTTCGATATTTGTTCAAGAAATCGTCAACAAAAGACTTGCGCCACTAAACTGTTTTTATATACAGTACTGTATATCCATACAGCAAAGGTGATTTTATGAACGCTTTCATCCACTTCTTACGCGGCAAAACACAATTTTTCGCTCTAGCAGCCATTGTAGTTGCCATGTACGCTCCGGCTAAAGACCTACTTTCTTATGCTAATAAAACGATCGCAGACGCAAAAATCGAGCTAGCCACTATCTCGTTTGGTGGCTACACACCTTGGCAAAGTCACTCTTCTGATCAAGGCTTTGTTAAAGCCAGTCAGTCACTTTCCGTACCACAGCAGATTTTTACTAAGTTCACATTAAAGAATCCGAGTAATGTTGCGGTCACTTACCGAAAGATTTGGTTGTATTTTGAGCACGCAAACGGTAACCGAGAATACACTACTGATTACACTCTGTATGACCCAGCCACTCGTCAGCGTTTGATTGGCCATTCCATTGAGTTAGGTCCAAACAGCGAAGTGGAAGTGTTAGCCTCGTACCGCTTTATTCCAAGTTATAAACAAAGCACGCCTGAATCCGTGTCGATTTCCTGGGAGTCGAATGACCACTTCCGCGATTCGAGTTGTCAATATCCCTTGTCCACAGATTCACTGAGTCAATTCGGTGTAACCTGTGAGTAACTCTCTAGAAGGCTTGTATTCTCTTGCCTAGCCTTATTTTCGAGAGCGCTATCACTTTTTGCGCTAAATCAATCAACTGACGCGTTGAGGCAAAAAGCACCATTGATAATCATTTTCATTTTAACTAGAATGTGGACACAATTTGCATATGGAGCAGTAACAAATGAAAAAAGTATTGACCCCAATCGCAGCGCTTGTAGCAGCTGGTCTACTGACTGCATGCGGTACACAGTCTGTTAAATCAAATGATGCTGTGGCACTGACACCAAGCTCGGTTGTTGATCAGTATGCCAACATTGCTGAAGCCGCTTATGGTGATTCATACACAACTGCTTTAGCCCTACAAAACAGCATTGACGTATTTCTAGCTCAGCCAACGGAAGCAAACCTTCAAGTGGCGAAAGATGCTTGGATTGCAGCCCGCGCTCCATATCAACAAACGGAAGTGTTCCGTTTCGGTAACGCTTTTGTTGACGACTGGGAAGGTAAAGTCAACGCATGGCCACTAGATGAAGGCTTGATCGACTACGTTTCGACTTCCCAGTACGGTTCTGAATCAGACATTAACCCACTGTACACAGCAAATGTGATCGCCAATACCACTATCAAAGTGGGTGGCCAAACAGTGGATGCAAGCACTATTACCCCTGAGCTGATTTCTGACTTCCTACACGAAGCCGACGGTATTGACGCAAACGTGGCCAGTGGTTACCACGCCATCGAATTCCTACTATGGGGCCAAGATCTAAACGGCACTAACCCAGGTGCAGGCAAGCGTCCAGCAACGGACTACGATGTAAATAACTGTTCAAACGGCCACTGTGACCGTCGCCGTGAATACTTAACAGCCGTTACCGCACTATTAGTGTCTGACCTTAAGTTTATGGCCGATGCCTGGAAAGTGGGTGGTGATGCTCGTACCGCACTGCTTGAACAATCTCCAGAACAAGGTCTAAGCACCATGCTAACGGGGATGGGTAGCTTGGCTTACGGTGAACTTGGCGGTGAGCGCACTAAGCTTGGCTTAATGCTGCATGACCCAGAAGAGGAACACGATTGCTTCTCTGACAACACGCACTGGTCTCATTACTACGATGCCAAAGGCATTAAGAACGTTTACCTAGGTGAATACCAACGTGTTGACGGTAGCTGGGTAAAAGGCCCTTCTTTATCGGCATTGGTGTCAGCTAAGAACCCGGCGCTGGATGCAGAAATGAAAGCAGACTTGCAAGTCACTGAATTTGCCGGCCAAGCCATGGTGGACGCAGCGAAACAAGGTCAAACCTTTGACGTGCTGATCGCGATGAACAACACCGCAGGTAATGCATTGGTACAAAAGTTTGTCGATTCTCTTGTCGGCCAAACACGTACGACTGAAGAAGTGATTCGTGCTTTGAACCTTGAAGGCATTACTCTTGAGGGTTCTGACAGTCTAGACAACCCAAGCGCAGTTTTCTAAACGCTGGATGATTTTGATCTATTAGGGGTGACTCGTTCACCCCTTTTGTCGTTTTAGGTTAGCCATGATGACCCGCTTGTTACTCTCCTTCAGCCTCACTGTATTCAGCAGTTTTAGCGTTTATACGTTTGCCGACAGTCGCGCCTACAACCAACCATTTCCTACGCTTTCTCCTGAAGACAAACAGGCGTTTTATTTGGGCGAAAGTATTTTCGAGCGTTTTTGGGTACCCTCTCCTTCTTCTACTACAGCCAGTGACGGTCTTGGGCCTTTATTTAATGCCCGTTCTTGCCATAGCTGTCATGTGAATAGCGGACGTGGACATGCTCCTCGGTCAGATCAGCTTGGCAGTGAAGTGCCTTCCTTTTTTATCCGCTTTGGTCAGACATCAGCGCAAAATCATAAAACCCTCTTAGGGGATGTGGTTTACGGTCGTCAATTTCAGCCCTTAAGCTCTACCAATGTAAGCCCAGAAGGTGATTACAGAGTCCATTGGCACGAAGTGATCGAAACCTTCCCGGATGGTTATCAAGTCAGCTTACGTAAACCAGTGCTTGAATGGGATCATTTAAACTATGGTGCTTTGTCACCGGACACTGGTATTTCCATGCGTGTGTCACCGCCTTTGGTCGGCATGGGCTTATTAGATCTAGTACCTGAATCCATTATTCTCGAATACGCCGACCCAGACGACACGGATCAAAATGGAATCACTGGCAAGGCCAACTGGATCGAGGACGATCAGGGTAAACGATTAGGCCGCTTTGGCCATAAAGCCAGTGTCGCAAGCCTGAATGAACAGAATCAATCTGCCTTTAATGGTGACTTAGGTTTATCCACTGAACTGTTCCCTTATCCAAGTGGGGACTGCCGCCCGGCTCAGGTGGACTGTATGCGTGCACCAAATGGTAATAGCGCTCATTTGGATAATCTGGAAGTCAGCAAAGAACAAATCGCTTTACTCGACCAGTATGTGGCGTTAAGCATGCCGCCCGCTATGCGTAACTTGAATGAGCCTTGGTTTCTAAAAGCCAAGCAAACCTTTGATGAGTTAGCCTGTGGTAGCTGTCATCGCCCAAAGCTCAGCACCGGGCCGTCGCAATTTAGCGTGCTCAGTAATAGAGATTTCTACCCTTTTACTGATATGCTTCTGCACGATATGGGGCCTGGGCTTGCCAGCGGGTTCCCTGTGTATTACGCATCCCCAAGCGAATGGCGTACGGCACCGCTTTGGGGAATTGGCTTGTCAGAATCCGTTTCTGGTCGCAATGGTTTTCTACACGATGGTCGCGCACGCACCATTGAAGAGGCCATCTTATGGCATGGGGGTGAAGCCCAAGCCAGCAAAGATGCCTACAAATCACTTAACGCCAAACAACGTACCCTATTCGTAAGATTTTTGGAGTCTCTCTAATGCTAATGACTAAAAATATGTTTGCTGCCTCGGTAGTTCTGATGGCAGGAAGCTCTGCATTTGCCGATCAATGGGATAACACCCTTGGGCAAATTCAATCACAGTACATTGTGCCAAAGTATGAGAGCTTCAGCGCTAGCGCCGACAAGTTAGCGCAAGCCACCGCAGCCCTTTGCGCAGCGCCAAACAGCGCAAACTTAGACTCGGCCAAACAAGCTTTCAGCGACAACATCCGCGATTGGCAACAGGTGCAGTGGCTGAATTTCGGCCCAGTGACCTACTTTATGCGTTACTACGCTTACGAATACTGGCCAGACAAAAAAGGCGTGACGCAACGTCAACTGCGCTCATTGAGTTCTGATCCAAGTTCTATGACTGCGCCAAAATTCTGGACTTCAGCCAGTATTGCCGTGCGTGGTATGACTGCGATTGAATCCTTGCTGTATCACGGTGATTTCAATGTGGTGAGCAAAAGCAGCGATTGTGAAGTGTTGGAAGCCATCAGCCGCCATCACGCTACCACCACTCATGATGTGTTAACACAATGGCAACAGAGCAAAGCCACCGACTGGATCTTCCCTGAAGAAGGCGCCACAGCGACGCCCGAACATTTGGTAGTTGAGCAGCTAATGCAGCAATGGATTGAGCACATGTCAGTGGTCAAGGATTCCAAGCTTGAAACGCCGATCGGTTACAAAGATCAGCCAAACTTAAAATTGGCGGAGTTCTACCGCAGTGAGCAAAGCTTGCCTGCCATCGTGACCAATTTAAAAGCCTACCGTAGTTTGTACCACATGGGGCAACCCTCATTGTTTGATACAGCCATGGCAGAGCAATCTGAATTGGCCAAAGCTTTGGAGACCGCTCTAGAGGAAAACGTTAAAGCAGCTACGCAATTACCAAGCGACTACTTCACTGGAGAATACACTCAAGCCGAACGCATCGAGATGGCCAAACCACTGGTTCGCTCTATTTCAAATAGCCAAACCAAACTAAGCAATTTGGTGACCAAATTAGGTTTCCAAATAGGCTTTAACAGCCGTGATGGGGATTAATCTATGTTGCTAAGCCGTCGCGCATTTTTGGCTTCGTCTTTAGCGGCCATGTCGATTCCCACTTGGGCGTCGGCAGTGCCTATTGCAGCCCAAGGCGAGCTGTTTTTTTCGGCCTTTTCCAAGAGTAAAACCGATCACTATATGGGAGCCTTTGGCAGCAATGGTCATCTACTGTGGTCCATGCCGTTACCAGATCGTGCGCATGCTCCGGTAGTGCATCCGACACATTCGGTGGTCGGTGCGGTGGCACGTCGCCCTGGTTTTTATATGGATTTTTTCAATCCCTTGACCGGTGAAGCCATTCAGCGCATTGAACCACTGGCCGAGCATCATTTTTACGGCCATGCAGTGTTTAGCCAAGATGGCAAGCGTCTGATTACGCAAGAAAACCACTTCCCAACGGGTGCCGGTAAGATCGTCATTCGCGCTTGGCCTCAAGGTGACGTGTTGAACGAATACAGCAGTGGCGGTATTGGACCTCATGAGTCGGTATTAATGGGTCAGGACGTGCTGGTCATTGCCAACGGTGGTTTACGAACTCACCCCGATAATGATCGCGAAATCATGAACTTAGATAGCATGAGCCCGAATGTAACATTTCTGTCATTAAAAGACGGTACTGTGCTCAACCAAGCCCAACATGAGCAATCGCTACATAAACTCAGCATCCGACACCTCGATGTGAATAGCCAAGGTGTGGTGGCGCTGGGTTTTCAATACCAAGGTGAATTATGGGAAAACGTTCCATTGGTTGCCTTAGCGTCTATCGACTCGGATACCCTTGACTACCTTGAAATGCCAGAGCAGGTTCGCACTCGTTTCAAACAGTATTGTGGCAGTGTTTGCTTTGATGCAAGCGGCGAAACGCTGGCGATCAGTACCCCACGCGGTGGTTTTGTTGCCTACTGGGATGTGCCGTCAAAAACCTTTTTAGGCGTCGATAATTGTCGCGATGTGTGTGGATTAGTCGCAACAAATGAGAAAAATGAATTTGTCTTGACTAGCGGCACAGGTAAGCAGTTGATTTCCTTGCCTCGTACGCATCAAATAGCTCAGATAAACCAACTCGCTGATCTGCATTGGGACAATCATTTGAGGCGAATTAACCTAAATATATAATTTTTAACAAATTGCATCATACTCAGGATGGTCAGAAGCAGTTTTTTTCGGTAATGTTAATTGGTTAGCTTGCACATTTCGTGCTGTTATAGCGACCAATAATCTGATTGTAGTAGTTTGATGTTATTAAACTTTTTAAAGCAGTTTTTTGTAATCGATGACGCTGAGCACGAATCCGGAAACCCACAAAGCTTCCGTATTAGCGCGCTACGAATTCTATTGGGTGCAAGTTTACTCGTTACCTCAGCGTTTACTTTACACAGTATCCTTCGTTTAGATGGCACAGATACCGCTTACTTGTTGAGTGCGATCGGCGCCACCTGCTCTCTCGTCCTGTTGCTTTTGTTTGGCACCTCAAAACGTTTTAACAAGCAATCATCGTTCGTGTTCATTGCTGCAATCGCAGCGTCCGGAGTGCTTTTTATCAGCTTTTCAGAGCACCTCAGTGGCATTGAGTTTGGCGTTATCTTGCTGTATTCCCTGCCCCTATTAGCGCGTTTGTTTTACAGCTTTAGAATTTCTTTGCTATTTGCTTTTGCTAATACAGCAACGCTGGCGATGGATCTACACTTCTCTGAGAATTTGCCGATTGGCTCCAGTGAAAACGCTTCATTTAGCAGTTTATATGCCCAGTTGATGGTCTTCATGCTGCTAAATTTTGCCTTACCCTTGGCCGTATCACGCTTGATCAAAACACTGCAACGCAGCATCAATCGTTTAAAAGAGTTAGCTCAGAGTCTGAACCATCACTCAGATTTATATGAAGAAATCTTTGAGCACACAGGTACGCCAACCCTGCTATGTGACAAGCGTGGCATCATTATTAAACTCAATCAAAAAGCGTTAGATCTGTTCCCAGGCGTAAACCCAGAAACCATCGAGGGTTCCAAGATCAACGACTGGATTGCTTCTATCTCAGACTCTTCCAATCGCTTTTTCTGGCAAAGCAATGTGTCAGAGTGTGTGCTGAAATCCAATACTCAGAACTCCTTAGAAGTACATCGCTCAACCCTGACCACCCACGGTCACTATGTACTGCACCTACAAGACATCACCCATCTGCGCGCCTTAACCGAAGAGCTGGAAACCACTCAGCAAACCAACTCGCAGCTAGCCCATTTTGATGCTTTAACTCGTTTACCGAACCAACAAAAGTTCTGCAATCAAGTGAATCACCGCATCCGTAATGTCTCCGATTACTACACAGGCGCCATGTTTATCATTCGTATCAGTCAGTTCAAGCTATTGAACAAGCAATACGGGCGCGAGCAAGCCAACCGCGTGATTCTTAATTTTTCTCGCACCCTGCAGTCACGCTTATCTGACAAGACCATTTCTGGACGCTTACGCGGGGTGAAATTTGCCTGTTTCATGCCGGTCGGTCAGACCTATTTAATCCAACGAAACCTGCGTACCTTGATCAAATCAGTACTACCAGATCAAATCCGCATTGGTGATGATGTACTGAACCTCGACTATCAAATCGGTGTGGCCTACTACCAAAATGAAGGGGAAACCGCGGAAGAACTGTTAGAACGCTGTGAAATGGCATTGGAGTACTCCACTTCCACAGAGCGTATTGCTTTCTTTGATCAACAGCTGGAAGCCAAGCTGATTCAAGAGCACAAGTTAGGTCTGGCGCTTGGTGAAGCCATTAAGAACAAGCAAATCCAACTTTGGCTACAGCCTCAAGTGATTTCCACTGGCGATATTCGTTCCTTTGAAGCCCTGTCCCGTTGGCAGTTAGAGGACGGATCCTTTGTCTCACCAATCGTCTTTATCAAGCTCGCCGAAGAGTTAGGATTACTGCCTAAGCTGGCAGAGAACCTATTGAAACAGCTGGTTGCAGTGTTAGAAGAATGGCATGCAGAAAGCATCAAGACTCCGATTGCGTTTAACCTTGCCGGCCAAGAGCTGATGAACGATGTGTTCTTTGCCTTGCTGATGTCGATGACCTCTGAGCGCCCTTGGCTAAGTGAAATGCTGGAGCTTGAGATTACTGAAACCAGCCCTGTGATGACCCATCCGTTGATTCATAAACGCCTGCGCGCCCTGTCTCAATACGGTTATTCCATCGCCATTGATGACTTTGGTACCGGTCAAGCATCCCTTGGACAGCTGATCGATATTCCAGCCAATATTCTAAAAATTGACCGTCGCTTTGTGGCTCCGTTACCGAATGATAAGCGCCACTTGGACATTGTTAAGTCCACTGTGCAGTTAGCGAAGTCTTTAAATATGAGCGTAATCGCGGAAGGGATTGAGACACGTGAGCAGGCAAGCCTGTTGATCGGACTAGGCTGTGATACGTTGCAGGGCTATTACTTTGGTAAGCCGTCACCGATTTCAGATTGGACGCACAACAATCACGAGAAAGCCAAACAATTGCGCATGGTGTACTAAAACACCCGCAACCAAGTCCAAAAGTGAAAAAGCTGGCCTAGAGCCAGCTTTTTTATTTTTGAACGTTAAGATGCGATCAGAATAACAACTTATCAAACACCGCACAGTCGGTGTAATGGTATTCCGTATTTGCTTTCAAACGCGCCGCTTTATCCAGTAGCTTTTGCGAGGCTTCTTTCTGACGCGGTGCAATGTAGTCCGATGCCACATTTTCGCGCAGCGTGGTTAAGTACTTCTCAAGTCGCGCGGTACAATCATCTGCCTCACGCTCGGCAGCATTCACTGCTAACGTTGAAGACGCAAGCAACGCCACAGACACTAATTTCAATGTTTTTGAGAAAACAAACTTCGCCATAACCAACCTCAGACTAATTTCTTTGGCCTATTAAACCACATTGGCCATGGCGAGAGAATGCAACAAAATGAGAGCTGAACTAGTCGCGATAGCTCGGCGAGACTTTTTCCAGTAAGCGCAAGTAACCCATCCATTCCGCGTGTATACCATCACGGATACTCATTTCATCAAATTGCAGGTATTGCTTGTACACCAACTCGCTGGTCTCAGCGTCCACGGGCATAATTGGCTGCCCACTGCTTAAGACCGCCAATTGCACCTTGCAAACACGCTCTAAGTTATACATTAGTGAAAACGCTTCCCAGACACTCTCACCCATGGTCATCAAACCATGATTATCCAAAATTAAGGTTTTATTCTCAGGCCCTAGGTCGGCCACCAAGCGTTCACGCTCTTCAAGGTTTAACGCAATACCCTCGTATTTATGACGCGACACCCCTTTGTAGAATTGCAGCGCCCATTGATTAAGCGGCAGAATCTCAGATTGCATCGACGAAAAAGCCACCCCAGCGACGGTATGAGTATGCAGAGCGCATTTCACATCATGACGCGCCCCGTGAATAGCCGAGTGAATGGTAAAACCTGCTGGGTTCGCACCCATATCGCATGGGTCATCAATGATGGTGCCTTCAAGGTCAATGGTCACCAGCTCACTGGCTTTGACCTCGTCGAATCGAGTGCCGTAGGGATTAATCAGAAAATGCTCTTGATCGCCTGGTACTCGTGCGGAAATGTGCGTGTAAATACTGTCACTCATCTGAAAGTGCTCGATGAGGTGGTAAGCAGCCGCTAAGTCTACTCTGATACGTTCCACCTCAGATAAGTTTGGGTAGACATCACGTACAAAATCCTGTCCCGTTTGAGTAGTCATACTGGCTCCTTGTTATTCGAATAGTGTTCAATACCTCTGAAGCTCACGATAACCCTTCTGCGCCAAAGCAGAGGAGCTTGCTTCACTATTTACCTTAACCGAAACCGGAACCCAAATACAAAAGCTCACCTCACGACCCTTCTCCATTCGAGAAAGATGATTGCGCAAATTAACAATTTTCACGAACGTAAGGCATTTTTATACTGGTTCTAAATAACGATAAGCATCCGTTTTATAGGGCCAGTTATGCAATCACCCATTCGCGAATTTAACCATCAAGATCAATCTTATTTAATCTACGATCTTGAAGCGATTTTAGGTCAAGAGACCTTAAACGCACTGCCATTCAGCTTGCGCATCCTTGTTGAGAACATGGCTCGTAAAGCGCCACACGCTCTGGCAGGTTTTCTAGATTACTTACGTGGCGCATCCAGCGATGCCGAAGCCATGTACTACCCTAACCGCTTAATGTTCCACGACACGACTTGTCTGCCTGCATTAGCAGACTTTGCGGGCATGCGTAATATGCTAAGTGAATTGGGTGGCGATCCTAAGCAAATCAACCCTGCCATCGAAGCCGTCTTAGTAATCGACCATTCAGTGATCGTCGAAGCTTATGGTAGTGACGATGCGCTGGATAAAAACCTTGATAGCGATTACAGCAAGAATCGCGAGCGCTATGAGTTCATCAAGTGGGCACAAGAAAGCTTAGATAACTTCAAAGTGGTACCACCAGGCACAGGCATTATCCATCAGGTTAATATCGAATTTTTGGCCAAACCAATACTGACTACCAAAACTGAGCAAGGCACATTTGTTCACCCTGACAACATGGTCGCAACGGACAGCCATACGCCAATGATTAACGGTGTGGGTGTATTGGCTTGGGGGGTCGGTGGTATCGAAGGTCAAGCAGCCCTATTGGGTGAACCCATAACCTTGTCATTGCCAAAAGTGGTGGGTGTTCATCTAACAGGTGCAACGAAACCTGGCGTAACAGCGATGGATGTCGCCCTGACTTTGGCACAAATGTTCCGCAGCCATGGCGTGGTCGGCAAGTTCATCGAATTCCACGGTGAAGGTGTGGCAGCACTGGATTGGGCGGCTCGTGCGACCATTTCCAATATGGCACCTGAGTACGGCGCCACGGTGGTGTACTTCCCTATCGATAACGAAGCCTTGTCTTTCTTTGAACAAAGTGGTCGTGACTCGGCTGACTGTGATTTGGCCAAACACTACTACCAAGATCAAAAACTGTGGCATGAAAACACAGAAACGATCCGCTACGATGAAACCCTTGCATTGGATTTAAGTAAAGTAGAGCCATCTGTTGCTGGCCCTCACCTACCTCATGAGCATTTAGCGCTAAGCCAACTAGCGACGAGCTACCGTGATGCGGTGCAACCTGAACCTGTTGCTGTCGAACGCGATGCAAACCGTATCAACACTTGCTTCCAAGATGACCAAGAAATTGACCATGGTTTGGTCGCTATCGCGGCCATCACCAGCTGTACCAACGCGGGTAACCCACGTGAATTAATTCAAGCAGGTCTGTTTGCACGCAATGCGGTTACTAAAGGTTTACTACCAAAAGCGTGGGTCAAAACGTCGTTCTCCCCTGCTTCTAAAGTGGCTCGTCGCTACCTAGATCGTACCGGATTGCAACAAGACTTAGATCAACTTGGCTTTAATATTACCGGCTTTGGCTGTATGACCTGTATCGGTAACTCAGGTGATGTATTACCGGAAGTAGATACCCTGATTTCACAGGGCGTCGATTGCGTCGGTGTATTGTCAGGTAACCGAAACTTTCAAGGCCGCGTCAACCCACGCATTTCCAACGCTTACTTAATGTCACCAGTGATGACTATCGCCTTTGCCTTGGCGGGTAATGTGAAAGCCTCGTTAACGGATGCTGCTTACCTTGATCAAGCGGGTCAGGCGTTTGCACTGATGGATTTGATGCCGACGGATCAAGAGGTGGAACAGGTACTTAATGAGTGCATGGCAACCGATGACTATCAGCAAGAGTTAGCCTCTCTTTGGAACGGCGATCATCGCTGGCAAGCACTGAGTGCCAAAGAGTCGGTGTTGTTCCCTTGGAAAGAAGAATCGAATTACTTACGTCGTCCGCAATACCTACAGTCAGTACCGGCACAAAAACCTGGCGTCAGCAAACTAGAGAAAGCCAAGGTGCTGATGCATTTGGGTGACAACATCACCACCGACCATATTTCCCCAGCCAGCAGTATTCCAAAGAACAGCTTAGCGGGTGAATACCTAATCAGCCGTGGTGAAGACCCAAGCAAGCTAAACCAGTTTTCAACCCGTCGTAGTAACCACGAAGTGATGCTACGCGGTGCCTTTATCAACCCGAAATTGGTGAATAAGCAACGCGTTGCACAAGGTAAATTGGCCGTGCTTGGTGCAGATGGTGAGCTTTACCACTCAGTTTACCAAGGTGCTCAGACGCATATTGCCAAAAACCAACCGTTAATGATTTTTGCGGGACGTAACTTTGGCTCTGGTTCAAGCCGAGACTGGGCAGCGAAATCACAAGCACTGCTGGGTGTAAAAGCCGTCGTCGCGATCAGCTTTGAACGTATTCACCGCAGCAATCTCATTGGTATGGGTGTACTGCCTCTGGTGGTAGACGATGTTCACGCTTACGAACAAGTGTCTCTAAACGGTACTGAGTTGGTCAGCGTCACCTCTGAACAAGCATTAAATGTTGGTTTCAACCAACTCACCGTTGAAGCAGAAGGCCTAGAGAGTTTCACCGTGTCGATCTTTATCGATTCGAAGCAAGAACTTGAATACTTGGAACACCAAGGCATTTTACCTTGCATGCTACGTAAGAAACTTGAGGCTTAAGTATGTTTGCATATGTTGGCTGCCGTACAACTAAACGACGCAATGCACGTGGCACAGGCATACAAGTATGGAAGGTATCTGACGACTTTAAGAATTGGACCAAAGCCAGTTCATTTGAGCCGTTAGAAAACCCTTCCTACCTGTTGCTCAACACACGTCAAGATCGTTTGTACTGTATCCATGGGGATCGCAGTGAGATCTCTGCCTTTGCTATCGATCCTTTTTACGGTTCATTAAGCCTTATTAATCAGGTGAGCACCGGTGGGGCCAATCCTGTACACCTAGCCTTTGATGCAGATGAGCGACATATCATGGTGTCAAACCATATTTCGAGCTCTGTCGCTTTGATTGGCGTTGATGGGCAGACAGGGGCTTTAACAGAGCGTACGGATATCTTTGAGATAACCGATAAGCCTGGGCCTCATCGTTTAGAACAATTGTTTCCAAAACCACATGCGAATCCATTACATCGTAATGGCCGTTTTTATGTGCCGGATAAAGGGACCGATTTGGTGCTGTCGTTTGCTGTAAACGAAGGCCAGTTCGTTACTGAAGATGTCCATAAAACACCGATGAGAGAAGGCTCAGGTCCACGACACATGACCTTCCATCCAAAGTTGGAGATTGCTTATTGCGTTAATGAGCTCGACTCCAGCTTGACAACTTTCGCCATTCGGGAAAACGGTGAATTGTCACCGCTGCAATGTATCACGACGGTGAAATCCTGCTTCACTGATTTTAACCGAGCTGCTGGGATAACGATTAACAGCACTGGCACTCAGTTATTTGTCTCCAATCGTGGTGAAGACTCGGTGTCCGTCTTTAATCTGGACGCGCAAGGATTGCCAAACTTTGCTTATAGCATCGCCACCGAAGGGAAAACTCCGCGTTTTATCGATGTTGACACCTTTATGGGGTATTTACACGTCGCCAATGAAGACAGCGACACCATCACGAGTTTCAAAATAAATGAAAACACTGCGGAGCGTGTTCATACGCTCCGCACACCAAGCCCTGTGTGCGTTGTTTTCAAATACTAGCGTTAGATCACTCATGAGGAACAATAAAAATGAAAAAAGTACTCAGCTTTACCCTATCCGCCCTGCTTGCTACTGGCGCAGTTACTACGATAGCCGCACCAGAACAGCCTAAAGGCAAACTGGAATGTATCGCACCGGCCGATCCTGGCGGCGGTTGGGACTTTACTTGTCGTCAGTTCGCATCCGCACTGCGTCAAGAAGGTTTGATCGATAAGGGCATGCAAACGGTCAATATGACTGGTGCTGCGGGCGGTGTAGCCTTTGCTCACGTGGTGAGTAAACGTAATGGTGATGCAGGCTTGATTGTAGCGGCATCATCCTCCAACGCAACGCGCTTGGCACAAAATCAATACCCTGGCATGGATGAATCCATGGTGACTTGGATCGGCACACTGGGGGCTGACTACGCCGTGATTGCCGCACGCAGTGACTACCAATACAACACGATCAACGAAGTAGTGGAAAGTGTTAAGCAGGATCCGCATTCGGTCAAATTCGCAGGTGGCAGCGGCATGCTGGGCTGGGATCAATTAAACCTTTTGCAAGTGATGAACAGCGGCGGCGTGTCCGTGGATAACCTTAAAAAGCTGACTTACTTAGACTTCAATAATGGCGCGACAGCCATCACGCAGATATTGGGCGGTCACTTGGACATTGTAGTGGGTGACATGTCAGAAGTTACCAGCTTCTTAGAAAGTGGTGACTTAAAAGTATTAGCGGTGCTGGCTGAAAAGCGCTTACCAGCCCCTTACGCTGATCTTAAAACTGCCAAAGAACAAGGAATTAACGTGGTTGCCCCTAACTGGCGTGGATTCTACATGCCTACTGGCATCTCAGAAGACGAGCGTCAGTACTGGATCAACAACCTAAATACCGTCTACGAAAGTGACTACTGGAAAGACATTATGAAGAAAAATGCCCTTTCCCCTTTCAATATTTCAGGCCCTCAACTTGATGAGTTCCTGACTCACCAGATCGGTGAAATCCGATCTATTTTTGAGATCCTGCGCTAGCGCAGGGTCTTCTTAGGTCATTGATAAAAATAAGGACAACACAATGAAACTAACACGTACCTTAATTGCTACCGCAGCTGTGTCACTATTCAGTTTGTCAGCCAGCGCTTATGAGACACCAAGCAAAGTTTCCTGTATCGCCCCATCAAGCCCAGGTGGTGGTTGGGATTTTACCTGCCGTATCGGCGGTAAAGTGATGCATGAGTTAGGTATCAGTAAAAACCCAGTGCAAACCGTGAATATGCCTGGTGCAGGCGGCGGCGTGGCTTTTTCTCACGTGGTGAGTAAACGTGAAGGCGAGGAAGGCCTCTTGATCGCTGCATCGACGGCCGTGCCAACGCGTTTGGCACAAGGCCAATACCCAGGTTTGAGTGACGACATGGTGACTTGGATCGGTACCCTAGGCTCTGACTATGGCGTGATCGCCGTAGCAAAAGATTCTAAATACCAAAACCTAAACCAGCTAATGGATGCCATGAAAGCGGATGCTAAATCAGTAAAATTCGCCGGTGCCAGCGCAACAGGTGGCTGGGATCATTTGAAAATGCTGATCACGGCTAAAGCCGCAGGTGTCGAAGACTTGAAACACATTGGCTACCTATCGTTTAACAACGGTGGTGATGCGGTGACGCAAGTGGTGGGCGGTCACGTTGATGCCTTCACTGGTGATGTGTCGGAAGCGAAAGGTTTTATGGAGTCAGGTCATCTACGTGTGTTAGCGGTGCTATCTGATCAGCGCTTACCTGGAGAACAATTCTCACACATTCCAACAGCGAAAGAGCAAGGTATTGATGCAATCGGCCCTAACTGGCGCGGTTTCTATATGCCAGCAAAAATCTCTCCAGAAGCAAAGCAATACTGGATCGATTCTTTAAACAAGATGTATGACAGCCCTGAGTGGAAAGCTGTGATGGCGAGCAACGGTCTGATGCCGTTCCATTATTCGGGTGAAGCGTTTGAGCAAATGATCCGTAAGCAAGAAAAAGACATTGCTGAGTTATCTAAGGAACTAGGCTTCTAATTATGCAAATCGACAAAACCATTTTTGGTGGTGTCATGTTCTCCCTAGCCGTCGCGTACGGCTGGGGAGCTATGCACATCCCTGAACCATACGGCGGCTCTGAGGCCATTGGCCCAGCAACCTTTCCTTACATTTTAGCAGTCATTTTAGGGATTTGTAGTCTGCTTTATATGATCAAACCTTCGGCTGAGACTAAATGGCCCATTGGTCGATCTTTCATCGAAATCTGTGGTGTGATTGTCACCCTATTTCTGTACACCATTTTAATAGAGCCCGTAGGCTTTATCTTAGCCACCATTATTTGTGTGAGTTTTATGTCTTGGCGCTTAGGAGCCCCGATAAAAACAGCCGCACTGGTGTCATCTATCGGCTCAATTGTGATTTTTAGCTTGTTTAACTTTGGCTTGGATCTTCCCTTGCCAATCGGTTTTGGAGTGTAAGCTATGGATGTATTTTCCCATTTAATGGACGGCTTTGCCGTCGCCCTTAGCCTACAAAACTTAACCTTTGCTTTATTTGGTTGTTTTATTGGTACCCTAATCGGCTCTCTCCCTGGACTTGGTCCAGCAAACGGCGTTGCGATTTTAATTCCGCTAGCCTTCAGCCTGGGTTTACCAGCCGATACGGCCTTGATCATGCTGACCTCAGTTTATTGTGGTGCCATGTACGGCGGTCGAATTTCATCCATCCTGTTGAACATTCCAGGGGATGAACCAGCGATGATGACCTGTCTAGATGGTTATCCAATGGCGAAAAAAGGTCGCGCCGCAGAAGCGCTAGCCCTATCCGCTATTGCCTCTTTTATCGGTAGTTTTATTGCCACTATTGGCATGATTTTCTTAGCGCCAATCATGGCAAAGTTTGCTCTAAGCTTCGGCCCTGCGGAATACTTTGCCCTATTTGTTTTAGCCTTCGCCACCCTAGGTGGTGTGACGGGTGGAAACCCAATTGGCACCTTGATGGCGGCGGCGATCGGTCTAATGATTGCAACCGTGGGCATCGATATTTCCACCGGCACACAGCGCTTTACTTTCAACATGCTTGAGCTCTACGAAGGTGTTGATTTTATTATCGCCATCGTCGGTTTGTTTGCTTTATCTGAACTGATCTTATTTGTGGAAGAGCACCATAGTGATGTGGTGCGTAAGATGATCAAGGTAAACAAACTAAAGCTTAGCTGGAAAGACTTTACCAACATTCTACCCACTTCTATTCGTGGCGGTTTGCTGGGTTTCGTTGCAGGTGTATTGCCTGGTGCCGGCGCATCACTGGGCAGTTTTATCAGTTACACCATCGAAAAACGAATTGTGGGTGATAAAGGTCATTTTGGCGAAGGGGATGCTAAAGGTATTGCCGCACCAGAAGCCGGTAACAATGGTGCTGCATCGGGTGCCCTAGTTCCTATGCTAACCCTAGGGGTACCTGGCAGTGGCACCACAGCGGTGTTGTTGGCCATGCTCATCTCGCTAAACGTGACGCCAGGTCCGCTGATGTTTACTCAGCATGCGGACGTGGTATGGGGCGTGATCGCAGCTCTATTACTGGGTAACGTTTTACTGCTGGCAATGAACATCCCTATGGTGGGTATCTTCGTTAAATTATTATCGATCCCAACACGTTACTTACTGCCAATGGTGGCCGTAGTTGCTTTCGTTGGTATTTACTCAATCAGCCACTCGGTATTAGACCTACTGTTCATGTGTGTCTTCGGTGTGATTGGTTACATTCTTCGTAAGATCGGCATTCCTTTAGTGCCTATTATCTTGGGTATGCTACTCGGCCCAGAGATGGAGAAAAACTTACGTCACGCCATTCAGCTATCAAATGGCGACTGGAATATTCTTTGGAGCAGTGGTTTGTCCATTGGTCTTTGGAGCGTAGCAGCAATGGGCTTAATCCTTCCTGTGATTATAGGCCCTCTCATTAAGAAACGTATGGCGGCAAAGCAAGCCAAAGCTTAATGAGTTGCCCCTCATCGAACATGAGGGGCTTTTTTTTGGATAAGAACAATTTGGAGAACAGCCATGAGTCATATTGAAACGCTCCTGCCGAACAAAACCCTTCGCGTAGCGATTAACTTTGGCAACGCCGTATTGGCACAAAAGATCAGCGACAGCGAATTTACAGGCGTGTCGGTATCCCTTGCTCGGTTTATCTGTGAGCAACTAGGCGTGACACCTGAATTCAAATTTTATCAATCCGCTGGCAGCGTGGTAGACGATGCCGAGCACAATGCTTGGGATATTGCCTTTTTAGCGCGCGATAAACAGCGCGCAGTTCATCTAGGCTTTACTAGCCCATATGTAGTCATTGAAGGCGCTTATTTGGTGCATACCGACAGCCCATATCGGGTTTCAGCAGATATTGACCAAGCAGGCCTGTCTTTAAGTGTCGGTAAGAATGCTGCCTATGATTTGTTTCTAACACGCACTCTACAACACGCAAAGATTGTTCGTGCTCCGACCACACCTTTAGCCGTGGATTACTTTATTGAGCAAAACTTGACGGCAGGTGCCGGCGTCCGGGCACCATTGCTTCGCTTCGCTGAAGCAAATCCGCAATACCGTGTGCTAGACGATAGCTTTATGTCGATTGAACAAGCCTTAGCCTTTAATCGTCGTTTAGAACCACTGCGCGACACCTTGCAAGTGCTAGTCGAAGAGTTTAAAGCCAAGGGGATGGCTCGTGCAGCGCTGGACCAAACCGAGCAGCACGACGCGGCCGTTGCTGAGCTTGATCAAATTTCTCATTACGAGATCATCTAGTTTTGCGTATGATTGGGGGCTGATATGGACTCTCCAGTGCGAAATAGCAGTATGAAATACGACCTTACCAGCCTTTATCTTTTTATGTGTGTTGCGGAAGAACGCAGTATCTCTGCGGCTTCCAGACGCGCTCATACCGCCATATCGGCAATAAGTAAACGCATTACTGATCTTGAAGAAAAAGTCGGTGTGCAACTGTTTATAAGAAAAGCCAAAGGCGTTGAACTTACATCCGCGGGGCACTTAATGTACCAACGCTGTGGTGTGATTTTTGATTCACTGCAAAATATCGATTTGGATATGTCTGGATTTGCTGAAGGTATTAGTGGTGAGATTCGCATCGCTTCTACTACCGCCGTGCTGACGCAATTCCTACCTAATGATATTGCCAAGTTTTCTCGTGAATTCCCGAATGTGTCTTTCAATATTGAAGAGCGCATGGGCTATGGTGTAGTAGATTTGATCTTAAATAACGAGGTGGATCTTGGTTTCCTTTCTGAAAACACACCAGTCCCGTCGGGAATAGAGTTGCAACCCTACCGTCAGGATCAGATCGTCGTGGGTGTCCCACTGAATCACCCTTTAACAGAATTTGAATCTGTCACCTTAAAGCAAGTTCTAAACTACCCAATTATTGGTTCCCATAAAGATAGCGCGCTTTATTCATTACTGACGCGACACGCCAGCTCGATCACCCACCTGTTTGAGGCCAAAATCAAAGTCAGCAGCTTTGATTGCATGTGTAACCTTATTGTTGGTGGACTTGGTATCGGACTTTTACCAAGCTACATTGTTGATATTTACGCAAACAGCATCGGTATGAGTAAAGTGACTTTGAATGAGCCTTGGGCAAATCGTAACCTATTCGTTGCCTACTCCGCTTATCAGTCTCAATCCCCAGCGGTGAAAAAGTTTTTAGATCAGGTGCTTTAAAGGTTTTGTGGTACAGTAAGCCACCACACGGAAACAGTGGTGAGACATCTAATGTTTGTGGTGATCTTGTTGACACATGGAGGTGATAGACAGTGCTATTTCAGATCGTAAAGGCTGCCTTGATGACGCTTGCTCTGACCGGTGGCGCAGTGCAGGCACAGCTGCTTAGTTTCACGAAAACATCTGAGCCACCGCTGACCGACGCAGCTAAAGCTCAGATCGAAGCGATGAATATAAGTGAGCTTCGAGCAGTACAAACTCATTACCGAGAGCTATTGGAAAGCACTTTTGGTTATCTTCGACTTGTGAGCGGTAGCCGTCCTCAAGACCCTTCTCTAGTCCGAGCTCTGCTGAAAAGGCAGTACATTAGTAATATTTATGCCCTTAAGCATAAAGCCGCAGAAGTCATACCGCAGTTCAACCAAGCCGTAGAGTTGGCGTTAGAAAAGCGCCAACCGGTACAGTTGTTTTTACACGATATAAAACTGATCGGAAACGGTGAAGAATGCTCCGTCAATCCCATCCTTGAAACAGTCAGCATGGCTGAGCTTCACGGGCTGATCTTTACCTGTAATGAGCAGGATTTGCAGAAGCTGGAACCTGAATACCTCCAAGTAATAGCCTACTCCAGTGACTACTTTATTCGCTTTAAAAACGGCGGCAAAGTTATTCCAGTAAACCCTCTTCTGAGCGATACGCAAACTCGCCCATTTACCCTATCCGATTCAAAGACTGAGATTGTGGTGACTGGCAAGATCAGTATCAAGCCAGTGAAAAATGGGTTCTAAGATAAATCGTCATCTGACTTGGTTTTACTCACCAAAACCAAACAATATGAATCACAGCACGCACCAATAAACCAACACCTGCGCCAGCCAAGGCATAGCGAAAAGTTCGCCCAATGCGTGGACCAATCGCTGAAAAAAGCGCTAAGCCAACCAAATCCACTGGGTTACTGGCCAAACCAGCGATAATATTTAAGTCTCTAACCGACAAGGCGCCTTGTTCTACTTGGTCAATGATGACACCAAGATAGGCTGTGCCCCCTGCGATATATTTAGTAATGATCGGTAGTACTGCGGCCCCTGGTAACCCAAGGATAGAAAACACAGGCGCAAGCCATTCTGATAGCACTGAGATCACTTGAAAGTCTTTCAGCAGGGTAAGAATAAACAGTGTAATGACTAACATGGGTAACATGTTGATCGCTATCTTCATTCCCTCTGTCCCACCTTCGGATAAAGATTGCACAATCGATTTCTTAACGGGTTGGGTGGTGTCTAATAGCTCAACTTGACCATCAGGAATGGTCACATTACGCATTAACAAGTAATAGGTTACCCAAGAGGCTATGACACCACCAATAATGGAGGATGCCAGCAAGACCCAAATATTGATGCCGTAAGCAATCATAGGAAAAGAGGCATTGCCTTGCGTCAGGGTTAAAACCAGTGCCATGGACGCTGCTAATTTGCGCGGATCGGGCTCTAATATCTCGAGTTTTGCTAAGGAGGGAAACGGAGCAATCGAACTGACAAATAGCATTTTGATGGCCGCGACAAGACTTAAGCCCGACGCGCCAAAACTATTGGTAATGCGCGAAAGTTTAATCGACAGCCAGGCTAGAACTCCCTTATTTTCAAATAGCTTCATTAACCCGCCCATTACGACGGTAATAGGAAGCATAAGATATAAGACTAGATCGATCGCCAGCTTTCCCGAATATTGAATGTTTTCAATAAAATCCATTCTACATCACTTCTAAATGTATTTTTGACCATGCATAAAAAAGGAGAAGTATGCCTAATTTGGGTCGCACATACTTCTCCAACAGATGATTAAAACAGACAATAACATAACGCTTTATTAGCACAGGACTGTATTACTAGACGGTCTCCCCATTTACGACTATCTGGCCCTGCCTTATTGCCTGTTCAAATCAACGCCCCCCATAGAGCTCAAGGAACAGCAGCTTACATGTAGCCAAATAATTTAGGCAGATATAATGCCAACGGCGGCCAGTAGGTAGTCACTAACATCACTGGCAAGGCCGCAAAGAACATAAAGAATAAGGCTGGCTTCATGACCTGACTCATCCCTACCTTACCAATACGACAAGTCATAAATAGAATTGGTGCCATTGGTGGGCTATTACAACCGATAACGACACTGGTACCCACGATGGCGGCAAATTGAATTGGGTCGACACCAATACTCACCATGACAGGCAGTAGCAAAGGACTAATAATCGCTACCACACTCACATCGTCCATGATCATACCGAGCAAAATCAAAAACACATTAACAATTAATAGGATCAAGATTTTATTTTGGAATGTGTCCATGAGTAGTTCAGTTAACTCTTGTGGCACACGTTCAAAAGTAAAAATTCGGCTTGAAACAAATGAGAACAGCAAAATAACCATGATGACACCGGTAGTTGCTGCTGCGCCGATTAAACAACGACCTAATTCTTTAAAAGACAATTCTTTATAAACAAATAAACCGACAGGAATTGCATATACCACAGCGATGGCCGCCGCTTCTGTTGGCGTAAATACACCTCCATAGATACCACCTAGAATAATAACGGGTAGCATCAAAGCAGGAATGGCCTTCCAGAAATTTTTATTAATTAAATCAGCACGCTCTTTGAAAGTTAACTTAACAACTTCGCCTGGGGCATTGCGCATTTTGAGCCAGTTAAGAAAACATAGCAGGATGATTAATAGGATACCTGGACCAATGGTCGCCAAGAAACAGGCTGCGACCGATTGGCGTGTTACAACCGCGTACAAGATCATGGTCAAGCTTGGCGGAATCAACAAACCAAGCAATGAAGAAATACCCAACAAAGCGCTAGTGTATTCACGCTTATAGCCATGTTTCTCCATGGGACCAATCATAATCGTACCGATCGAAGCCACAGCAGCCGATGCAGTACCTGAAATAGCACCAAATACGCCACAGGCCATCACCATGGAAGAGCCCATACCAGTACGTGATTTACCTACTAGCGATTCCACGAAATAGACCAAACGTGAAGCCATACCACCGGCTTGCATCAAGTAGCCCGTCATGACAAATAAAGGTAACGCTAACAGAATAATTGAGTTAACTGACCAAAACCCTGTGGTCATTA
Source organism: Marinomonas sp. HM11-D (assembly GCF_057626615.1). NCBI lineage: Bacteria > Pseudomonadati > Pseudomonadota > Gammaproteobacteria > Oceanospirillales > Oceanospirillaceae > Marinomonas > Marinomonas sp. HM11-D. The sequence goes on along the minus strand of NZ_JBMMKT010000002.1, from coordinate 190,295 downwards.
ATGATGAAACGTCCACTTCATACACAATGGATAAAACTAAGGTCATAGCAGCGAATGAATAAACAACCGGAACACCGATCATCATTAACACTATTACTGCCCCGATTGCTAATAAAGCACCCATAAAATAACCCTCAAACAGTCATTAAAGTTTAATAAATTTCTGGCAATCTTTAATTAAATCTCTAAACAAATAGAAAGCCAAAGCAACGCTACCGGCAAACAAACTACTTTGAGAGATATACCAAGGCATTTTAAATACTGGAGTGGTCTGCGACCTTGCAAAAGAGAATGACATTAATTCATAACTCCAAGAAACAAAATAGCATGCCATAATGATGGAAATGATTGTTGCAACGACAGAGAAACCGGCAAGAACCTTTTCGTTTTTAAAAATAACAGCAACAAAGTCTGCCGTTAGATGTGAGCGATCCTTAGCGGCCATCACGGCGCCCAAAAGGTACAGCCACATAGCTGAGATCAGAACCAGCTCTTCGAGCCCAAAGACTGGAGCGTCTAATATAGATCTGCTAAATACTCCCCAAGCCAACATTGTGGCAATTGCAATACTTAGTAGAACTATAATAGGTGATATTACAAACGTTATTACCTTATCGATTAGAGCGACAAGACTGTTGAGAGAGAACATAAAAACCTCGAGGACAACAGATAAAGGCAGTTAAAGGATTAACTGCCTTTAGATATAAGAAATTATAGACAGTAATTATTGCGGTACCGAAGCATTCGCACGAATTTTATCCATAATTTCTTTACCAATTGATTGCTCCGCAATTGGCCATACTTCTTCGCGTACTTTCTTAACCCAAACGCTCATTTCTTCTGCGTTCGGCTCAATGTACTGCATACCATTTTCTTTTGCCGTCTTGATCCATTTATCGTCTTCTAACTTAGCTTCAACAAACTTTAGGTTAATCACTTGTTGAGCTGCGTCTTCGATAATGGCTTGGTCTTCTGCATCCAGAGACTCCCAAGTGGCATTATTCATTAACATACCGTAAGAAGAAAAATTATGTTTCGTATGGACATAGTAATCTAGCTGATCGCGGAAGTACTCGTAGTCGTAGTAAATAACGTTGCTTGAATCACCATCAACCACCCCAGTTTGAATTGAGGTGTACACTTCGTTCCAGTCGATTGGCACCGCTTGGAAACCCATCGCTTGGATCGTCTGTGGTAGCGGGAACACTGGAGCTGAACGTACTTTCAGGCCTTGCTCCACCGCTTGTTGGTAGTTGGTTGCATACTTGCCCTTAGTGGCTACACCACCAAAACCTTCTGGGTAAGGACCAAAGTATTTAAGACCGATGTCTTGGTACAGTGGGCCAAAAATTTCTTTCAACCAACCGCCTTCGCCGTAGGCTTTTAGTGCATCTTCCCAGCCCAACGTTAGGTAAGGAATATAATTCACACCAAGGCGTTCATCGTAAGAGGTTTGTGGCCAAGTTAGCATCATATCAATGTTGCCATGGACTAGCTGGTCAAATAGCTCTTGCTGACCGCCTAGCTCGCCTTGATAAAAGATATTGACCTTCATTCGACCGTCAGAATTCTTTTTAATCAGATCCGCCCACATCTGCATCGATTTACCTGAAGCAGAATCACGATCACCCGATTCTAAAGCCAAACTGAACTTGTGATTATCACTGCTAGCAAAAGCTGCACTCATACCTGCTACCGCAAGCGTGGTAGTGACTGCGAATAGCTTGGTGTATTTCAAGCTTGTTGTAATTACTGTATTCATCGTTCCAGTTCCTTTATTTATGGTTTTTAAACTCGGTTTAAAAACCATCTTGTTAAACTTATTCTGGGACTTACAGAATATGTTTTGGGCTCCTGAAGCGTCCAATAATATATTTAGCCATCAAACCATAACCTGAAGTCATGGATCTTTTGATCAATAACTGAACGAAAAAAGCCACCGTCTTTTTCAAGACGGTGGCTTAAAGACTTGAACTTAAGGATAGTTCAAGTGGGAGGAAAGTCAGTGCCGAGGAGTAAGGTCAGCACATCAGACTGTGGCTCTAGCTCATGTACAATTCATAGAAATATCAGACAAACTCTTTAGAGTTCAATACCTGACAACCACTCTTTCCACCTTAAGGTGGCGTTTGCGCCCACGGAGAGGAAAGGCTCAGGCGGCAAACGCTTCGGTTCTTGATAAATCAAAAATTCTTTTAGTCGCTCCGAGCTGCCAAGGATCGCTTGTTCAACGGCCATCATCCCAGATAGCATGCCCTTCACTGTACCTAGGCCATTTTGGCAACAGGCAGACCACACCCTATTCTCAATTTCACCGAAGGCAGGCACCGAGTTATAGGTCAGGCATAAACGCCCGCCCCAGCGGTATTCCATCTCCACGCCACTCAGCATAGGAAAACGCCTCGCAAAGGATCGATCCTGCAATCTTGCCGCGTCTTTAAGATTCCCTTCTGAGGCTTCTAGATTCTGATTGAGCGTCGCATGGTTACGGACAATAATCCGGTGTCCTGAGCCGTTATGATCAGATATCTTTCTGATCGTGCTACCCATCGGATCCGCCGGCAATACGCCCCAGTTATCCATTCCCCCCAATGCCTTGAGTTCATGGGCTTTCAGCGCTCGAGTCATGGAAGAATAGGTAAAAATATGCAGCAAAGACTGTTTGAAGAAACCAAATGACTGTATATGCCCGTTGACCGCCATAATGACGTTCTTCGCTTTGATGGTGCCATTCTTACATATTAAGGTATGCACACTGTCCCCGAGGTTCATTTCAAGCACAGGTGAGCACTCATAAATTTGTACACCTTCACTTGCAATGCCTTTATAGGCCGAGTGAATAAAGCCTGCCGGCTGTATCATGGCGGTTTTTTCAGTGCGCAGCCCTTTGGTATAAAACTCAATACCCAATAACTCTTTCAGATCGGCTTCATCCAGTAGCTCAAAAGGCTCATTTAATGCGCTTAAGTGCTTAGCATAGGTTTCAATGCTCTTATATCCGCGATTGGTTGCCGAAGCCGTTATTTTGCCAGATCGACTGAATAACGCTTTATCCATACCGTATTGCTGGGCAATGCTCTCAGCTAAGTTAATGGCTTCACGGTTTAAACGAATTTGCCTCAAGTCTTGGTCTTTTGATCCAGCGTAGGTATCAGAATTCAATTCATGAGGAAGATCGAGCATAAAACCACTGTTTCGACCGGCCGGGCCTTGGGCAATGCCTCGCGCCTCAACCACGGCAATTTTTTCATTCGATCCAGTTAATTGCAGCAAGCGTTTCGCTGCCCCTAAGCCAGCGAAGCCACCACCAACGATGACCCAATCCACTTCAATATCTGAATCCAATGCTGGGAAAGAAGATTTATCGCGGTAGATTTCATTCCAACCGCTCAGGCCAGGATCTTTAGGAAGACGTTTTGTCTTTATTGTTTTGCCCATAAGGATTACCACATTACAACAAGCCAAAAGCTACACTCGCATGTAGCCGACACTAATCAGGCAACACCTCTCTGGTGCTGCCTGACCGCAATGCATTACTTAGAGTGATCAGTCAGATCCACCCAGATGGTTTTCAGTTCCGTGTACTGATCGTGCGCGTGGATCGAGTTATCACGTCCACCAAATCCCGATAGTTTGTAACCACCGAATGGTGTGGAGATATCCCCTTCACCGAAGCAGTTCACTGTTACCGTACCCGCTTTAATAGTGCGAGCCGCTTTGATCGCACGCTTAGCATTGGCAGTAAACACAGACGCTGCTAGGCCGTACTCGGTGTCGTTTGCCACTTCCATGGCCTCTTCAAAGCTAGAAACCGTAATCACAGACAGGATTGGACCAAAGATTTCTTCTTGCGCCATACGATCACTGTTTTTCACGCCAGCGAAAATCGTTGGCTCAATAAAGCGACCGTCACGGGAGTGACCACCGATCACGACTTGATAACCTGCTTGTTTGCCAAGCTCTAGGTATTCACACACCTTGTTAAAGTGGCCTTGGTCAATCATCGCGCCGAGGTTGTTTTGTGGATCTAGTGGATCACCTAAACGCCAATCTGCTGAGTACTTCTTCACCAGTTCAAGTAGCTTATCTTGGATCGCTTCGTGAACGATCAAGCGTGAGCCTGCTGAGCAGTTTTCCCCCATGTTCCAGAACGCTGCAGCACAAACTTGTTGCGCCACTTGGTCTAGATCTTCCGCATCATCAAGCACCACACAAGGGTTCTTACCACCAAGCTCTAGAACAACTTTTTTAAGGTTGGATTCGGCTGAGTACTGTAGGAAACGACGACCTGTCACCGTTGAGCCAGTGAAGGTCACCATGTCGATGTCCATATGACGACCAATGGCTTCACCCACAGCCACACCACCGCCGGTGATAACGTTTAAAACACCGTTTGGCATGCCTGCTTCCGATGCCAATTCAGCGATACGAATGGCCGTCAGAGAAGTTTGCTTGGCAGGCTTGATAATCATTGAACAACCGGCCGCTAACGCTGGGGCAATTTTCCAAGCCAACATAAGTAACGGGAAGTTCCAAGGTAACACTGCACCGACCACGCCCACAGCTTCACGCACCACCATCGCCATGGCATTAGAACCAACTGGCGCCGTTTGATCGTAAATTTTGTCGATCAGCTCAGCGTGCCAACGGACGGTGTGCACAAATTCAGGGATATCAATCGACTCACAATCACAAATAGGTTTGCCTGAGTCTAAGCTTTCCATCACGGCTAATTCGTGCTGGTTTTGCTCCACAAGGTCACATAACTTCAGTAGCACAGCTTTACGCTCATTTGGGTGAAGATCACTCCACACACCGCTATCAAAGGCACCGCGGGCACAAGACACGGCGTAATCCACATCATCGGATTGGCAAGCGGTAATATTCGCCAACACGTCGCCAGTCGCTGGGTTAATGGAAGTAAAGGTTTCGCCACTCATAGCACGGTAGGCTTCACCATTAATGAAACTAGTTTCTGGTAGTGCTAGGGTTCTAGCGATGACTTTGTATTGCGCAGTCGTTAGTAATTCAGACATGTTCCTTTCCTATGTTGTTATGATTGAAGAGTGAGGTTGAATTCGTAATTACTCAGCAGCAATCGCCGCGATTTCTTTTTTCAGAGAGATAATTACTTGCTCTAATTCACCTTTCTCAGCGTCAGAAAGGCCCATCAAAGGAGAGCGTACGATGCCAGCCTCACGACCATCGAAAGTCACGCCGTGTTTTACGCTTTGAATGAACTTGCCACCTTGCTCTAACACACTCATTAGAGGCATAAGCGCTGCCATGATTTTGCGCCCTTTGTTAAAGTCGTTCTCAATCACACAAGCTTGGTACAGAGCAATGTGTTCTTTTGGTAGGAAGTTGGAACCCGCGCACACCCAACCTTTCGCGCCCCAAGCAAAGAACTCTAGTGCTTGGTCGTCCATACCACAGGTCACTTGAATGTGTGGAAACTCATTGATCAGTATGTGTAAGCGGTTGATGTCGCCAGAGCTTTCTTTGATACCGCAGATGTTTTTCGCACCTTTCACTAATTCAAAGAACTCGGCTTCCATGTTCACACCCATACGATCTGGGTAGTTGTAAAGCATCACAGGAAGGCCCGCGACGCGGTCGATTTCTAGGGCAAGGGTTGCCAATTCTTGTTGTGTTGGCAGAGAGTAAGGTGGTGTTGCCAATAGAATGCAGCTTGCACCCGCTGCTTTCGCTCGCTCTGCTAACCACAAAGAATCTTGTGGATTTACTGAGCCCGTACCAAAGATGATGGTTAGCTCTTCGCCCACCGCTTGGCGTACTGTGGATAGGATTTCTAGACGTTCTTCAAGTGTTTCAACGTAGTACTCACCCGTTGTACCGCCAATCATCAGACCGTGTACACCAGCCTCTTTTAGATACTTAACGTGCTGGGAAAGTGACTCAAAGTTGATCGAGCCATCGTCAAAGAAAGGGGTAATAACGGGGGTGTAGATCCCTTCAAATTTCATATCGTTCGCCTTATATCAAATACGTTTACCTATGGGTGAGCACTGTCACCTAACCTAAACTGATATTACCGAGCGTCATGAAACTGCCACAATCAACCATTTTTCCAAGCTAATGATGAGATTAGGTTATGGATAAATCCAATGGAGCGAGTCTGTGAGACATAAAAAAAGCGGCTTAATCGCCGCTTTTCCTAAAATAATATGGGGAGGTTGTCGTGGATATCTTTTAAGAACCAAGCCCTAAAAGCTTGCAAAGCTTCATTACTTTCATTGCGTTCTGAGTAGGACAAGTAATGCTTCTTCTCCCGATAGACGATCTCTTTACCACCGACTTGGACTAGCGCCCCCTGCTCGATTAACGGCGCCACCAAATGGTGCCAACCTAAACAGACCCCATGACTGGAAACGGCAAGTTGAATCAGCATGTTGTAGTCATTGGTTTTAAAATAGTGCACGTTACCTATGACTTCCGGCCCTAACCCCAAGCTGTTCAACCACACATCCCAATCCACATGTTCTGCCACTTGGGAACGACCGTAGGGGGTTAAATTCAGCAGTGTCACAGTGTCCATATTTTTAAAGTGATCTAATTCAGGGTGCTCCTCTAAATAAAACGGAGAGCACACTGGGTAAACCAAATCGTGAAACAAGGGCTCAGAATGATAGCCTTCGCGGGGATCACTCAGCTTACTGATGAAGATATCAGGGTGAACACCCGGTTCGGTATTAAGCATACTGCTGGTTGAAATCACATTGATATCAATATCAGGATATTGCTCAACGAAGTCAGGCAAACGGTTGGTGAGCCAAAATGAAGAAAACGCTGGGGTACAGCAGATACTCAATTCTTTTTTCTTTTTCGCAGTGCTGTGTATACGTTGTGCCGCTTGGGCAATGTTCACAAATGATAAATAGGCCGCGTCATAAAAAATCTGCCCTGCTTCTGTGAGCTCAACGGCACGTCCCGTTCGTTTAAATAGAGGTACCTCTAAAGCAACTTCTAGTTCACGAATCTGTCGGCTGATCGCCGCTTGCGTGACACATAACGATTCTGCCGCGCGGGTAAAATTTAGATACTTCGCCGCCGCAACGAACGACTTCACGGCTCGCAGCGAAGGCATTTTTAACAGTATTTGATCGGGCTCTACGGGCTTTGCCATGCGTTATTCTTCTCTTAATTCTTCACTTCATTTTAGTCACATCAACAACATCGGAGCAATTTTCAGTCCGCACCACATTGTTAATGTCTTTGCTAGAAAATGGCAGCAGCTATTATCCAGCCCCTTAATTTCGTCACAAATAACTTTTATTGCCCACAAACGATAACCTCGCGTTATTAATAAACACTTATAAATCAATCACTAAAAGAAAACTTGCAAAGCCCTTCTCACTCCTCAACACTGCTCAAGCAAATGTGAGCTAGTAGGCTCTGCAAAAGAGTATAAAGATGCAACACCAGATTCTTCACAGAAGAATATTGCATACTTTTTGTTCTTGGAAACGTTAACTAAGGTAGGGATTTGTGAACGAATTTCAAAAAATGATTGCTGGAGAGTCCTATCAGCCAAACGACGATGAGCTGCTTTCACTTAGATCACGCGCAAAAGCAATACTCCACCAATTAAATAGCTCAATCTGTGACGATGCGAAGAAGCCACTTATTAAAAGCCTGTTTGGGCATACTGGTGAAAATATCTCGCTCCAAGCAAATTTCTACTGCGATTACGGCAGTAATATTTACGTAGGTGAGAATTTTTTTGCCAACTACAACTGCGTGATTCTCGATTGCGCGCCAATTCACTTTGGTGACGACTGCATGCTAGGCCCTCAAGTAGGCATTTATACGGCCACTCATCCCATTGATCCCGATGAAAGAGCCAGCGGCATTGAATCCGCAAAGCCAATACACATTGGTGATCGATGCTGGATTGGGGGCAACGCGACCATTAACCCTGGCGTTACATTGGGCAACAACGTGGTGGTGGCCTCTGGCAGCGTGGTAACCAAAAGCTTTGGTGATAATGTGGTGATTGCGGGAAATCCCGCCAAGATCATTCGTGAAATTGAAGTGACCGAAAAGTAAGGTTAAACCCTTAAAGAACAATGCAGAGCTAAATGATAGCTCTGCATTTTTAGCAACCGTTTTAAAGACCGGCTTTCTTCGCGCGGTGAGCGTGAAGCTTTTTGTAGCTGTCGATCAGTTTCAAATGACGATCTAGGCCTTCTAGCTTCATGCTGGTCGGCGTTAAGCCATAGAACTTCACTGTGCCATCTACTGAGCCGACTACGTTTTCCATCACTTCTTTGCCGAACATGCGTGATAGGTTTGGTAGGAAGTCTTCCAGCTCTAGCTCATCATCCAAGGTAATCTCAAGGACAGCACTGATGGCTTGGTAGAACAAACCACGTTCCACGGTATTGTTGTTGTAGCTTAAGAATTCCTGCACCTGGTCTTTGGCTTCTTCGTGCATTTGCAGCGCTAGGAACAATAAAAGTTTCAGCTCACCCACATCCAACTGCCCCCATGGGGTGTTTTCATCGAACTCCACACCGATCAAGGTACGAATATCGTTGTAGTTATCCAGCTCGCTTTCTTCTAAGCGTTCTAGTAAAGCTTCAAGGGCTTCATCGTCAAGCTTGTGGATGTTGAGAATGTCTTCACGGAACAACAAAGCTTTGTTGGTGTTGTCCCAAATCAGGTCGTCCGCTGGGTACACTTCTGAGTAATCCGGTACTAGGATGCGACAGGCGTTGGCACCTAGATCATCAAACACCGCCACATAGACTTCTTTGCCCATGTCTTCGAGGATGCCCATTAGGCCGTCGCGCTCTTCCTCATTGGTACCGGAGAAATCCCACTCGCAGAATTCATAGTCTGCTTTGGCGCTAAAGAATTTCCACGAAATCACACCGGTTGAGTCGATAAAGTGCTCTACGAAGTTATTCGGCTCTTGTACCGCAAAGGAGTTAAACGTCGGCAGTGGCACATCGTTTAGACCTTCGAAGCTACGACCTTGCAGCAGCTCAGTTAAGCTTCGCTCCAGCGCTACTTCAAAGCTTGGATGCGCACCAAACGAGGCAAACACACCACCTGTACGTGGGTTCATCAGCGTCACGTTCATCACAGGGAATTGACCTCCCAAAGAGGCGTCTTTCACTACGACAGGGAAGCCGTTTTCTTCTAGGCTTTGAATGCCTGCCAAGATACTTGGGTATTTTTCCAATACGGACATGGGCACATCTGGCAACACGATTTCTTGCTCGATGATTTGCTTCTTCACCGCCCGTTCGAAAATCTCAGACAAACACTGCACCATGGCTTCTGGTAGCGTGTTACCGGCACTCATACCGTTACTTAGGAATAAGTTTTCGATCAGGTTCGATGGGAAGTAAACCGTTTCTTGGTCTGACTGACGCACGTAAGGAATCGCACAAATGCCACGTTCGATATTGCCTGAGTTGGTATCAATTAGGTGGGAACCTTGCAACTCTTGCTCTGGATCGAAGATGTCGAGACAGTAATCGTCTAGTAGACCTTCTGGCAGTGAATCGTCCTCGGTCAGTGGGAACCATTTTTCCGTTGGGTAATGCACGAACTCGGCGTTCGCCAACTCTTCGCCAAAGAATTGATCGTTATAGAAGAAGTTACAGCTGGCACGTTCGATAAACTCACCTAAAGCAGAGCACAGAGCACTTTCTTTAGAGGCACCTTTACCGTTGGTGAAACACATATGGGATGCAGCATCACGCAGATGAAGAGACCAAACGCCTGGCACAATGTTACGCCAAGACGCCACCTCGATTCTCATACCCAAATCCGCTAACAAGCCAGACATATTGGCAATGGTGTCTTCTAACGGTAGGTCTTTACCTAGGATAGTCGTTTTCTCTGTGCTGTCGGACTGCGCCATCGCCATCAGCGACGTACCCGCATCTAAGTCCTCAACATCTTCAATCTTAAATTCTGGGCCTTCTTGGACAACCTTCTTCACCGTACAACGATCAATCGAGCGTAGAATGCCCTGACGGTCTTTGTCGCTGATGTACTCAGGTAGCTCTACTTGGATTTGGAAAATCTGGTTGTAGCGGTTTTCCGGATCAACGATGTTGTTTTGCGATAAGCGAATATCCTCGGTTGGGATATCACGTGCTTTACAGTACACCTTAACGAAGTACGCCGCACACAGTGCAGAAGACGCTAGGAAGTAATCAAATGGGCTTGGCGCAGAGCCATCACCTTTGTAGCGGATAGGTTGATCGGCAACGACGGTGAAGTCGTCAAACTTGGCTTCTAGGCGAAGGTTGTCTAAAAAATTTACTTTGATTTCCATGATGGGATTCCAGCGTCAGTGTGGCGCGAAGTCTAGCATCATTCGCGGCGTTGTTCGCCTGATTCACTGTGTAAAGCTGGGGTATTTTTGTCGTCGTAGAAGTATCAAAACCTTAGATGTGAACGACAGTTATGGGCATAGCGCAGGCGATTTCGTATTAACCACTGTTGCCGAGCGTCTAAATGGCGTCCTCCGCCAACTTAGTGATCAGCTTGAGTACTTTCTTTGTCGTACCGGTGGCGATGAGTTTGCGATTTTGTTAGAGCAAATGAGCGAAGCTCAAATCACTAAGGCTAGCCTGCTGCTACAGCAAGCAATCCAACCCGTGATGACGCTACCGCAAGGAAGCGAAATATACATTTCTGCCACACTAGGTGTCAGCATCCAATATCAGGGTGAAAGCCGAGACCTATTGCAAGAAGCGGATGCGGCGCTGTATTCCGCTAAACATCAAAGACGTGGCTCCGTTGGATTTTATGAAGAACGTTTAACCGCGATCAGCCAACGTAAATTACTGGTCAGTGCTCGCCTAAAACAAGCACTAGAGAATCATCAACTAAACGTGCTCTATCAACCACAATATTCGGGGCGGGAGCAGCGCCTAGTGGGCGTTGAAGCCCTAGTGCGCTGGCATGACAGTGAGCTGGGCAACGTTTCGCCGGTAGAGTTTATTCCTATCGCAGAGGAAATGGGCATGATCGAAGCTTTGGGCGAATGGATCCTATTCCAAGCTTGCCAGCAAGGCCAACTGTGGTCTGAATCGTCCTCTCATCCCATAAAAGTATCGGTCAATGTGTCTGCGCATCAACTGCGCTTTGGACGCTTTATTGAAACCGTCAATGAAGTTCTCAAAAACACCCGATTCCCACCCTCTTTATTGCAATTGGAGCTCACCGAATCGTCCTTTATTGAGCGAGAGCAAGAAGTCATACCGCAACTCAACGCACTAAAGGCCCTCGGCATCTCATTAGCCATTGATGACTTCGGTACAGGCTACTCATCATTATCCTACGTGGCATTGATGCCTTGGGACACGCTAAAAATCGATCGTAGCTTTATCGATAAATTACCAGACGACGAAATTCAACAGAAAATGGCTGCCACCATCATTCAATTGGCTAAAAATATGTCGCTGCAGGTGGTAGTAGAAGGCGTAGAGACTAAGGCACAACTGGATTATTTAACCAAGTTAGGCTGTGATGTTATTCAGGGATTCTATTTCTCTAAGGCCATCTCCGCGATAAGGTAAACGATCAGAACACGCCTAAGCTATCAGAATGATAATTCGTGTATGACATCTAAAGACGAAGATGAATGATGTAACAGTTAGAAACTGTCATAAAAGAAATAATACAGAAGATGTGAAAATACAGATAAATATGAGGTATATAAAAGAAAATTGGTGGGTGTGGAGAGGTTCGAACTCCCGACATTCGCCTTGTAAGGGCGACGCTCTCCCAACTGAGCTACACACCCATCCTGAGATCTTGAACTTACTTTAAGGGCTAAAGTAAGTGGCGGAATGGACGGGACTCGAACCCGCGACCCCCTGCGTGACAGGCAGGTATTCTAACCAACTGAACTACCACTCCATTGTCATAAGTTGTTTTTCCACTGCTTATAAAGTGGTGGGCGTGGAGAGGTTCGAACTCCCGACATTCGCCTTGTAAGGGCGACGCTCTCCCAACTGAGCTACACGCCCGCTCATTGTTTTACATCTTGGGAAAGATGGTTCTTTACCAACTTACTTTAGAAAGTAAGTGGCGGAATGGACGGGACTCGAACCCGCGACCCCCTGCGTGACAGGCAGGTATTCTAACCAACTGAACTACCACTCCTAACCTCAACACAAACAATCATCTGCGTCAGAAGATGGAGGGTATTATAGGGAAACTTTTCTTGAACACAACCACTTTATTAAAAATAATTCTTTAATTAACAGCAGGTTAAAAAGCAGACAACCACAAGACTAAAGTACTAACCCTTTTATACCTTGTTGGACGTTATGCTTTGTCTTAGCAAACTATCAATTTTGAATGTCCGTCCATAAAAAATCATTTCAAAAGAAACAGTATTGCACCCATATTGAAACATCACGTTATAAGCGATACCCCCAAGCGTTATTAAAATAAAAACCGTAACAAGGAGAACGAAATGACAGTCATGCTACATATTGGTGGTCAGGATAAAGCCGCCAGCCATGGCAAAACCTTTGATCGCATCGATCCTGTGACAAGTGACGTGGCGTCAAGCGCAGCAGCCACCTCCGTTAGCGATGCTTTGGAAGCGGTACAAGCAGCTCACAATGCTTTTGCTACTTGGAGCACATCCACTCCCGCTGAACGCCGTAGTTTGTTAAACAAGGCGGCGGATATTATGGAAGCGAAAAGCGAGCAGTTTACTGCGGCCATGATCACAGAAACCGGCGCTACTACTATGTGGGCAGGGTTTAACGTGTTTTTGGCTGCGGGCCATATCCGCGAAGCCGCCGCGTTAACCACTCAGATTAACGGCGAAGTGATTCCCTCTAACAAACCAGGCACCCTCGCCATGTCGGTCCACAAGCCGAAAGGCGTTTGTCTGGCTATGGCACCATGGAATGCACCAGTGATTTTGGGTGCTCGCGCGATCGCTGCGCCACTGGCTTGTGGCAACACTGTCATTTTAAAAAGCTCCGAGTTCTGCCCGCTGACGCACCGTTTGATTATTGATTGCTTTATCGAAGCAGGTTTTCCTGATGGCGTCGTGAACGTTCTTTCTAACGCCCCAGAAGACGCGGCAGAAGTTGTTAAATCCCTAATTGAAGCCCCACAAGTACGCCACGTGAACTTCACTGGCTCTAGTCCGGTGGGTCGAATCATTGGTCGTTTAGCGGGTGAAAACTTAAAGCCAGCCCTATTAGAACTTGGCGGCAAAGCGCCCATGTTGGTGTTATCCGATGCAGACATAGACGGTGCTGTGAACGCTGCCATCTTTGGTGCCTTTATGAACCAAGGCCAAATCTGTATGTCGACCGAGCGTTTGATTGTCGATCAAAGTATCGCCGATGTCTTTGTTGAGAAGCTTGCCGCCAGAGCAGCAGCCTTACCATGGGGTAATCCTCGTGATCAGGTGGTGCTCGGCTCTTTAGTTAATCCGAATGTCTCGGTCAAAATGCATGAACTGATTGAGGATGCGGCCAGTAAAGGCGCCAAAGTGGTCTGTGGTGGTGAGTCCGACGGTGCCATGTTCGCGGCTACCCTACTGGATAACGTGACCTCAGATATGCGCATTTTCTCTGAAGAAAGCTTTGGTCCAGTGAAATCGATTATTCGTGTGAATGGGGATGCCGAAGCCATTGCTGTGGCAAACCAGTCTGAATACGGCTTGTCAGCGGCCGTGTTTTCACAGGACATTAACCGTGCCCTCGCCTGCGCCAATGCCATTAACAGCGGTATTTGCCATATTAACGGCCCAACCGTGGGTGATGAACCGCATATGCCATTTGGCGGTGTGGGGGATTCTGGTTACGGACGCTTCGGTGGTAAGGCCGCTATTGCGGAATTCACCGATCTGCGCTGGATCACCATCGAAGATCCTAATCAGCACTATCCGTTTTAATCAATACAGTTGTAGTCATCTGCTTGGGTGCCAACTAAGTGGATGACTTGTTCAATCAAAGCCCCTCTTCGTAACCACTCTGCTTATGCGTTAGCATGCAGGGTGGTTACTTTCTAAACAATTGAGTCGTGCCGTAGGTCACATGAATTATTTACACCTTACTTCACGCAGGAATCCCTCTAAAATACCCTCACTTAATAAATCTGGTTATGGAGTTCCAATGAAAGCCCTGTTTTCTGCTGCGTTACTCGGCACTGCACTGTTCAGCCCCCCAAGCCTTGCGGCAACAGATTACCCGCTGACGATTGAAAACTGTGGTTGGGAGCAAACGTTCAAACAGGCGCCAAGTAAGGTCGTCACCATTGGTCAAGCGGCGACTGAGATTCTGTATAGCTTAGATTTGGCTGATAAGGTTTCTGCAACGTCCGTTTGGTTTAACGAGGTATTGCCAGCCTACCAAGCACAAAATAATGCCATCCCGCGCCTAGCGGACAATGACCCAAGCTTTGAGTCCGTACTAGCCAAACGCCCCGATTTTGTAGCGGTGCAATACGAATGGCATGTGGGTGAACAAGGCATAGTGGCGACCCGTGCGCAATTTCATGATGTGGGCGTGCCTACCTACATTCTACCCATGGACTGTGACCAGAAAGACAATTCGATTGGTTTGGATGGCACCCGTTTAGATCAGTTTTCTACCGCGGCACTGTATAAAAGCATCGACCAACTGTCGGCTATTTTTAATGTCCCGGAACGCGGTCAGCAAGTCATCGCCTCACTTAAATCTCGTGAACAAGAGGCCATGCAACGCGCTCAAGCGGCCCAAACTCAGCCGCGCAGTGCGGTTTTTTGGTATTCCAGCGCCAACATTGCGATAGACCCCTATGTGGCTGGTCAAAAAGGCCCAGCAGGGTATTTAATGAAAACCTTGGGCATTGAAAACGTGGTTCAGTCCGATGAAGAATGGCCCAGCGTTGGCTGGGAAACCATTGCCAAGGCCAATCCTGACATTATTGTCATTGCTAAGATGGATCGCCGCCGCTTCCCAGCCGACGACTATCTTAAAAAAATTGAGTTTTTAAAGTCTGATCCCGTCACCAAGCAAATGGATGCGGTGAAACATGACCGAATTGTGGTGTTGGATGCGCTGGAAATGGATGCCACCATCCGCTTAATTGATGGCTTAGAAACGCTAACCCAAGCCTTAGAAGACTTATAAGAGATGCCGTTTCGAACCTTGCCAGGGCTGCTACTGCGACATCCTATCAGCTTGGTCTTACTAAGCTTGGTGTTATTGATACTCGCCATCACATCGGGCATTGCCATTGGTGAAACCAATATTCCGTTTAGCACTGTGCTCCAAGCGCTAGCAAATGGCACCTTAGCGGGAAAGTATCCCGTGCATCCTATCGACCAGGGTGTGATCTGGAATTACCGACTGACACGGACTCTGGTCGCAGCCTGTTGCGGTGCCGCTCTGGCGGTCACGGGACTGGTTTTGCAGTCCCTGCTGCGTAATGCCTTGGCGGACCCTTATCTACTTGGTATTTCTGCGGGCGCGTCCACTGGCGCTGTGACCATTACCATTGCTGGTATCGGCGCAGGGGTATTGAGCATGTCCTTTGGCGCGCTGATTGGCGCCATGCTGGCATTTGCCTTTGTCATGTTATTAGCGGCGCTGGCATCAGGCCGCAGAATGAATCATATTTCCACGCAAATCATTCTTGCCGGCATCGCTGGCTCGCAACTGTTCAATGCCCTGACCGCCTTTATCATTGCTAAATCGGCTAACGCTGAGCAGGCGCGAGGCATTATGTTTTGGCTATTAGGCAACCTGTCTGGTGCCAGATGGCAAGAAGTCAGTATTGCAGTGCCAGTGCTGATTGCAGGCTTATTAATCGTCATTTGGCATGCCCGCTCTTTAGATGCCTTTATCTTTGGTTCCGATGCGGCTGCCTCCATCGGCATCTCAGTGCGTCGAGTACAGCTAGTGCTCATCCTCGCTACCGCCATGATGACCGCCGTGATGGTGTCCATGGTCGGAGCGATTGGCTTTGTCGGCTTAGTCATTCCCCATGCGGCACGCTTTTTATTTGGCAGTTCACACCTCGTGCTAATTCCTGCCTGTGCCGTGATTGGCGCCATCTTTTTGATTATCTGTGACATTGGCTCTCGCACTGTGGTGCCAGGACAGGTGCTCCCGATAGGCGTGGTCACTGCCTTGATTGGTGCGCCCTGCTTTGCTTTAGTCCTTATAAGAGGGCAACGCAAATGAACCTCGTCGTATCCAATTTGGCCTATCAGCAAGGCAAGAAGTCTTTATTACAGGATATTTCCCTTAGCATACATCAAGGGGAACGAGTGGCCTTAATTGGCCCCAATGGTTCAGGCAAATCCACCTTACTGCGGCTGATCTGCGGCTTAAACCAGCCATCTGCAGGACAAATATTACTAGAGGGTCAGTCTGTTCAGCGTTATCCAAGGCGTTTATTGGCTCAGCACCTATCCTTTGTGCAACAAAAGGCCAATACCGAAGAGCAGATCAAAGCAGAAGACGCCGTCGCACTGGGCAGGATTCCTTGGCTCAGAGCCTTTGAGCGCTGGAGCAAAAGCCATCAGCGTTATGTGGATCAAGCCCTACAGCAGGTAAATATGAGCCATAAACGCAACCAATCTTGGCACACGCTTTCTGGCGGTGAACAACAGCGCTTACACATTGCCCGAGCCCTAGCACAAGACACGCCTTTTATTGTCATGGACGAGCCTACCAATCATCTAGATATCAAGCAGCAACTGGGCGTATTAAGTTTGATTGAACACATTCAACGCACCATGCTCGTCGCGGTTCATGACCTAAACCATGCCCTGCGCTTTGACCGCATCATCGCACTCAAGGAAGGTCGCATCGTGGCACAAGGGACGCCTGATAGCTTAATCAGCGAAGACTTTATTGCTCAGGTATTCGATGTACAATCACGAATCATACGCTCGCCTGAACATCCAACACACATCCAGCTGCTCACCTAATCATCGGTCAGCAGCCTGTGTTTCTGCTTGGTGAGCAATTAATCCCCCAATACCACTCCTTCTCTGCGCGGGTCTGCCCCGCCATACAGCTTACCGCTTTCAATAAGAATGCCTTGCAGGCCTGAATTAAGGTCTGTAACGGAAACTTTAAAGCCCATCTTTTCTAATTCTGGCGCTAACGCTTCAGCGCTGGTTCCTTGCTCAACATCATAGGTACCAAAGCGGTTGAGCATATTCGGTAATGAAATCGCCTGTTGCATATCCATGTCCCACTCTAGCTGGGCAATCAAAGCTTTTGATACATAACCAATGATGCGACTGCCCCCTGGCGAGCCGAGTACCATGTACGGCTGGCCATCTTTCATAACAATGGTGGGTGCCATAGAAGAACGCGGACGTTTACCGGGTTCTAGGCGATTCGCAATAGGGTAGCCATTGCTATAAGAAGCAAACGAAAAGTCAGTCAGCTCGTTATTAAGCAAAAAACCATGGCTCATCACTCGTGAGCCAAAGCCATTTTCAATGGTGGTAGTGACCGACAAGGCATTACCGTCGCCATCCACAATAGAGATATGACTGGTGCTAGGGAATTCGATGGCCTGATCATCCGCTTGAACGATCGCCTTTTGCCAACGAGGTTCACCGGCCTCGACACTGGTTAACGCTTGCCCTGGTGTGATTAACTTAGCCCGCTCTGCTAAGTAGCTTTCATCCAATAGCCCCTCTGGCATGGGAACAAAATCTGTGTCCGCCATATAACGTCCGCGGTCGGCAAAGGCTAAGCGCGAAGCATCACCGATGATTTGCCAAGCCTCCGGCGAATCAGGCCCCATGCCCGCTAAATCAAAATGCTGGGTAATACCTAAAATTTGACCTACAGTAAGCGCACCTGAGCTTGGCGGCCCAATGCCACAGATATCAAATTGCTTGTACGGCAAACAGGTGGCCTCTCGCTCTTTCACCTTGTAGAGCATGAAGTCATTGAGTGATAGCACACCAGGATTATCCGACACCGAACGGACGGCGTTCACAATGTCTTTTGCAATCTGACCTTGATAAAAAGCGTCCGCTCCCGATTGCGCAAGGCTAGTGAGAGTGCTGGCGTAAGCGGGATTTTTTAGTAACGTCCCTTCTGCTAACGGCTCGCCCTGCTCTGTTAGAAAATACGCCGCCGTATCAGGATATTTAGCCAGCGATTCCTTGCTACTCGCAATGGCCCCCGCCATGCGTGGCGATACCGAGAAACCGTCATTGGCTAACTGGATCGCCGGCTGAAATAAGCTCTGCCAAGGCAACTTACCATTCACGTCATGTAGCGTTTGCATCAAGGCAACAGTGCCAGGAGTGCCCACGGAACGACCTCCGATCACAGCATCATAAAATTTATAGGTGCTTCCATCGGGATGTTGAAACAATTCAGGGGTAGCCTCTTGGGGCGCGGTTTCTCGGGCATCAAAGGTCGTTAAGCGCTGCTTGCTGGCATCGTAATACACGGCAAACGCACCGCCTCCTAAACCAGAAGACTGCGGTTCAACCAACCCCAGTACCGACTGAACCGCCACAAAGGCATCCATGGCGGAACCACCTTGCTTAAGCACTTCATAACCCGCCTCTACGGCTTTAGGGTGCGCCGCTGCCACCATAAAATGTTGCGCCTCGACTAGCGCTTTTTGCTGAATATCACTGGTCGCTTCCGGTGCATAAGCATCGGCCAGCTGACCCGCCGCCAGCGCACTGTGACAGATAAACAGAGAGAGCGAAAGTGCCAAGGTATTGAGGGGAAAAGTCATATATACATTCCTTATATTGGGAGCTCGGAAATCAAAGGGCTGTCTTAACTGCCCATATTAAGGAATTTAGAAACGATTGCTATGTAAGAAAAACCAAGACAGATGAGCCTATTTTAAAATTAATGCGATAACATAACCCCAGATACATAAGCTTGGAGTTCGCCATGGCCGCATTTCGCTATCAAACTTTGGAAGTATTATTACGTCAGCAGGTGCTCACTGGCCGCTTTAAAGTCGGCGAAAAATTGCCCTCTGTTAGAACCTTATGCAAACAACATGAGCTGTCCAAGGCCACGGTCATGCACGCCTTGCATAAGTTAGAGTCTGATCAGCTGATTTATGCGGTGCCAAAATCCGGCTACTTTGTTGCAGACCTCGACCAAAAGGCAAACACGCCCGATAAGGTTGTCACTCCGCCCGCTCCTGCCCAGGTGAATGTGCCAGATCTCTTCCGCGATATTATGTCCCGCAGTGCAGCGTTTGATATTTTACCAAGCGAACATAGTGCGCCAATCGCAGCGCATCTAGTGACCCTAAATCGCATGATCGCTAAAGCGGCACGTTCTCATCCGGAGAAGAAAGCCCATTATTACGATGAGCCAAAGGGCAACCTTAGCCTACGCCAAGCCATCTCTGAGCTTTACCGACAGCGAGACACGGCCGTTACAGCAGATGACCTGTGCATCACATCTGGCTGCCAGCATGCGCTGTTTTTGGCACTAATGGCCACCTGTCAGGCGGGCGATACAGTTGCCATTGAATCGCCCGCATTCTATGGGGTATTACAGCAAATCGAGCAGCTCGGGCTGAATGTGATTGAGGTATCGTCCGATCCTAACAGTGGACTGGACTTAATCGAGCTGGCACAAAAGATCGCGCAATTTCCAATCAAAGCCTGCGTCGTCACGCCTAATTTTCATACTCCGACGGGGGCAAAAATGTCCGTTGTGGATATGACCACCTTGGTACAGTTAGCCAATCAAAACGACTTTTACCTTATTGAAGATGATATTTACGGCGAATTAAATTTTAGCAATGAGCCACGTCCTGCTCTAAAAAGCGTCTGTCGCGAGGGGCGTGTGATCTTATGTGGCTCATTTTCAAAATGCTTGTCACGCGACCTGCGTATCGGCTGGGTCGCTGGCGGTAATCTGCATACTAAAATCACACAGCTAAAACTCATTACCCAATTAGCCAGCCCGCAAGCGACACAACAAGGCTTAGCAGAATTTATTCACCAAGGGCATTTTAAGCGCTATCTCAATCAGCAGCGTCAGCAACTTAAAGAACAACGGGATCAGTTGCTACAAGAATTAAAGCATCACTGGGGCAGTGTCATTAAATTCAGCAAACCAAGTGGCGGTTTGAGCTGTTGGGTAGAGTTGCCTGAACAGATTGATACTCAGACGAGTTATCATGCTTTATTAGAGAAAGGCATAGTGTTAACACCTGGCGTGCTGTTTTCGGCGCAGGGTCTGTACAAAAACCATATGCGTTTGAGCTTCTCACAAGCGCTGACAGAGAACCGCAAAGCGGCACTCCATCAACTGTTTAAAACACTCTTAAACACTTAAACAAGCCTCAGCACTAAAGTGAAGCGGCGCTTTGAGAAACCAGCGCCATGCGTTTGACGCTCACTCGATAAAACGCTGAATAGGCTCGGTATAGATAAGCAAACATCGCTGCTACCACAATGACTGTTGCCCATAATGCCAGCGATAAGCTCGCGTGTTCTGCGGCAGCGTTATGAACCGTCACCTGGGTAGGCAGGATCGCCGGCCAAAGGCAGGTAATTAGGGTGAAGTAAATGGTGCCTAAGAAAATCAACACAATCGAAATCGGCCATACTTTCCAAGTGGAAAAGCGAATCACGTAGTAAGCCCACACGAATGCCATCAAACCTAACATTGGCACAAAGCCCATGTAGAAGAAATTTGGCAGTCCGAGCCAACGCTCTCTCAAAGCCTCAGTTAAAAACGGCACAATAAGCTGCAAGCAGGTAACAGCATAACCGAGCCAGACCAATAAATGATGGGAATAACGACGCATGGTCTGATACAGCATTGGCTCCTTGATGGTAATCAACAACCAAGTGGCGCCCAATAATGCGTAGGCAAGCACTAGACTTACGCCGGTCAAGACACCAAACCAGCTGAGCCATTCCCATGCCTGACCAACATATTCATGATTATCAACCGTCACCCCTTGCAGTATGGCTCCGACCATTGCACCTTGGCAAAAGGCCGCTAGCAGCGACCCCATACTGAATAAGAGCCGCCCCGTGGCTTGATGATTCTGAGCAGCGCTCAGTTGATATTTAAACCCCATGCCGCGCAGTACTAGACCCGCTAGCATCAGCAACAAAGGCACATTAAACGCCTCCATCATCACTGAATAGGCAGTGGGGAAAGTCACCATTAGCGCAAGACCACATAGCAGTAACCAAACCAGATTTGCCCCGCAAACGGGTGCTAAGGACTGCATCAGCGCGACTTTATCTGTTGGTTGTCGTACTCCTAACAGGAGCGCCCCAACGCCTAAATACACACCATCCAGCAAGACATACACCATCAATCCAAACGCCAGCACTAGCGTCCAAATCGTTACCAGATCCAAACCCATGATATTTCCCCATCTCGACTCAACATGACCTGACCATACTAGGAGCGAAGTCAAAACTAGGACAGGCACACATTTTTAGAAAATAGATAGGGACAGATTTAACTGAGCTAAATGCCTCTTATGCTAGGAGAAATCCAGCAGCAATTGTTTGGCATTTTCTTCTGGCTTCAACATGACATGCAATCCAAGCAGCCTTATTTCACGGCCATTTTGTCGGGTTAAGACTTCCTGCAATAAATCACGGAAATACGCTAAGTCTAAAGCACCGTGCACATGTTCAATGGTGGTTAACTGAAAGTCTGCGAACTTAACCTTAATGCCCTGCTTGGCAATGGCTTTAGTGGGTGAGGCTTTACCTAAGCGCAAATAAAGCTCGGGGAAAAGCTTGTTTTCAATGACCTGCCAACATTCCTCAAAGCTTGAGATATTGCTGGCAAAAGTGCGCTCCACGCCAACCGACTTACGCTGTCGATGGGGGGTGACTTCCCGCGGATCAATGCCGTGACTGCGATTCCAAAGTGACTCCCCTAGTCGCCCAAATTGTCTGACAAGTTTTAAGTAGTCACTGCTACGAATGTCTGAACAGACATAGAAACCGGCCTTATGTAGCTTCTGCAAACTCACTTGACCAACACCGGGGATTTTCTCTAACGGTAGCGAGTCGATCACGCTCTGCATTTCATCTGGCGTGATAACAAATTGGCCGTCCGGCTTATTGAGGTCTGAAGCGATTTTGGCAAGGAATTTAATCGGGGCAATGCCCGCTGAGGCAGTCAGGTTTAACTCGGTACGAATCTCATGGCGGATCGCCTCGGCGATTAGCGTGGCTGAGCCATGTAATTGCTGGCATGCGGTCACATCCAAATAGGCTTCGTCCAACGACAGCGGCTCAATCAGCTCAGTATAACGAGCAAAGATCTCACGCACCTTCTGAGACACTTCACGGTAGACATGCATTCTGCCCGGTACCACAGTCAGCTGTGGGCAAAGCTTCTTTGCCAGCGCTGTCGACATGGCCGATCGCACTCCGTACTTACGAGCTTCGTAATTACAGGTACTGATCACACCACGCTGCTTTTCACTACCGCCCACCGCCAGTGGAATGTTGCGATATTCTGGATAATCACGCATTTCAACCGACGCGAAAAAGGCGTCCATATCGATATGAATGATTTTCTTTGGTGGCGGACTAGAAAGCGGCATAACAAAGCACTGTTTAAATAAACAGTATTAATACAGGGGTAACTTAGGTTTGTCTAGATAAAGTAAGAACGAAAATTAATCTTTTAATTAAAAGAGGAACACGAAAGGGACTTACTAAGAAAATGATCTGATGGGTATTGCTTGAGGAAGTATGGTGGGCGTGGAGAGGTTCGAACTCCCGACATTCGCCTTGTAAGGGCGACGCTCTCCCAACTGAGCTACACGCCCGCTCATAGTTTTACATCTTTGGGAAAGATGGTTCTTGACCAACTTACTTTAGAAGTAAGTGGCGGAATGGACGGGACTCGAACCCGCGACCCCCTGCGTGACAGGCAGGTATTCTAACCAACTGAACTACCACTCCAATGTCATAAGTTGTTTTACCACGGCTTATAAAGTGGTGGGCGTGGAGAGGTTCGAACTCCCGACATTCGCCTTGTAAGGGCGACGCTCTCCCAACTGAGCTACACGCCCGCTCATAGTTTTACATCTTTGGGAAAAGATGGTTCTTGACCAACTTACTTTAGAAGTAAGTGGCGGAATGGACGGGACTCGAACCCGCGACCCCCTGCGTGACAGGCAGGTATTCTAACCAACTGAACTACCACTCCGTTGTCATAAGTTGTTTTACCACGGCTTATAAAGTGGTGGGCGTGGAGAGGTTCGAACTCCCGACATTCGCCTTGTAAGGGCTAAATATCAAAAGAACTTTAACTTACCTCAACTAACCTTGCAGAGCATTCTAACTTAATAAACACTAAAATCAATAACTTATAAAAAAAATTATTGGTTTATTTCAGCTCTACAAGAAAGACTTCTTTAGCAATATGTCCAATTTTCTAAAAAAAGTGGTCACAACACAAATCTATTAAATCAACAGAAATGCTACTTACTAATGAGCTTCGCTCTACAACGGGCGCAGATAATACAGCATTGATTCTTTTTGTCTAGTGTTGTCTGATATTTTTTAAAAATAGTACTAAACACGAGAGGCTCATTAGCTAAAAAGGCTACACAACTTTTATCAAATCATCCTATACAACTAAGGTTGTAAAGTGTTGAAAACCGATAGCCTTATATTTAAATTTGGTAGCGCTCAATTTTCTTAATGAGCCCTTGGCGCGACAAGCCGAGAAGCTTCGAAGCTTGAGTTTTGTTATACTCCGTTTTCTCAAGCGCCGCTTGAATCAGCGAGATTTCCAATTCTTGCACTTGCTCTTCTAAGCTACGTTCCAGGCTGACTTCAGCAGAAGTAATATTTGTTACCGCAGACAATATGCACTGAGACTCAATGGCGTAATTTAGCAGCTGAATATCAGCCAAGGTAATCTGGCCGCCCATACTGATGGCGGCGACACTTTCTAAAGTATTTTTCAACTCACGCACATTACCCGGCCACTGGCGTTGTCGAAACCATTGCAGAGCATCGTTGGAAAGATAAAAGCGCTTACCCTGCTTGACCTCGAGCGCACTTAAAAAGTTTTGTAATAAGGTCGGAATGTCCTCTGGTCGCGTATCCAAGGCCTGCGTTTCAATGCTCACGCCCTTGATTCGATAATATAAATCTTCACGAAACGAGCCCTGCTCAACACGCTCAGCCAAATCAGCATTGGTGGCTGACACAATACGCACATCGATTTGCTCTAAGCTGCGTCCACCGACTGGGTAATAACTGCCTTCTTGTAGCACACGCAGCAGCTTGATTTGCATTGGAACCGGCATTTCACCGATTTCATCGAGAAACAAAGTACCGCCATCCGCAAGCTTCAGTAAGCCCTGCTTATCTTTGTCTGCCCCAGTAAACGCCCCTTTAACATGACCAAATAGCTCGCTTTCTAATAACTCTGCAGGAATGGCACCACAATGCACTGAAATAAACGGCCCTTTCGCGCGAGCACTTAAATCGTGGATTGCTCGAGAAACCACTTCTTTGCCCGTACCAGAAGGCCCTGTCACCAACACTCGCACATCCGTCGGCGCGATACGCTCGATTAGAGCTCGAATACGCTGAGTACTCGCAGAAATGCCGATATAGGTATCGGCACCAGCTTTTGTGGCGCTGCCTTGTAAGCGTGCCACTTCACGCTCCAAGTGCGTTTTCGCCAATGCTCGGCGCACCACTACCGCCAGCATATCCGGATCAACTGGCTTAGCGATAAAATCCCAAGCCCCTTGGGCAATGGCTTGCAAGGACAGCTCACGCTCAGCGTGGCCAGTAATAATTATCACTGGGCAGCCTTCAAACTGCGGCATGGCCAATAGAGTTTTCTGCGGGTCAAAAAACGGTGGCAGCGACAAATCAAGCAGCACCAAGTCTGGTAACCCTTGGCTTTTTTTGGCTTCTAAGGCTTCCTCCACTGACCCCACCGTTTTAACTTTGAAACCTTGCTGAATCAGCCAGCCACCGGCCAATTCACGAAAAGCCGGCTCATCGTCAACTAATAAAATATAACCACTATCCGACATCCGGTGTTTCTCCTGAAAATGCTTGTGAAGTAAGAGGCAAACGACATTCAAAGGTCACTGGCCAACCTAAATCGCTGCGATGACAAATCTGACCATTGTGAGCATCCATAATCCGGCGCACGATCGCTAATCCTAAGCCGCTACCGCCCTGTCGTTTACTAACAAAAGGACGAAACAGCTGATCTTTTTCGATGCTAGGATCAAGCGCTGGGCCGTTGTTGTGAATACGACAGACCAACTCAGTTCCCTGTTGATGGGCTTCGATGCAAATAGAGCCGCCTGACTGATTGCGTACATAGACCAAGGCATTATCAATCAGATTAATAAACACCTGCTGCAACCGATGTGGATCGGCACTCAGCTCAAGACCGTCTTCCAGCTGCAAGGTCATCAGCACCTGATCCGTATTGAGAGAACTTAAGACAGTGCCCAATAATGGTCTCAACGCCACAGGTTGATAATGCAAGGTAAGCTTGCCTGAGTAGACCAACATATCACTGACCAGACGATCGGCCCGACTCAACTGCTCTTGGATATGACGCCGCGTATCAGCGGGGGCATTGTAAGAAGCCATCGATATGATATTTAACGGGTTGCGTAGCTCATGGGCCATGGCTGCCGACAGACTTCCAAGCTCTACCAAATGCTGTTCATCTAGGCGTTTACGCTCAGCCTCCGCCAGTGCTAAAGAGCGCTCTAACGCTGCGCATTGGGTGGCGAATAGCGAGCCGAACACATCTAATGTTAGGCGCATACCAGGACTGATATCTTTACTGTTAAAAGGCTGGGCAAACCAACCATTGGCATCTTTTTCAACGCTCACATGCAGACCATCAAAACAGTCCTCCTGATTCAAACGGATGGTGACAGGCTGTCGCAAATGCCGCGCTAGCAGCTGCTCCCCTTGAGTTTTCAGGGCCTGCCAAGAGGCCGCCTGATTGAGTTCGCGGTTCCAGTTTTCTAAAATCTGCTCGTTTAATACCGCGCCTGGGAAAACTAAGCGCTCACTAAAACGGCGTACCCATGGATACACCGCAGCGGCGATCAACAAGACGATTAGTGAATAAAGCCACAGTTGCCATATGGGGACATTCGTTAACGCCTGCAAGCCAATCGGTCCTGACACGGCACCTAGTACTGCAATCACGCACAGCACTATCAGCATCATAACTAAGGCTAATAAAGCTCGATTGGCAAAGCGATTCACATCAAGAATTTGATAGCGCACTACGCCATATACCAATAGCAACAAATAGCTTGGCAACAGCAACATGGGATAAGGAAAGACATTGATCCCAAAGGATGGAAAGACAAAACTTGTCGCTAGCAACAAGCCCCACGCAGCGACGCCAAACATGGCTAAGATTGAGCGCTTTTTATTACCTGAGTGCTGCTGCCAGCCCAAAATCAATACACCATGACCGAGCATGCCGATCAACACGGTATAAGCAAGATTCACAGCACCAAGCTCGTTGAAGACAAAGAATGGACGACCGTCTATAAGAGGCACCGTATCCCCTGCACTCACCCAAACACTGTACATCACGATGGCACCACTGGTGGCGTACACCCAAGGAATATGGCTAGCAATCGACGTTAACCAAGGCCGCTTAGCGGGCCCTTGATTGACAAACAAAAGCGCGAAATGCAGGAAAAAAGTCGGCATCAATGGATTGGCTAACAGCAATACCATGCCTAAAGATTGCTGATTATGGAATAAGGCTAAATGACCAAAACACCACAACGCCATCATGGCAGCGAAGCCCGCTAGGGCACGCAAATCTGCTTGATGACGTGCGCGCCAAAGAAGCCACGCCGCCACCAAAACGCCACACACACTGGTCACCCAGATAGACAGTTCAAACGCAATCGATAGTGCCAAAACGTAAACCTCGTTTACACCTATAATTCATCTAAAATCGTAAACTTAGTTTACACACACTTCAAATTTAATTTTTTATCCAATGATTTCAATACGTTAAAGAATCTATTTTGTTGGCACGCATGCTGCTATAGATCAATTGAACTGATTTAACTCAATACACTAATAACGATACAGTCGACGAGGTTACACCTATGAATTACAGCCAGTTTCTTATTGATGCCAGTGTTCTATTTAGCATTGTGGGTCTTGCCGTGGCACCACTCGCTCTGCGCCGCTTAGTTTCTAAAGCCTAGATTCCACTTTTTACCTGACAACGGATTCGCTTATGGAACTTGATACAGCGTTACTCTCGCGCCTGCAATTTGCATTTACGGTGAGCTTCCACATTATCTTCCCCAGCATCACCATCGGCTTGGCGACCTTGATCGCTATATGGGAAGGCTTATGGCTTAAAACCCACGATCCACGCTATCTGCAATTGGCAAAATTTTGGATCAAACCTTTTGCCATCACCTTTGGCATGGGGGTGGTGTCTGGGATTGTTTTGTCCTACGAATTTGGCACCAACTTCTCTAAATTCTCCGACATCGTCGGCCCTGTTTTAGGTCCATTAATGGCCTATGAAGTATTAACTGCATTCTTCTTAGAAGCTGGCTTCTTAGGGGTAATGCTATTTGGCTGGCAACGGGTAGGACGCAAGCTGCATTTCTTCTCAACCGTCGTGGTCGCCATTGGTACTTGGATTTCCGCGTTTTGGATCATTGTTGCCAACTCTTGGATGCAAACGCCACAAGGGCACATCATTGTTGATGGCCAATTTCACGTCGCCAGTTGGTTTGAAGTGATTTTTAATCCTTCGATGCCTTATCGCTTAACACATATGTTGTTGGCGTCTTTTATCACCGCCACATTTGTTGTCGCTGGTGTCAGCGCTTATTACCTACTCAAAAAGCAACATATGGCGTTTGCCAAAAAGGGCTTGTCTATGACCATGTGGATCGCTCTGATATTAGCGCCACTGCAAGCGCTGGTTGGCGATCATCACGGTTTAAACGTTAAAGAACATCAGCCCACTAAACTCGCCGCGATGGAAGGCATTTGGCCTGCTGAAGAAGAGCGCGTACCGCTGTTGTTGTTTGCAATGCCCAACATGGAGACTGAGTCCAATGATTATGAGTTAGGTATTCCAAGTTTGGGCAGTTTGATTTTGACGCATAGCTTTGATGGCGCGGTACAAGGTCTTAAAGCCGTGCCACCTGAAGATCGCCCCAATGTACCGCTGGTATTTTGGTCTTTCCGTGTCATGGTCGGATTGGGCTTTGGCATGATTGGTCTAGCTGTGCTCGCCCTGTGGCTGCGTAAACGCGGCACCTTGTTTAGCAATAAACCCTTCTTAGCGGCATTAGCTGTGTTTACGCCTTCTGGCGTGATTTCAGTACTGGCTGGCTGGTATGTGGTCGAGGTCGGACGCCAACCTTGGCTCGTGTATAACCTAGTGCGCACCAGTGAAGTGGTCTCGCCGCTGCCAGCGGAGCGTGTGCTATTTACTCTGATCGGCTTTGTCGTGATCTACACCTTACTACTAGGGGTTTATCTCTACTTTATGCGTAAGCTTATCAAGAAAGGCCCGCCGTCGATGGCACATCTTGAAGAACAATTAATCGGCATGAAAGCCCCTGGCTACGCGCTCGCGTGGGTAAAAAATCTAATACACGAAGACGGAGAAAAATAATGGATTTGGCACTGTTCTATTTCTTAATCCTTGGTTTTGCTGTCTTGATGTACGTGTTACTGGACGGCTTTGACCTAGGCGTTGGCATTCTCTACCCATGGTTCGACCAAGATGGTGAGCGTGATCACTTAATGCGCTCGATCTCGCACGTATGGGATGGCAACGAGACTTGGCTGGTGTTTGGTGGCGTGGTGTTATTCGCCGCTTTTCCAGCCGCCTACGCGGGCATTTTATCGACTTTTTATCTGCCGATTATTTTGATGCTGTTTGCCTTGATCTTTCGTGGCGTGGCTTTTGAGTACCGCTTTAAAGCGCACCGCTCGCGCCCTTATTGGGATTTTGCTTTTAGTGCTGGCTCCGCCACCGCAGCGTTTTGCCAAGGCTTGATCTTAGGATCGATTGTACAAGGTGTGAATGCCAGCCACATTCAGCTGGACAGTTGGTATTGGCTGTCACCATTCGCCATCTTAACGGGCTTTAGTGTTATGGCAGGTTATGCGCTACTAGGTGCAAGCTATCTCTATATGAAAAGCCGTGGTCGCATTCAGCAACATGCTGCTTACTTAGCAAAGCGACTGATTGTGGCCGTGATGCTGGCTATGTTACTGGTCAGCCTGTGGACGGTACTTTCATCAGAAGACATTCGAGCGCGCTGGTTTGCTGATATGAACTTCTTATATTTAAGCCCACTGCCGCTGCTCTCCATCCTATTCGCCATTTTAGCTTGGAAAGGACTAAGCGATACCGCCCATGAAATCCGCCCATTTTGGTATGCAGCAGGGATATTTGCGCTGGGTTTTATGGGGTTGGTGGTGAGCTTATTCCCTTACCTAATGCCGAATCAGCTCACTATTTGGGACGCAGCGGCACCCGATTCTAGCCTAACGTTTCTGCTGGTTGGCATTGTCATTTTTGTGCCGCTGATCTTGGCTTATACCCTATGGGGTTACCGAGTCTTTGCCGGCAAAGTCGAAGACTATCAGGAGGGCTATTAATGCAAAAAAATAAGGGAAAATTAAAATCCTGGCAGTGGTTTGTACTGCTGTATTTGCTTGGCTTTCTTAGTTTAACCATTCTTGCTTATAGCCTAAAATTTTTTATAAACGCTTCATTTTGATCAAAAAAACGCTAGGTTGGATGAGACACTCCACCTAGCGCGACTGTACAACCTTTGCTGATAAGCAACTTTTTAACCCTCTTCTTTCATCCCAGACAATATACTCAAAGCCCAGCTACGACTTTCTAGGTAAAAAGAATTAAGCATCTCTACTGTTTTCCCGCTTGCCAAGTTCAGTTTCGCATTTTCAAAAGAAATTACGATGGTCAATATTCTGCCTATTTTTCCCTCATGAAATAATAAAGCATTATATAACTCATCACTTAACGGTAGCTGATCGCAGATTTCTTTCAGGCTTTGGTCTAACATTAAATCTGATAAAGAAAGTAACCCCACCAAGAAAGCTTCGTCTGCTTCAACTTTGAAGTGCCGTTCCGCTAAAATTCGACACATAGAAGCCCTAGTGAGTACTTTTGGTAACAATAGCATCTTACAAGGATGATCGTTTGCTAATACGAGAGTGCTAACTAGAGTTCGCAGCTTTTGTATTCCTAGCAACGTAACAGCCTGATGCAAAGTATGAATGGTATTCACACGTTTGTAATAGGCAGAATTAATCATCTTAAGTAGACGCAGTACCAGTTGAGGTTCTTGAACTAAAAGGGACTCTACTATTTCGAAATCCACATCTTCTTTATAGAGCTCTTTTAAAATTTCTAATCGCACTTTAGCATTACTACTACGCTTTACCGATGTTGCACTTTTTACCTCAGCCTTTGCATAAAAGTAACCTTGAAATAAGCTAAAACCCAACCTTTTACAATTTTCAAAAACTTCAAGATCTTCTACTTTTTCTGCAAGAAGAGTTAAGCCCTTAGAAAGATAGTAAGCAATATCATCGTCACTTTGATAAGTCAGCATATCAAGTTTAACAATGTCTGCTATCTCTAAAAGAGGCTCAGTATCCGCACAAAGCTCAAAATCATCCAGCGCTATTTGATAGCCCAAAAACTTTACATTTTTTAATGCTTCAATTACCTCATAGTCTCCCTTGACACTTTCCAAAACTTCCAGAACTACTCTATCAGGGTAAGGAGGAAGTAACTCTGGATTTAGAATCCATTCTCTAGGTGCATTAAAAAAAAGCTTTCCATTTCCACATAATTTTTCTATTCCAGTTTCATAAAATGCAGCGTTACACACTCTTGCTGTAGCAATTAGATCATCATCAATTTGAGCATAGGGTGCCGTTGATGTTGACCGGTATAATAATTCGTCGGCAACATGAATCATTTCACGGTCACATATTGGCTGTAAAGCTACGCAATAAGACGGAGACTTTGGCATAAACAACTAAACCCTAAAACTAGTAATCAACAAATCTATTTATACATGCCATATCTAAAACATCACGACAATATTCATTAACTCCACTAAACTCAATAATAGAGGTTTTTTTTGAATAAATAAGATGGAAAAGGCCAATAAAAAAACTGTCTATTGTTTCTACGCCCTCAAAATAGAATTCAATTTTCTTAGCACCAAGGGTTTTAATACTTTCAAGCGAATAATCATCAAATCTATTAACCCGACCAAACATCTTCACCTTGATCAAGTCATCATATATCTCTATATAACTCATCTCACCAAAACTCACTTAAATATCAGATGTCAATTTACTAAATTCATTAACCATACTTGAAAGCTCAATAAGATTATTAGATGCTTCATTTATAGCTCGATCTGATAAATCAGCGTGAGATTTAGTGAGTGAAACATTATGCACAAGATCTTTTATAAGGCCTGAGTTAATGTTAATAACGGTCGTTATCTCGTCAGATTTTTCACTGGTTTTCAGCGCAAGTTTCCTAACTTCATCGGCAACAACAGCAAAACCTCTTCCATGTTGCCCTGCTCGAGCTGCTTCTATTGCTGCATTAAGAGAAAGAAGATTTGTTTGAGACATAACTTCTTGAATTGAATCAACTATAGATTCAATTTTTTTAGCTTGCTCTAGAAGAGACTCAGATATTCGTTCAACCTTAAGCATTTCCGAAGACACTTCTAATGATGCTTTCCTTGCATCAGCTAGTTTTTGCGCACTTTCTTCAGAAAGAGCATTACTCTTATCAGCTGTTATAATAGCAACTTCTTTTATTTTCGCTGAATTTTCAACATGAGCAGAAACGTCCAGAGCAAATTTAACCACTCTATAAACCTTGCCATTACTGTCATACACAGGGCTATAAGATGCATCCAGCCAAACATTATTTCCTTGTTTTGATTTCCTAAGAAATCGACCTTTCTGACTTACTCCCTGTGATAGCTGTTTCCAAAAATCAGGATTCGCCTTATAAAAGCCGTCTTCACAGAATATTTTATGATGTTTATTGACTATTTCTTCACTCTCATAGCCCATAACTTTCAAAAAGTTATCATTCGCATCAATTACTGTTCCAGAAGGGGTAAACTTGATAACAGCCATATTAGCATTTAAAGATCGAAGTAGTGCTTCGTTTTCCTTTATCTCATCCATGCTGCTAGTTACATCTGAAGCCAGCTTAACTATATTAACAACTTCTCCACTTTCATTTTCAATAGGAAAATATGATGATTCAAGCCAGACTCTATTCCCATACTTTTCTATTCTAGCAAAAGTGCCTTTTTTAAACCCTCCAGATCTTAGTGACTCCCAAAACTCGATATAATCTTGACTTTCAGAATAATTCTTGTCACAAAACCCTGAATGATGTTGACCTAGAGCTTCTCGCTCACCAATGTTCATCAATTTTAAAAAGTTTTGGTTTGCATCAACAACGTAACCTTTAATATCAAAAACAACGTAGCACAGCCACTTCCTTTGAGCTTTAATGATTGAAGATAGTTTCTTATTACGTTCCATTAGCGAAACAATCTCAATGTCATTCTTAGTATTTTTGCCTATCCTAAACAAAACAATCACCCTACAACATCATCTGAATAATTTAATCATAATGTAACACTATCGAGTAAAAATAAAACAGATAAACCTAATATATTTGTTAAAAAACAACCAATTAACACTAAATATAGGTCTAATGTACGATCTATGTAAAATTACGTAAAAGAATGTAACGGCATTATTATCCACAAAAAAAGAGTGGTTTTATATTTTAATAGCCATAAAAACATTAAGTAATTATTAATCAAGTCTGTAAGATGGATTTAAATCCATCTTACAGACCATTTCTGTTATTTATCTAGTTTAACAGTTCTTAGATAAGGTAATTTGACATCCATATTGCCAAACTTTTCTGTCACCTGCTGATCACTAAGTGATAATGAAGCAATAACATCATCTCCTACTTGCCAATTCGCAGGCATCGCAATAGGTACGCCATAACTGGTTTGCAGCGCATCCAAAGCACGCAATACTTCAGAAAAGTTTCGCCCTACTGACATTGGATACGTCATAGATAACTGCAGTTTTTTATCTGGGCTAATGATGAAAACTACACGAACACTGGCGGAGTCAGCAGCAGTTCGCCCGTCAGGTAAGTAGGCATCGGCAGGAAGCATATCTAATGCTTTTGATACATCTAAGGATTCATCTGCAATGATCGGAAAAGTTGGAACCGCACCAGAGTACTTTTCGATATCGGCTTTCCATTGTTTATGTTCTTCAACACCATCCACGGATAAGCCAATTACTTTGGTACCTCTCTTTTCCCATTCTGCTGCAAGGCTTGCTACAGCTCCAAATTCCGTTGTACATACGGGCGTAAAGTCTTTTGGATGACTGAATAATATTGCCCAACTGTCACCAATCCAGTCATGCAGACTGAAGTTTCCTAGATCAGTCTCAAGCTCTAAGTTTGGTACAACTTCATTGATACGTAATGACATAGTATTTTCCTCATTTAGTGATATCAGCATTACAAATCTCCATATGCAAAATATACATATACTTATAACCAATAAATATTAGGATTTAGCTATGCCTTTAGTAGTTTTACACTATAAGAAAATTATTTTTTATTGATAATTCGCTGGACTTAGCCCTACATAAAATGAGAGCTAAGCTCGGAGGTAAGTAGACATAGGAAAAGATCAGGTTTTATAGAGAAGGAGTAAGCTTATGTTTCAAGTTACATCAATGTACTTAACCCTTTCATCTTGACAAAAATTTTTTCTTTATGTGTTTAAGACGATTGATTGTAACTTTTGCCGTGGGGGGATTGAGAATGGTGACGATGGGTTACGCCCCTACTATGAAAAGTAGGGGCTCTGGTTCCTATACAAGCAAACTGCCTTTTGAGATATTCAGGGAAAGCCAGCTAACTATCTAAAAGAGCTAGACGTTCGCATTTTTCGGAGATCACACGATTTAAAGAAATATCTCCTTTGAAGACTACTGACAGCCAACAAGTAGTTACTGATCACTAAGCGATTGAATCCGATGCAGCTGTTCTCAGTGAGTTCTGCCGTCTAATTAATCGCCAATACCCTGCTACTCAACTTCATTTTCAGGAATATACTCCGCCAGCTCCTCTAAAGAGCATCCAAAGTAAGCACACAGCTTATCTAGGTTATCAGTGACCGTGCTGTACCCTTTGTGGTTAATCATCTTTGACAAGGTCATGCGGTTAATCCCTGTTTCTTTGGCAACCTCACCAATCGTGATCCTTCTTCCCTCTTGAAATGACTTCTCAGAAATCATCTCGTTCAATCTAAATCTGATCATAAATAAGCTCTTTTGATTATTTTTTTAATCAAAAACATTGACAACTTACAGCCTCTGCCCTAAATTTACACATATTGATAATATATATTATCAATTATTAGAGTTTCTAATCATTGGATAGGATATATACATATGAGTACTTACCTTAGCACAGAACAGCTGTCAGAGAGAATCCATTACACGCCTCGAACCATTCGAAATGAACTTTTGGATTCCTGTCTATTCGAAGGACGCCACTACATTCGTCCATTTAACCGTCGCAAGATTCTGTTCATCTGGGAAAACATTGAAGCAGATATGTTGAGCCAAGATGACTCCCTAGCATTGGCATATACAGAGGAGGCTTAAGTATGGCTAGTGTCAGCATTCGCAAGGAAACCAATACCCTCTACCTCGATTTCCGCTACATGGGGAAACGTTGTCGAGAACAAACCACGCTAAAGCCAACCTTGGCAAACCGCAAAAACCTCGAACGTGTGCTAGTGCAAATTGAGTCTGAAATCGTTGCTGGTACGTTTCGTTATAAAACGCATTTTCCTAATAGCAAATCGGTTGAGTACTTCACAGACTTAGAGTTACAAATTCATCTGCCTGATGAATGGAAGGCTCTTCAAGAACAGGTCGAGACACCATTTTTTGAAGAGTTTGTTGAAGGCTGGATTGATCGCAATAAAGTCGCTTGGCGTCGTTCTCATATCGTCAATATTGAAAGCATTGTTTCCAAACACTACTTGCCTTTCTTTGGAAAGATGAAAGTCGACGACATCACTCGAAACGACATTCTTAAATTTCGCACCTCACTCGCCAAAGTTCCGGGTCGAAATGGAAAAGAAAGCCTAGCTAACACACGTATCAATAAGATAGTTAACCCATTAAAACGCATATTTGAGGACGCCGCCGACGAGTACAACTTTACCACGCCTTACATCCGTATCAAACCGCTTAAAAGCCCAAAGACGGACGCTTTTCCGTTCACTATTGAAGAGGTGAACTTAATTCTTGATACCGTCCGTCCAGACTATCGAGACTACTTTTTGATTCGCTTTTTTACGGGTATGCGCACAGGCGAGATTGATGGCCTGAAGTGGAAATATGTCGATTTCGATCATCGAGTAATCAAGATCCGCGAAACTATCGTTGCTGGTGAAGAGGACATTACAAAGACAGAATCATCTATCCGTGATATTCACATGAGCACGCCAGTCTACAATGCTCTACTGCGTCAGAAAAAACACTCAGGGCATTTCGGTAAATTTGTCTTCTGCAATCGTAATGGCGAAGCCATCAATCACAATAATGTCACTCAACGTGTTTGGTACCCTCTTCTCAAACGCCTCAACCTTGAAAAGCGACGTCCTTATCAAACTCGCCATACGGCTGCGACATTATGGTTAGCTTCTGGCGAGTCTCCGGAGTGGATTGC
The DNA here is from genome assembly GCF_057626615.1 of Marinomonas sp. HM11-D. Lineage (NCBI taxonomy): Bacteria > Pseudomonadati > Pseudomonadota > Gammaproteobacteria > Oceanospirillales > Oceanospirillaceae > Marinomonas > Marinomonas sp. HM11-D. The sequence continues at coordinate 154,449 of NZ_JBMMKT010000002.1, read as the reverse complement.
TCGTCAAATGGGCCACTCAAATACATCCATGTTATTCCGTGTGTACTCTCGATACGTACCAAACTTGACTCGCATGGACGGTTCCGCCATTGAGAAATTGCTACAGAAAAAATTGGGGGTGAAGTATGCATAGTCTAACGGCTCAACCAAGCTTGTCAGAGGTTGCAAACTGTCAGCGTTTCAAGGGCTGCTACCTGCTAGAGTCTGTAAAAGTAAAGATTACAGATAGCGGCTGGCCAGTACGTGTAGCAACCATAAAGGATGTTGAGGGGCAGAATTCCTTGGAACTACGACTGCTAGGAAGCAACTTCTTAGCAATCAATCTTTTCGTTGGTGATTATGTTCAACTGGAAGCCGCAGTAAAGCGCTACAGAAATGGTCAGTTTTATTATTTGGCTTGGTATGAGCCTGTAACAGGGCTTTTAATGGAGCAGAGTATTCGTGATAAGAATGCAGTGCAACAAATAAGTCGAGAGGCCTGTTTACTGACTTTAAGACACCACATTCAGTTTTTCCAATCTAAACAGGAACAGTCCTTGTGTTTTGGCATACTGAAAAACTTCAGCCATGAATTCTCGACCTATGGACTACAGAAACTATGCCAACGGCTTATCCAATTAGACGACAACCAATTGGTCGTTGAACTGGTACACCAAGCTGAGAAACAAAGTGATGACATTGGCTCAACAGGCAAGCTATTAGATCAATTAAACAATAAGTTGCCTTACCAAATCTGGGAGCAAAAGCTCTTAGGCCTTTAACTTAGAAAGCTGCTATTGTGAAATTTCACATAGCGGCTTTTGTCCTATCAAGAAATTGCTACTCGGCTAGGCTAGCTCCACAGCTTACTTACTCACTTCCCTAGCCCCAAATTCCCTAAGATGCTTAAACACCCAAGGATATACCGTTGCAGACTTATGTTTGATATGCCAAACCATAAGAGACTGCCAGAACCACTCAGGTATAGCTCCTGACAGTGTGCTTGTAACATGATAGATATGGTGAAAATTATCTAAGTCCTGTTTCGAAGGGCCTGAAGAGCCAATTGAGTAAAGGCCATTCTCACGATTACGCCAAATTCCAGCTGTTATGTACATTGGGCCATCCTCAGCCGAACGCCAGCTGGTTTTGATTCGATAACCGCATTCCACTAAATAGTGATAGAACGCTTGATTTAATTTGCTTCTATAACTGATTGCCTTAAATGCACTGACTGGGATAGCTTGCGAATGAGTATCTAAAAGCTTTACTAAGTCTTTCTGTAACTCTGAGCCTTCTAATTCTACCTTGTGACAAGCCAAATACTCTTCAAGCAAACTTTTTGGCACACCTGAAGCCGTAGTTTTATCCAATTCCTTGATGAGCTGGTACACATTCACTTCATTTGGCAGAGTGATGGCGGCAGTATCCGTGATTAACATAAATTCACCAGAATCAGGCCAGAAAATCACATCTGCACGATCGAAGCCAGTAAACACTTGAAGCTTTTCAGCTGGCGTTAAGTTAATTTTTAAGGAGTCTTCCATTTCAGACGTCACCCAGCCAAATTCCAACCCTTCAGCGCCAACACGACAATAAGATAATGGCCAAGGTACTTTATGAGCATCGTTCACATTAGGCCTTACTGGATGAATAAACCAAGCATCGGTTGGCAGTGCCGGATAGCCGAGCTGCAATTGTCGATGTTGCACTTCAAACTTCACAAGCAGCTCTTTCAATAAAACCTCAACCACGCTGTCTCGGCCTTTGCCTATAAGGCTCTCAGGATAACAAGATTGAACAACGGCTTCGGGATACTGTGCACGTAATACCTGATAAGGGTCTGCCTCAGGTGCTTCTTTATAAGATTCCTTGGGGTCAACAATCAATATTGTTAATTGCTTCGGCTGCAGCATTTCAGAGGCAGTAGCGGGTATATTCTTAGCACTAAGCATTGATAGCAGCTGCTGTCCGGCTTCAAGTGTTTGGCTTTTGTTTACAACATTCACTGGATGATTTGTGAACCACTGTTGGATTTCTTTGTAGCTCTGGGCCATATTGCCTTTATGGAGCAGACTATGATCATCTGCTTGAATGGTTTTAAGTTTGATCTCAAAAGCGCCACTATAAACATCTTCGATATCTTCCAGAAACATGGAGATCACGCCTAGCCGAGTTTTATAATAAGCTTCTAGGGTGTTGCTATTACTTAAATTAATCGCTTTTACTCGGTTTTTATTATTTGGATACAACGCCTTTTTTATGTATTCACCACTTGGACAGCGAATTAGTTGCTGAGTGATGGTGTCGAATGTAAAGCGGCGTAGCTTAGCGACTTGATACGGCAAGTCTCCATTTGGCAAACGATGAGCCTGCACATTAGAAAATGTTGCGACGCTTACGTTTAATACCCCCTTTCCCGTAAACGTACCAAAAAAAGGTTCCACTTTGACGGCCACGATCTGGTAGCCGCGAATCGTTTCTTTACTTTTCACCACATAGTGCAGTCCATCTGCTTCGATACGATTCTGATCTCTATTAATCGGAGAAAGCACACGAGGCATGGCTCTAACAAGGAGGCAGGCAAGTAGCCAGTCAGGCACCTTTTCAAGTCGTTCTCTACGGTAAGCAACACTGTCTTTATCAAGAAACAATTGAGTTCCTCGGGGTCTCAACAGCCAATACTCACTTTGCTTTCGATACTGAACAAGAGACAAGACTGGACCAGATTGATATATCTGATTAGGAAGGCTAAGCAACTTTTGGTCGCGCATTTCACTATCCCATCCTTTATAGGATACACAATCAACTTCAAACTGATCGCTCAGCTTCTCATAATCAAAGCTAATTTTTTCAATAAATGTTGTAAAAACATCCATTAATCCGCCTCCTTCATCCATAGCAAAAAGTGATTTATATGATTTACTAAAGTGGCACCTGTTACTCTATGAACCAAGCCAGATATTTCTAAAATGGGGGACATTACCTCACTTGTTGGGATGAACTCTGAATCCAACCGACGACAATGAGCCTCACCATCACCAAAGAGATTGATATAAGCAAAGCGCTTTACACCTAATGCACTATGTAAGTTTTCCAATTTAGACTCATAACGCTTTACTTCTCCAGCATAGCGCCAGTGTTTTGCATCCACCGCAACAGGTTCACTATTTGAAGATAAGCGAACAATAAAATCACATTCCTCATATGCTGCACTGGGTACTGATTCAATAATGCATCCTGCGTGCTCCAAAATCGCTTTAACCCCTTCTTCGCCGATCGCCCCTTTATAGAGATTAAAAAACGCCGCTGGATTCATCGCCCAACAAAAAGACTGCCATCGAACAGCGTAGCCATGCCGTTCAAAATAATGCTTTACGACTCCATTTTTCATTAAAGTTGGTAAGCCACTCTCCTCTTCTGATATCCAGCGCTTAGCCTCCAACTCATCAAAAAAAGCCCACTCTTTATTTAAATTTGTCAGTTCATCATAAGCATCCAAATTGCCAGAAAACTGATAACCATCCGCAGACGGTGCCTCAAGGTACAAACGAGGGTAATCTGATACAGGAGACTCTACTGTTGGGTACATTAAAAGCTGCTGTCTCAATTGCTCCCAACCAGAGATCGAGAACATAACCTTAGCTCCTTTAAACCCTGACAAGAATTCACCGATCTGCGCCAATGTTCCGGCCGTATAAAGTTTAGCGAGATTACGGCGCTGCAATGCTTGCCGATCAATAAGCGATGAGTCCTGCAACAGATATTGAGCACTGTCACGAAGCGCTGCATACTCAAGCGACAAGGTATCCGAAAGTCGATGATCCTGTACTAAGGCCTGCACTAAATCACTATCCGCCATAATCAAAATCTGAGCACGTTTGAACGCTGTTCGAGCAGTCCTCCCTATGGCTTGCTCCAACACTTTTTGAATAAGCGCAAAGTAATCTTCTGTCTCGTAGTACTGACTTAGATTTGTTGTATGGTTCCCTTCAATGAGAAAACGATAGCTCCAAGCGCGTGCTTGATTCATCGAGATATAGCCCCGCTCCTGCAATGAAAGAATCTGATGAAGCTGCAATAGTTGATTTGTATGATATTGCTCGCTGCTAAGCAGCTGATGGGTTGGCTTCTCTAAATACAGGGTATCAATATCCGTTTTTAATCGCCCTTCCGGAGCACCATCACCAACCCAAATCAAACGCTCCTGATCACAACTTTGCTTAACGTAATAGTCAGGGTTCTTGCCTTCCCCCATCGTGGCGTAGGTTGATAGCACGATGACTTTGTCAGTTGTATCAGACAGGGCCTGCTGTACATCGCTAAAACGACCTTGTTTAAGAAACTGAGCATCCACTCCTGAAAATAGTCGCACCTGTTTAGAACCGTTTTGTGTGACAAGCCAGTTTAGAAACTCGATCAATTTAGCGTGCTTGGTGGGCTTTATTACTCGGTTTAACAACACGAGCATATATCGATTACCGTCTTGCCCGACAAATTGTTCTAGCGCTTGAACAAGGCGTGACACCCAACTGATTTGAAATGTGCTGTTCTCGGCAGAATCAATCGCTAACCAGCTTGCTAAGACAGAACTGGGATGACGAACCTTTTTTCCTGTGTAAGCTTCCAGTCTAGCCTTCAAGATATCTGAGTCAGCCTTGAGAAAAGTCGGTTGTATCTGCACACCTCGTTCAGCATATTGTCGGCGTCTACGATAATACTCACCAATACGTTGTTTCTGGCGATCGGTCAGCTCGACAAATTGCGTTCCTAAACGCGTTTTTAAATACCCAAGGTCAAAGTTCTTAATCACCGTATCTGAGGTTGCCGTCGCACTGATACCCACAATTTTAGTGCCGCTTTCAACTAAGCGAGCAAGCAACCCAGATGGTGTCAGTGCAAGTCCTGTGTAGTGACATCCCACAGTATCCTTCGCGCCATCATTAAGGCTCACTTCCGTCAGCTTAAGACCAGAATCATGATAAGTACGAACCAAATTACTGCGCTCTGACTTGGCAAGCCCTTTACGTCCAGTGAAGCTCACTTGAGCATCCAACGCATCAAATACAACGGGGATGAGATCTTGAAGATTGAGATGTCGCAGAATAGATACAACGGCTTCTTGCTGAGTTGGCACATTAGTCTGCCGTGAAGAGACTTCATGACGAGTGTACGTCCAAACAGACGATCGAATCAGATAAATAAAACGACGGAATAACCAGTCAGCTTCATTAATAAATCGCCCTAATGTTCCATTCACTTCATGACTAGACAAGTTCGCTTCTAGACGATTTTCACTATGAATTAAATTTTTTTGCAGTTGAACATGCGTCTTTAAGTGCAAAGTATGCTTCGCGCTGTGCACATGAGTCACAGTGCGATCTGAAAACAAACGCACACGTTCTTGCTCCAGACTAATGCCATCAATATTGAAGGCATATTGTAATTGCCAGCGCTCAGCAAAATCTTTCAGGGAATCGGCTAGCTCATTAAATCCAGACTGCATCCCTTGATAACGGTCTGATTGCTCTAGTTTATACTGCGGAATATTGGCATATAGAGTACGCATCAGCTCTATTAGATCGATGACCTGTTGTTCTGCCATGGTTTGCAAAATAACTTCATTTTGGCGATCTACTTCATCAATCAATAATAAGGCATTCCCCAACTCTCGCGTAGGGTGCATTACACCTCTCATAGTTTTATAGCCTGCTAAAAACTTTTTAGTGGTCATAAAACCAACACAAGCATCCCCCCTGTACAAGCGATCACCGGGGATCAGTGCATCTATGATAATTTCGTCTTTAGCTTTAAGAGTAATCGCGGCAGGACTTTTCTGCCGTGCCTGCAACGCGCTAATTAATTGAGAATAAACCTGTCCTGCTTTCGCCTCTATATCACGACTAAATTCCGCCCGAATGGCGGGATGCTCTCTGATAACCTGTCGCTGGGCTTTTAGTTGCTGCCACTCCTGAATGAGTCCCGAATGACCCGATAACTCGAAACGCTCAATCAAATAATCGATATCTTGTTCAGAAACACTTAGCAACTGACTGCTTTGATTGGGTAAATAGACAATTTGATCTTTAAGCGATTGACAACTTACTAATGCATCACTCGAATCACTGTATTCAGCATCAATCAACTCCATAAGCTCTTGATATGTAGAAGAAACATTATCAACGGAGTTCGTAATATAATAGATAGGGCGAGATTCAGATTGACCTCTAACGATCTGCACGACCTCTCGTAAAATCGCATTCTTAATGGTATGTGTTTTGCCAATACCAGTTTGAGCGGGGACCAATAGCAGACAACCACGTTCTGACTCAGGGCATAGAACTTCTTGGAAGTCATGCTGTAGCAATTGGTCTAAAGGTGATGATTCTTTCTGTGCCATTAAGCCCCCTCGCAATTTCGTAACATTCTGCACGGTTAGGCTTAAAAGCATAGAAGAGTAAGGCGACAAAACGTGTCGCAACCTTTACAAAGAAATAGCGAATGGCTGAGGATTTATCACACAGAGTTTGATAACTAATATTACCCGACAACAGGCTGTGAGATAGGAATTATCAAAATTGGATCAATGTACCCAATCTTCCCACGTTAAGCCCTCTACTCGCTGAAATTCCCTAGCGTTGTTTGTCACCAAAATGCAGCCAGCGGAAATAGCGTGCCCCGCTATGGCGGTATCATTTGGGCCGATGGGTGTGCCTCGCTCCATCAAGCCACGCTTAACTGTGACCGTAGCATCTACCGCCGCTTTGTCCCACGGTAAAATAGCATCTACACGTCGCAAGAATTCATCTACTAGTAACTTATGTTTTTGCGAAGCATTTTTACCCAATAAACCATATTGCATCTCTTGGTAGGTAATCGCCGAAATTACAACGCGATGATGTTGCCCTACTACCTCCTGCAATCGCTTTAATACTGCTAGTGGGTGTTCACGCATGATAAAAGAACAGATACAGGTATCTAGCATGTAAGTAATAGACTTATTCAAAGCTGAAACGCCCCTCATCTGGAATCATCTCTTCTCTTTCAACCATAAAATCCTTGTCGGCTTTTGCTTGTTGAGCGAAGGACAACCAATCTGGTCGTACTGGCCGCAGTATGATCATGTCTCCTTCTTTGTAGATTTCCAGTTCACTGACCCCCTCAAACTCAAAGTCTTTAGGTAAACGGACTGCTTGGTTTTTGCCATTCTTGAAAATAGATACGGTTTTCATAAGGCCTCCTTTAACAGGCATATGCTTGACCTATGTTATAGTTCGTCATAAGACATATGTCAAACCTATGCCTGAATGTCTACCTAGCATTTGTTCACTAAACTCCAGCCTCGCTTGACGATAATGATCCTTATGATTGGGTCTCTTCAACCACATCATGCCCACAATAACGACACACTTTTGCATCTGGTTTGATCATCTCAGCGCAGTAAGGACATTTTTTCATTCCCTCTGAAAATTGCTGCTTTTCTAATGTTTGTTGATCCGCTTTCATGATCAGCGCATGAGGCATAGCCACGATAAAAATCGCAGCGCCATACAACCACCAGAGCAGAAATGATTTACCTTTACTTTGAGCAACAAGGGCAGGAATCAAACCAATAAAAATTGCAGTAACAAAAACTTCCATTCGCTTACCTCGAATATTTCTTGCCGTTCGTAGAAACTAAGTAAAGCGTCTCGCTATATGGTAAACGCATTATGATGTTCGACTTATTGACTACTCCGCTTAACATCAGACCTCGACACAGTAAACTGACTCCGCCTTGGCTACGTTCACACATTGCATCGGGGCTATCTATAAATTTTGTTTTGTTTAATCGCCACAACACCACCGTTTTCCCATCTGGCAAAGCACCTATTGGAGGAACAACAAACAATGTTAACTGTGTGTATGCACCAAGCCCTAAAAGAGCTAAGAAAACCAATGAAATCACTACACCTTTATTTTTCATGTCTAACAGTCCTTGTTAATAGTTTTGCATCGCATCAAAGCCATTTTTTTCATTCTGCATACACACGGCTTGTAGCTGAAAAGCTTCGAATATTTGTGCTCAACGGCTTTTAGCCTTATGAGCTTCAGTCACTGAGAAGCCAAAATTCCCCTGCATTGCTTTATAGCCGTTTCTCTCATTGTCCATACAAACGGCTTGCAGTTGATAATTATCAAACAGCTGGGCACAGTACTTGGCGGACTGTTGTTTCTCCACTGACCATGAATTTTGCCAATCTGCCGCCTGACCAAAACTACTGAAGACCACCATACCTAAACCACAAAAGCTCGATATAAGCTTCACCATCCTTTTCTCCTTTATCAGATTTTTGGTTGTAGAGAGACAGCACACCAAAGGTTTGTTTGGTAATTGGTCTCAGCTGTTCTTAGTGAATAGTGATAGCGTAAGGTAAAAAAGCGACAAAGCGTGTCGTCATATCTATACTGAAGACACGCTTTGAATAGGCTAGGTGTGATAAGGGACTGTAACCTAGAACAAAAGGTAAACTTATTTAAACAACTAACTTCCCCTCAGTTTATCAAGCGTGTTCATTAAACGCCTGCTTGCTTCGAAAGTATCGATGCAGTAAACCTTGTTAAATTGGCTTCTAAGCTCAACTAGTGACTCATTTATCACTTCAGATGGTGATTCTAATACATCCCAAAAAGGGTGAACGACCATATAAGCCTCTGCTCCATCGGTCACTACCGGCAAGTTAAGTGCTCCTACATGGACCACTTTCCTGGTATTGGGATTTAGCCTTTGAATTGATTGAGCTGCGCTTTCTGCCAATTCGGGCCAATCGCTAAGTTCTCTGAAATCCTGAAAATTACCATCTAGCCCTACGCGATGTTCAGGATCTAACAGACAACGCATAAAGCTGAGACCGAGACGCCAGTCAAGAAGGCCATGATAGTTTTTATTGCCAAACCGTTGAATACAGCGATAACAGGAAAGCGCACACTGCTCAAGGTGCTGCGGATCAAAAAATGCACTTGTCATTTGATCATTTTGCTTATCAAGCATCGATCGCATCAGCTCTACAGCTAAAGGCTCATTGCGGTCGTTTTCTGCAAGTCGCTTACTAAAACCTGCACCGTTTACTAAAGTATCGGCAATCTGCAGATAAGGGTGCCCTTCTCGTAAACGAGGCTCCAATACTTCAAACTCTTCTGGCGCTATATCCATCTCCAATGCCGCACGCTGAACCAACATGTGCGTTGCGCTGAGAGCTGCAGAACGAATTTTTGTATGCTCCCTATCTCGCGTACCTACTTTGCTTAGATCCAACCCTGAAGCTATGTTGATCATTCCTAAACTAATTGCATCTGTTTTCTTTTTTGAATACAGAAGCACTTGCTCTGGTTCAGAACCTTCAGGTGGGGCTTGCCAATAGTTGCCTTTGAGAAGCTCTGTATCTATGGTTTGATTAGGCATTTGACTTATTCGTTTACCATTCTCAGCGTAAACATTTGTTTGCGTCTTTCTAATCAAGTTAAAAGGTTTATATTCAAATGCCGAGTCAATTGCCCCCCTATTTCGCCTAATAACGAAGGCATCACTGCCACTATCGATCATAACATTAGTTCGTTGGACCTTATTACTTACCATAGGCTCAATAATAGACCCAGTTTCTCGTCTTAGGATTGGCTTTTGCGGCTCTGTTCCATCAGAAACTTGCGGCTTAAAATCTGTTCTAAAGGCCGCTGGTGAAAAGTACTGCTCAAACATAGCAACGGGTATAGATTGCCCGCAGCCAGAGCAGACTTGGTCTGCAATCAAACTATCCGAATATCTACTCTGCAAAGCTCCACACTTAGGACAGTCCGCCAACATCTCTGTGTCTGTCCACCACTGAGCTACTGGCTCCGGTATAAGTTTGACCCCCTCTTTTGAAGGCTGGATAAAACCTAACGAACTGGTTACACCAATACTAGTATGCAAGCGCTTATCTCGAACTAATATCTGTCCCGGCGAAAACTCGTAGATTGCTATGTCTAAATCACGATCAACGGCATCCCATTCATAGTTATTATCACCTTTGGATTTCATCCCCAGATAAAGTGGGCGTACTCGTGTCGGCATTCCAAACATAGGTAGTAATGCACTTTCTGCCAAGAATTGACCGAGTCCTACATCTCTATTTTTTCCCGCTGATTTAAACTTCTTTATTTCCTTAAGAAGTTTTGCTGTTGATTCAGTGTACTCAACCAATTGCTTCAATCTTTCAGGCTCTAGCCGGCCTAAACTTTCGGCAACTTCTATGGCATAACAACTTGTTTGATTCAACGCTTGTCCAAGTCGATCAAACCAATTCTGTGTGTCATCATAAAAAAGTGCTGCCGGTATAAACTCACCGTGAATATCTGGCGCTGCAGTGTCACCAGGGTACTTAGCACCGTCTTCATCTCGTAAAATCTGAAACGCACGCGTTAACCAAGCTTTGCGCAGCAATCGAAGGCTAATGTCGATATGATCTTGTGTTAAAAAAGGCGGTGGCGGAGCATCGCCAGTAATCTCATCCGGATGCTGAAAATAGTGCTGATCATGACTTCTTCCACGGCACAAAGTCATGGCTAATGAGAAGGCTTGTCCTCGTCGACCTGCTCGGCCGACACGCTGCTGATAGTTAAATCGCTGTGGAGGCATGTTCGCCTGATAAACGGCCTGCAGAGAGCCAATATCAATCCCTACTTCCATAGTGGTCGTCACCGATAACAAATCAATTTCTTCAGACAGTTTTTCAAGCTCATTGGTATTATCAATGAAAATCCCATTAAAACGGCGTAAGCGATCTGCAGGATCATCGGTTTGCCCAGTCAACTCCTCACATCTCATTCGGAAGCTATTATCCTCATTCGATGCTCGTGTTAAGCGTCGTGAAATATAGTTTCGCTTACGCAGATCTTTCGTTACGCCATTGCTTTCAATTGGAAGAGGAACATGACAACGCGTGCAAATCCCTGCACCTAAATGTAAATGAGCACGTCCACAAGTTGTACATTCATATACAGGATCATTTTCTTGAACAAGACAAATATGCAGTTTCTGTATTCGAATCACACCATTAATATGACCATGTTCCGAAAAAAGTTTTAGTAGTTCATTTACTTTAGTTTCAGTGAGCCCAGCTTTGCTGATAAATGTTTTTACTCTTTTGTTATTAATATCTGAGTAAACAACCCACTCTTTAAAGTCATCTTTATTAAACCACTTATTTGCTTCGACACGATAGTTATCTGACAAGACGCGTAGAAATGCATCAGCAAGGTCCGAACTTTGATCTCGTTTATTCGTTAAACATGGATAGCCCAATCCGGTTTCTTCAAGTGAGAAATAGTTTCTAGCAAAAAGAACATCATCTAGTAATGCAAACTGTTCTGTTGAGATATGCCCACGGGCGGCAAGAATATCGGTTGCGGATTTACGCTCATCCCAATAGACCTTGTCATTTTCGATTTTAAATAAATCAGTCCAGTTATAACTTACTTTACGATCTGCACCGTAAATTTTAGATACCCCAGAATCATCTATGGGATGCATTCCTAAGCGACTCATATTTCCAAGCAGGGATTTTGTTTCTCGTGCTTGGTTTTCCACTTCAAGAACATGAGTCAGTGCTACTCTGTTTGCATCCCCAGAATTTATAACTTCCTTAATTTTCTTTGACAATTCATTAAAAAGATCATCATCACCATCATCTTCAGCCTTTTCACGCCTTTTTCTTAGCTCTCCTACCGACTCTTTTGGCAACTCAATTTGATGGAGCGCTTCGATTAGAAGTTTTCTACGTGTATCAATATGGTGATTACGCTCAATATTTAGAGCGGTCTTTGCTGCATCTTGACGACTATCGGAAAATGAAATGAGTTTTGTAGCTGTTCCCGAGCGTTTTAGGATTTCCATTACCTCAGTTGCTAACAACTGTGATGTCTTGTCAAAACCGGTTTTAAAGCTACGAATGGGAGACCTGCGATACTCTTCACTTCGTCTAGAATAATCAGAGCCGCAGGCAGGACAAACATGTGGAGCAGCCGTTTTTGGGCTTCTCAATGTAGAAGGCGAACCTTGCTTTATAAATAGGCGACCAGACAATATAAAGGGACTATCGGATATGCTTGACGCATCTTGCTTTACCTGACCATTCCGAGTGTCCAGAAATGCTGGTTGCCAAGTTTCCTTCTCAGCATCCCCCTTTTGTGCATCACTCTGTGCAGGCCAAAACAGCAAAAAGTCATCATGACTCAATTGCTCGATTGCTACTTCAGCACCAGCTTCAGGTAAGCGCTCCAGCTCTGGAGTATTAGGTAAAATCTCATAGTCATCTTTAGGCCCCCCTTGGCTTAATTTACCTCTACGACCACCAATAAACTCTTCATGACAGCTTTCACAGTGAAAAAGCTCAAAAAGTCTTATAGATTCTTCGCCAACTTTAATATGGCTACTACCCTTATCTACGGTGAGACCATGATACGTCAGTTGACCGTCCTTTAACTGAGCGCTTGCATAAAGTCCTTCTAGACTGCGTAAGAAAAGATGTTGTCTAAAGCTAGTCGCATCAATATTTTTTAGTTTATCACCCAACCCTCTCAACAGCGTCAGACCTCGTAAAGCTTCTCGATGATCGCTCGATCCGAAAATGGCTTGAGAAAGCAAAGATATAGGCCGCGCTTTGATTCCATCCTCCCCTTTACAAGCTAGCATCAACCGTGTTGCGGCCTCTTTTATCACTTCCTCAGGTGCGGATAATTTTTCTGCCCCTAATGACTGCCCGCATTCAGCAATTAGCTGCATAAGTTGTGGATCGTCATCCAGCGCAGTACGGAACTGCCCAATAAACTCATTATTTGACGTTGAAAGGTAACTAAGCAGCTTTACAAAGGGCTCTGGACTCAACATATTTTGCTGCTTTGGCTTAGGTAAAAGAGGATGCCCTGTTACTACCGCCTCCTCCCAGTTGTCAGGGCTCTCAGCGCCTGATTCAAGAGGAGCAGAATGCGTACCTGCATCACCAAAGAAATCATAGAGATACTCAAGGCTTTGCCCCCGCATATCCCCCTCAAGTGGTAAAGATGCACTCGAAGCTAAAATACGTAATTTGTGTCTAAAAGCTGGACGATCTAATCCCAGACGATTAATCAGCAGGCGCAACAAGCCAGCCATCTCAGTACCGGCAGAACCCCGAATTAAATGCAGCTCATCAAGGACCAAGAAAAAATAGGCATCAGGGTCTGTTTCCAGCCATGCTCTTGTCTGATTAAAGATGGGAGCTTCTACTTCCCGAGACAACATTGCATTCAGCATAGAAACGTTAGTGACCAACAGATCCGGTGGTGTCTCCTGCATATCCCAACGAGAAATTAGCTCGGCACCATTAGGTGAAGGAAATAGAAATCTCGTGGAATCATTTTTTTTCTGGTCTGGCTCTTTAACTGTGCTATTAAATTCCTCAGCACTTTGATCAGCATTGCATGCCGCCTGGTAGTGCTTGGCAGCATCCTGTATAGCCTTCTTCACTCGCGTCTGGCGCAGCTTCTCTTTCTTAGAATCTTTAGACCTAGGGTGTTCACGATAACCTGCAACAGGACTAGCGCCGGTATAGCGGCCAAAGAATATTCTGTTGCCATTAGCTCTTGTATCTAATATTTCGCAGGCTTCACTTGAGTCAAGCATTTTCCTTAGACGTACCATCTGGTCTTCAACCAGAGCGTTCATAGGATATAGTAGAAGAGCCCTAACTGCTTTTGGTCTATCAGGGCTTTCTCCATCTCGATGCGGAGAGAACTGACTGCCTTCATTCCACCACTGATTTCTAAGATAATCAGACTTAGGTACAGGCCAACGAGTCGCTTCAGCAACCAGTTCTGAGAGCACTGGTAATAGAAAAGACTCTGTTTTACCAGATCCAGTACCGGAGGTAACGATACCAGGCTGCCCAGACTGCAAACCACGCAAAAGCATCTCTACTTGATGTTTATAAGGTTTAAAAGCACTAACTCTTTTTAACTCACCAGTCCCTTTCTTGCCAGGGAAAAGCCCCGAATAAATCATTTCTAAGATGGCTATTCGCTGCTCTCGGCTGAACCTTTTAAACGGATTCGACTCAGTTTCATCATCTAAAAATGATTCTAGTGCACTGTCTGATGGCTGATACCGTAATATTGGCTCTAAAAATGGCTCGGGCATTAGTGTCCCTGGCTGACTTAGCAAACGTCTTCGTTCAGTTGCTAATTTATCTCGGCGTAAACGATAAGCAGTATCCAAGTAGGACAAATACAATTCGTGAATTTCTTTATAAGCTCCAATAGGATCTAACATGACGACTTCCTTGAGAATTTATTCGATAATGCCTTTTAACCACTCTACCCCTTGCTCTCTGAGGCTTTTCGTTTCAAGTAACTGTTTACTAATAGGAGAATCAGAGCGATTGATCTTAGCTAACTCTCGATATAAAGAGGTCTCAGTTCTTAGTGCGAAATAGTCATTTTGATCACAAAGTTCGATTACCTCGTCTAAATCATCTTTATTCACCAAGATATCAGCCCCCGAACTCCAGCAAATGGAGGTGTTTTTCTGCTGATCAGGGTTTGCAAATTGCTTCAAACCACATCGCTGGGTTTTAGGCACAATAGGAAAAGAAGCTTGTGGTAACTCCTTCCATAGTCGATCGTGATCCAGTTGGTTATGCTCAAGGCTGGCTATCACTAGAAGATTTGCAGGCCTTTTCTCGTTATTTAACACACCAATCAAACTAGGTAGCCATAAATCCATCGGACTACGATGTAGTCCATCTAACCAGACTAACTGGACTTGGTCAGGGTTACTTTCTGCTTCTAGCCAAGCATATGCAAACCCAGTTGGTTGACTTTTGGCAGGATGCGCCCAAAGATCATCGAGCTGCAATACACTGGGGCCAAGGGCAACACGAATAAAATCCCCACGGCTAACTGCACGAGCATACGCAGGCACCATTACTTCAGCTTGTGCTTGAGGCACAATCACAAACGCCCCCGAACGTGCTCCGACATCAAACAGACTCATAGAATCAGATGATATTCCAGCTTCACGGGCGACTATTTTGAGGCGATCAGGCAATTGCGAGAAGTTTATATGCTCACTGGAACTAGCGATTTGTGCCAGTGACCAAGGCGGAATCTGTGCATAACGAGGCGCTAGATATTTGGCATGATCACCCAATACTGACCGAAGACTATTCAGTAATTGCTCGAAGTCTTTTTCTGGTAAATCATGTTCAGCACCAAGTACAGAATTAATGCGCCGGATTTGACCAAGCAGTTCTTCACCCAAAAGGGCGATTGTCTCTTCTAAGCACTCTGCTTCTTCTTGCTTTGATAACAACTCGTCAGATACAAGTTTTAGTTGGAGGCGAGCATCTTCTAATGCTTGCTTGAGGTTGTGATGACTATCCTCAAGCTGTGAACGAACTTCTGGCTCTAGCTCTGCACGCAACCTATTTTCAATTTCACAACGAGTTTCTTCCAGCTGCAGCTTAACCGGCTCAATTTGAGTTAGCGTTTTTGCAATACGAGTTGGCGCGTCTACATAGGTATCTATGCGCGTACAAAAGGTAGGGAGCCAAGAAGCAAGATACGCAAAATCCGTAGACTCATTTGCTATGTTCTTAGCTCGGGTAAAAATACTTACTAACTCATCACGCTTATTCTTGCTGAGACCATGACTATCGCTCTTACGAAACGCATCTAGCAAGTCGCTCAACAAGTCTTGATCAAATTTCCAAGGCAAGTTATCCAGAACCTCACCAACTGTCTTATCAGGCACTTCGTAAAGCCGATCATTAATTAGATCACTTTTAAAAATCGCTGGATTGAATGAACAGATCGTCACGGTGCCACTTGGTGAAACGTAGCGATTAGTCACTTGGTCTAGAGCTAAGGGTACAACTAGGCATTTTTCATCCGATATAGGCATGATAACTTCTTCGGAGTCAATATCATTAATTTCAAGCCCAACTTCAAGACACTGATAGCGCGCAAACTCAAAACCACCTTTACGGTAATCTAGAATTTGACGAGCAGGCTTAGCGCCGAGATCTACGACGAATAGGTCTAGATCTAGCCTCTCTTCTTTTACTTGTGAGTTAGGTTGCACCTTAAAAGTTACTAGTTGATCACATTTAAGCCAGTTTAAACTTCTATCAAAAGCAAATGCTTTACCGTTATGAGGGAGGTCATGTTTGAAGTTATCGGATATCACCCAGTAGCCACCAGACTCTTTTGCTAATGCTTCAATTTGTGACTTATTACCATTGTTGTTGTAATCTCTAACGCATTTACCTAAATACATTTCATCTAACATCTATCCTAATTCCTTGTTACTCAACCAATAGCTACGTTGACCTTTATGTCTAGCCTGAGCCACTGCCTGAATGAAATTTTGTTTTCTTACCAAGCTTTTATCATCAATCGCTTGACCAAATATTCGCTTTAAAACGGACAACTGTGAATTTGTTACGCCGTAGCAATACTCCGCACCCGCCTTCCTAGGTCCTGTTTGCTGGGCTGTGGCTCGTCTCAGCCATTTAGCGATACACAACGGTAAATACCCAGATTGCGCCTGACGAATTAGACTGTCTGCTTGTTTTAAAAATAGAGGACTACTGGTCTGTCTCGAATACTCCAACAAAGCTACTAAACGCTCAGAGGTGCAGAACTGAACTTGATCTTGATTGGTAATACAGAAAAGATCCTGACTATCATCGCGTACATGCCTAGATAACTGTAATTCCCCTGATCCAGGCGGAACCGCTGCATTTTCAAAGCTTCTATTTTTAGAGTTCCAAATACTCGCTAATTTACGACCTTGTTGAGTTCGGCTATCAGAAAACCAGCAACTAGGAGCAGGCTGTAACAAAGGCTCTCGTGCGTGAGTCAAAGGCCAATTTAAAGCCTCAGCTAGACTTTGAAGGTTCTCTCCTTCAATACCGATAACGGGGGTAGACCAAGGGTGCTCTACATTAAGGAAATAATTCACGCCATGCCTTTTGGCTTCAACTTCAAGAAGTTCTCGCTCAAGGAATCCAGCAGCCCCTTCTATAATTGCTGTACTAGGCCCAGTTTTCACTATACTGGGGGGTAATACTCGCCAACGTCTTCCGCGCCACTTTTTGCTAACATCCTGTTCCAACCATCCTGCTTCTTCTAACGAACGCAGTAAATCCCATGGATTCAGTGTTCCAGGTAATACAGGCCTTAAGCAACTAATGATTTCACGCTCAGTCCGAACAGAAGAAGCTTTGGCGTAAATGACTTCTAAAGCATCAAATAGTCGTAGGGTGGGAAGACTTGTATGTATGGGCATTTCGCCATCAAAGATTAAACCGCCCTCCTCGAACTGCGCTTCCCGAGCGTCAACAAAACCATTTTGAGGACGGCTAGGCCACTTATCATTTCGAGAAGCTTTACTTGTGAACGAAAAATTGAGTGATTTATAGAGCTGGTCACCACTTATCTGAATATTCCACTGACCATCCAACGGCTGATTGGCAGCAATAAATGCTGTATGATTGTTGACTTGAATATTCAATTCTGACGAGGGTTCAATATGAATAGATTCAGGCATATTGATATATGGAAAATATCCCGGAATACCTAACCACCGCCCCATTCGGTCTTTCACCCCTCCTTCAACGGAAAGCTCACGGGTAAGCGTATTTTGGTCTCTATCAAATACATCCTCAAAAGTGATTTTTTTAGCTTGATTAATATCCATTGGCTCAGATGCAAACCAACCGCCAGCTAACTCTAGCGGCTTTTCAAATGAGAGCCTATAAAGCCTTACATTAGTCAAAATAACGACAGATACATCATCAATAGGCTGATCATCTTGGGTCCACAATCCATCAGCCCCCTCAAACAAAATGATAATTCCCTTTGATAGGATCTTTTGAATCTGGGAAGGGAACTTGGGGTTATCTCTTGAGCTTAATAACTGCTTGAAACTTCCTTCCCAAAAAGGCTGACTTAGCTCTTCTCTTTTGTTCCCTTTTGAGATCAGAACGTCTACACCACCTTCTTCAGCCCCATAAAAATCAATGGAAATACGCCAAAACAACGAGGTTTGAATGGAAGACTCGTTACTTGCAATGTCATCCATTACTCGCTCTACAATTCGCCAGAATGCATGATTTTCTATAGGTTTTTTATTGCGAAAGCGAGATTCAAGCTCAGAGATATGCGAACCCACTCGGTTACGTGCAGTTTCAGGTAATTCGTACTGAGAGTTTCGCATATGCTGCAACAGTGCAAAGCGACTTTGCATGTCGCTCGCCCGCGCCTTTTTTAAAATTTTCTTAAGTGCGGCCAAGTCTTCCCAAGATGGATAGGCTAGTTTGAGGGCAATACCAATATTTTTATAACTACCAGGGTTTGGCAAAGTAATTGGTCGCCAAGAAGAGGATTTTTGAGTCCATTCAGCGAGAGCTTCCCACAAGCTGTTGATACCTGAGACGCCCTGCTCTCTACCACCTCCATCATTAAATAGCTCACCAAGTCGGTCACGAAAGTCTTTGTTATCACCCGCACCAATGGGAGTTGACGTCACAAAACAACTTAGAAGCAAATAGTGGAAGTTATTAAAAGCAAATATCCCCTGATGCTTTGCAACCTTATTACCAAGAACACTGCGTACCTCTTTTCTACTGAAAAGGTTCATAAATGCTTTGAGCACTTGCTCTTGGGCAGTATTTGGAAAGCCAACTGCAACAGCGAGTTCTTCTGCAGTTGCATTTAGCCACTCTACAGGCTGTTTACCGTAGGGGCCGTCAACGGAAAGGTAGTGCTTTTGCAGTCGCAGCTTCCATTCGGCTGGACTTAATGTCTCTAAACGATTATTTAACTGTTCATCAATAAAACCGGTCACGCAGTTGTCCTTTTACTGTGAGCCATACTTTTCTTGCCTATGATGCTTTGACAGAGTCCACACAGACTCTGCCTATCTTCAATCAATGGTTCTTTTTGTAGTTCTCGGCCTGTTCTAAGACATTTTTGTAGACGTCGTCGTTGGCGACGGGTGGGAAGCCGAATTTATGCAGTAGCAGTATGAGGTCTACTTTAAGTTTGGCTTTGATGTCGTCGCGGTTGCTCCAGTCCGGATATTGGGCACTGTCGTCGACGACGATTTTCATTTGTTTGGCGAGTTCGAGCATTTTGTCGTGGTCGTAGGTGAACTGGTATTTCGTACACATGTGTTCCAGAATATCGAGGAAGGCTTTTTCTTCCATATCGATGCCGATGTCTTCAAATGACATCATTTCTGCTTTGATGTCGTAGATCATGTCGGCCATTTCTTGGCTGAAGGTGTCGAACTCCTCGCCTCTTAGCTCGTCGTTTTCTTTGCGCTCGTTGTATTGCTCTACCAAGGCTTGGAAGCGTTTCGAGAAGTTAGTGCCTTGCAGTTGGTTGACCTTTTTAAACTCGCTGATGGCTTTTTGCAGCATCTTTTGCAGTAGCTGCATTTTGGTATTCGGCAGTTTGATCTTGTTGATGCGATCCATGTATTCATCATCAAAGATGTCGATGGTTTCGGATTGCTCTTGCCCAAGGGCGAAGATCTCTTCTACACCGTCAGCACGAATCGCCTCGGCAATCATTTCACGAACGCGGGCGTTCATTTGCGCAGTATCCGGCGCATCGCCTTTGGTGAGTTTGTAGACGATCGAGCGCACCGCGAGGTAGAAGTGAATATGCTCACGTTCTGATTGAGTAATGGATTCACTCCCCACACACACGTCGTAGGCGGCTTTTAGACGCTTAACTAAACCCATAAAGCGCAGTTCGAGCTTTTTAGTGGTGAGCACAAACTCAGCAGCTCGGTTTAAGCAGGCCAATTGATTAACAGGGTTATCAATGAAGTAATCACCGCTATCAAACTTATGAAACATTTGTGACAGTAAATGCAGGTGGTCACGTACTTCCACCAGTGACTGCCTAATATCTTCGATATTGGCACCATCGGCTTTTGAATACATGGCTAAGGCTTGGTTCATGCGGGACTTGATGCCTATGTAATCCACCACCAAGCCTTTGTCTTTGCCTTCAAACTTACGGTTCACCCGTGAAATAGTCTGAATTAAGCTGTGTTTTTGCAGCGGCTTATCAATGTAGATGGTATCCAGCTCTGGCACGTCAAAACCGGTCAACCACATATCCACCACAACAGCGACTTTGAAATTCGATTTCGGATTCTTGAACTGCTTATCCAGCTCTTTACGATAATCCTTGGTGCCAAGCAGATCATACATGGCGCGGTCATCGTCTTTACCGCGGGTCATCACCATATTCACCATCGGTAATGACATCAGCTCTTTCTTGTCTTTATCAGTCAGCTCAACGCCATCAATAGCTTGTTTCGCTTCAAACCATGTTGGACGCAGTTCTTTTACTTCTTTGTAGAAGTCATAAGCGATCTCACGGCTAGCACAGACAAACATGGCTTTGCCCTTGATGGTGGATCCTTCCTCGACACGCTTCTCGTAATGCTCGACAAAGTCTTTTGCCAACATTTGAATACGGTCAGGGTCGCCCAATATGGCATTCATATTGGCAGAGGCTTTTTTACTCTCCTCTATCTGGTGCTCGTTGGCTCCGGCAGCTTCGCACTCTTGGTAATACTTTTCGATCTCTTCCAGCTTGCCATTGTCCAAAATGACTTTTGCTGCGCGGCCTTCGTAAACAATGCGTACCGTGATTTCGTCATTCACCGACTCGGTCATGGTGTAGCTGTCGATTGGGTCACCGAACACATCCAACGTTGCATCAATGGGGGTACCGGTAAAGCCCACATAAGTGGCATTAGGCAATGAGTCGTGCAGATATTTAGCAAAGCCGTAGGTCTTTTTCACCTTGCCAGTCTTTTCATCTACGGTGACTTTCAAATCTAAATTGACTTGGCTGCGGTGCGCTTCATCGGAGATACACACCACATTACTACGGTTAGTCAGTAGTTTGATATCTTCGGTGAATTTATGAATGGTGGTTAGGAATACACCGCCGCTAGCGCGCCCTGCTAACTTATCGCGTAGGTCTTGGCGGCTAGAAACAGGCTCGATCACTTCATCGCCAATATAGCCTGTGGCATTACAGAACTGTTTGGAAAGCTGCTCGTCCAGATCGGTTCGGTCGGTGATTAACACAATGGTAGGGCTGGCAAAGTCCACACTCTTCATCAGCAAGCGAGCTAAGAACTGCATGGTAAAACTCTTACCACAGCCTGTCGCGCCAAAGTAAGTTCCGCCCTTACCGCTGCCGCCCTCTTTGGATGGGATCACCTCACCGTTGGCGTCTAATACTTTGCGCTCTTTTTTGATGTTGTAGTAAAGCTTTCGTGCCGCGTAATACTGTGGGTAGCGACAGCAAATCTTGGTTTCGTGTTTGCTGGTGTCAGGAAAGAAGACAAAGTTTTTCAACACATCTAAAAAACGGGTGGGATGAAATAGACCATTCACCATCGTAGTAAGGGAATCAATCCCCTGCTTTTCGTTGGATTCATTACCCGTTATCTTGCGCCATGAATAGTAGAACTCATAGGGCGCAAACAGGTTGCCCATTTTGTTGTTCACCCCATCGCTAACGATACATAGGGCGTTGTAAACAAACAGTTTGGGAATATCGCGACGATAGCGCACCGCCAATTGACGCCACGCATCGTAGGTCGTTGCGGATTCTTCGCGCACGGCTGACTTCAACTCAAACACAACCACCGGTAAGCCGTTGACGTATAAAATCACATCAGGGATACGCTTTTGCTGATCTGTGCCTTCGATCTCTAATTGATTGACCAAGCGGTAACGATTGTTATCAGTGGGTATACCATCATCACCTTCCACAAATAAAGCGTTCAGTCTTTGTGGCAATGTACGAGTATCGATCAGCTCGATATACAGGTCTTTCTTGTTGCGCTCTTCACGCTTTAACAGGAAGCCATTACTTAACCAATGACAGAAGGTCTTATTGCTTTGGTACAAGTCACTCGCGGGCAGGGTTTGCAACTGGCGCACAATGGTGTCGATCTCGCCCGATGTGATGCCATCGGCTTTATATTGCTGCGCCAAAAACGCACGCAAGTCATCGAGGATCAGGACTTCTTCATCACTGGCTCGTGGAATACTACTGCCTACAAAATGCGGATATACCGACTCGCCAGCAGAACGCTGCTGCAGCCCCAGCAGAGTGATAACGGCTTGTTCCAATTTGGCTTCGTTAAAGGTCGTGGTCATAACATCCTGTACTGTTTATCTGTTTTTAACGCTTAATTTTCTAAAGCAAAAAGGCAGCCTAAGTGACTCAGGCTGCCTATTATTTACGCTGTCATTGTTTCTTCAATCGTCGCTTCCACCTCATCTAAGCGTAATTCGCCGGAGATAAGTTTGGGTAGCAAGGTATCGCGAAGGTTAGCAAGAGTATCATTTTCTAGGCATGTTTTTTTTATCTTCTCAAGAAAACAACCACTCTTACTTTGAAATACTTTAAGTATTTCATCTGAAGGGTTAAGTATCTTTACCCTTGAAAAAATACTCGTATTCATATTTAAAGTCGTGCTTCCACCACTAGCAAGATCATGAAATTCTTTATTTTTTTCTTTCATGGTGAAATATAAAAAATCTCTATAATAGAAGTAGTTTGGTACGATACTATTAATCTGTTGATTAGTATGAAGCGGTTGAGATGATATAGAAACCACTCCAACAGTCGCAATACAGCTAACACAGATACTGTCTTTAGGAATCAATTTATTTATTTGTGATCGACTGCCTTTAATACTCAAATTATCGGTAGTTCTAATTACAAACACATTACCATGCATATCTGGGATTTTTAAGAATGGTATATCTTGACCATAATATTCAGCATTTTTCTTTGATGGTGTTTTACCACAAATAACATTTCCGAAATCTTTTATTGTACTAACACCCCACCCTTTCGGCACCCAGCCTAGTTCACTTTCCTCAAATTCACTGGGAAACAGTTTGCGGATGTTATCCGGTAGCGGCTTTGCACTGCCCACTGGCGTTGCGCTAGCGTTATACTCTTGAGTTGCCGAATTACGCAGAGCTTGGCGCTGCTCGGCGCGGGCTTGCAGTTCATCAGGAATGGCATTGCCCGCATCCAATGCGTTATCAATCACCGGATCGAAATCCACAAACCAAGACTTAAACAGCGTCTGCGCCATTTGTTCTAGGGTTTGGTTGATTTGGCGGTTGAGAGTGATTTTGTTGTCGAGGTTTCTAACAGATTGGATAACTTCAAGTTGCTCAGCTTCTGTTTGCGGCATTTTAAACCGAAACTCTCTCATCATTTTCAACGATACATTCTTAATTGTACTGCCTGTTGAGCACCTTTGAATGTATTCCTGAAATAGATAACCAGACAAAACATATCTGATAAAATGTTTTGAAACGCCGTTTTTTAAGTTGATGTAACAAGCACTTTTTCCTAGTACCACAGCTTCGCCCGCATAAAGAGCGACATTTCCTATGGTTCCATTAATTGAAACTAAAACGGTGTTATCGGTTAGATCCTTTTTGTGTTTTAGATACTCATCTTTAGAAACTCTCTTCGTCCCATCCTTTATGACGATAGAACCATACTCAAGGTTGTTGCCGTTGATAAATGGGTAATCACCATTATCTGTGTAGGTTGGTGTTCCATGCAAACCATCACCAATCCGATCAGAGACTTCAGCAAGTGAAACTTCAATCCAATCACTCCCCATAACCCAATGCCTCCATATTGGCACGAATAGCTTTATCCAGCGCTTCGGCTTCATCCAATTGGCGATATAAGGTTTGGGTCAGTTCCGACATCTTGACTTCGAACGGGATGCCATCATCTTCTAAATCGGCTGCGCCCACATAGCGCCCCGGTGTTAGCACAAAGTCGTTGGCTTCGATCTCTTCTATGGTGGCAACTTTGCAGAAACCGGCTTGATCTTCGTATTGCTCAACACTGATCTCTTTGGCGTCTAGGCGGCGTTTAATTTCGGCTTCATCACTGCGCCATGCGTGGAAGGTATCGGCGATTTTGGCGATATCATCAAAAGTCAGCTCTTTATTCACACGACTGACCATGGTGCCCATTTCACGGGCGTCGATAAACAGGGTTTCACCGCTGCGGTCTCGGTAGCCAAACTTCGAGTTGGCGCCTTTGTTTTTCGACATAAACCACAAACACACCGGAATTTGCGTGGTAAAGAAGAGTTGCCCCGGCAATGCGATCATACATTCGATGCGGTCGTCTTTTACTAGCTTGGCGCGGATCTCCCCTTCACCACTGGTGTTGGAACTCATGGAGCCGTTCGCCAAGACAAACCCTGCGGTTCCGTCTTCGCTTAGCTTCGACAGCATGTGCAATATCCACGCGTAGTTGGCATTGCCCGTCGGTGGCGTAGTAAAGCCGTTAAAGCGCGGGTCATCGGTTAGCTCGGCATCGTTACGCCAGCTCTTCAGGTTAAACGGCGGATTGGCCATGATGTAATCGGCTTTTAAGTCTTTATGCTGATCATCATGGAAGGTATCCGCAGGGCGTTCGCCTAAGTTACCGGTTAAGCCACGAATGGCAAGGTTCATCTTCGCCAGTTTGTAGGTAGTCGTGGTCAGTTCTTGACCATAAATGGCAATGTCTTTGCTCTTGCCTTGGTGGCTTTGAATAAACTTCAAACTTTGTACGAACATACCGCCGGAACCACAGCATGGATCGTAGACTTTGCCTTGGTAGGGTTCGATCATTTGAGCAAGCAAGGTAACAACGGATTTAGGCGTATAGAATTCACCGCCGCCTTTGCCTTCATTCGCAGCAAAACGACCGAGGAAGTATTCGTATACACGACCGATCAAGTCTTCTTCACTGGTACCTTCTTCGCATTCCTGCGCTAGGGTATTGATGTTCTCGACCGTATCAATCAAAGATGCAAGGCGTTTAACCTCAAGGTTCATGCGGGAGAAGTAGTTATCCGGCAAAGCGCCTTTTAGACTTGGGTTGTTCTTTTCAATGGTTGCTAAGGCGGTATCGATGACCACGGCAATATCATCTTGCTTAGCGCGCACTTTGACATAAGACCAGCGCGCCGCTTCTGGCAGGAAGTAGATATTGTCCTGCTGGTAAAACTCCGGCATATCGACAAAGGCTTCCATACCGGTGCTTTGCAGTTGCTCGCGCTTGGCTTCGAATTTATCGCTGATAAATTTAAGGAACACTAAGCTCAGTACAACGTGTTTGTATTCTGAAGATTCGACACTGCCGCGTAACTGGTTCGCGGTATCCCATAGGGTTTCTTCAAAACCTTTGGTACTTTTCTTTTTTGCGGGTGCTTTAGCCATGAGTCTGTTTCTTTTATCCGTATGGCGTACTGTTTGAGTACGGTTTTAATAACTAATAATAACGATACACTTTTAATGCGTCAGAACGTGTCGTGACATTTAATTCTGACAAGTTGTTCTATTCTACCCCAAGAACTTCTCTAGCCTGCTGGTGTATGTGCTCGCGCCATTGCTTTGGTTCATGAACATCAATCGCCGCGCCATAGCCTTGTATCCACCAGAGTGTTTGCTGATCATCTGGCACATTCGCTGTGAGCCAGTACCATCCCTCGTCAGCTTGTTTTAATTCTTGGTCTTCGCTTAAGGGCGTTTCAGAAAGCAACCAGGCGATTTCATCTTTTACACGGGCTTTTAAGTGAACATTGTCTAAAGACTGTCGATAGCTGAAGCCACCATGATTGATGTATTCGTTTAAATCGAAGCCATTTAAAGGACGGTAGTCTTTCGTTGATCGCTCAGCCTGCTGGATTCTATGTAAAGCGAATTGGCGAATGTCATCGTAATCATTCACGGTCGCCAATAAATAGCTGACGCTATGGCGTACTACGATGGCTTGAGGATGAAGAGTGTAGTGTTTTGGCTCATTGTGCGTGCGGCTTAGATAGGTGACGTCGATGGCGTACTCTTCTAGAGCGGCCTCTGACACAGCTTCCCATATACCACTTTTGATTTGCGCAGGGATTAGCGATTTACCATTCGGTATGGCTTTCACTCGACTGGCCCAACCAGAATAATGGTTACTGGGTAAACCATTTAGAAATCGACGAGCCGCTTCAAACTGAGGTGCAATTTGATCTACGGCGATCTGAGGTAAAAGCCCTGATAGATATTCGTGGGCGAGCACTAAAGTTAGCGCCGTTGGCGTATCTAGTCCTAATTTCGTATCCGTAAAACTGGATGATAAGCTCCAACGATGCTCGCCCTCACCTTCGTAACAAAACAATGGCAAATGCGATGACATCGCACTTAAGTCCCGTTGAATGGTTCGTAAAGAAACCTGAAAGCCCTTTTCTTCTAATGCGGCATGAATGGTCGAAGTGGCTTTGTATCTAGGCTCTTTCGGTATGATTTGTAACATCGCCAATGTGCGAAATAAGGTGTCGTGCTTAGCACCCATGTTGTATCCCTACGCGTTTTGTATGCAATCCGTCAGCGAGCTTACACAAACTCATCATGGCAGCAAAGTTCAACTATGGAAGAACCTTGGAATTCGGTGATTTAGGGGCATGAAGCGCTTTTTAAAAGCAGCTCTCAATTATGAAAAAGCCGCTTACAGTGGTAAGCGGCAAATAAAGGGAAACCTGATAAAGCAATTTTAGAAGTGGTAACGTGCGCCAACAGAGAAATTAGACAAGTCCACTTGCTCAATGTCGGCTCGTTGATATTCACCTGTTAAACTAAAGTTTGGCGTCAACTTAGCCTGAATACCAACACCTAGAAGAAAGTCGGTACCATCGTTTGTATTCGCAATATTCTGACCGTTGTACGTCAGATCAGATGTCCAAAACAGAAAGCCACCTTTCGCAAAAAGGCTGACAGTTTCATTGATTGGGAAAGT
Organism: Marinomonas sp. HM11-D; assembly: GCF_057626615.1. NCBI lineage: Bacteria > Pseudomonadati > Pseudomonadota > Gammaproteobacteria > Oceanospirillales > Oceanospirillaceae > Marinomonas > Marinomonas sp. HM11-D. The sequence continues at coordinate 127,554 of NZ_JBMMKT010000002.1, read as the reverse complement.
GCCTACAACGTTTAGGTTAAGACCTTGCAGATCCTCTGAATACTCAGGTGAATCTGTGTATTCAAAATCACCATACATGGTGTAACCCGCTTCGAGGCTAAAGTTGTCATTCACTTGGTAGCCCGCAACGATGCCGTACGAGGTATCGTCTTCCGCATCATCATAATCACCAACATCCAAGCTTGATTGACCAACGGATACACCAACATAACCACCTTGCGCAAAGACTGACGCAGACAAAAATGCAGTGCCGATTAGTGCAAACTTACGAATACTCATCCTGTTATCCTTTCTGAAAAACGCTAATTAGTAGAGTGACAGATACAATGATTATGTGGCTGTCACAGATGTCCTTCGTGGACAGGGGAAGAGTAAGGGGGAATAGCGACAGAGTGTGTCGCGGCACACAGATGTTATTTAAGTATTGGGCAGTTTCTTAGCTCTTCGAAAGTGAAGATAAATTCTCAATCAACTGTAGTAAAAACATCGCATGACTAAACTGCGGAATTGAGATCGCTTCGTTGCTTAAATCTAGTCTTACTACTGGTAGTGAGTCATATACCACACCAACCAAACGTCGATTTATTCTTTCATCCCCTAGATATAAGCTCATCTGGCATGCAGAGAAGATGTCTTTTGCCTGATCAGCTTGTGAGAGCGGAATATAAAGCTTCTTTTTGCTGTCGTACCAAGCTTGTGCCCAAACTCTTTCAAGTTCAAAAAAGGCTTCTGGGTTCGATTGTTTCATTTGAATCAAATGCGTCAACAGCTGGTAAAATGCCGGCTCTTTGAAATAATTACGTGCTTCATAAAGACGTGGCTGTCCGATGAAATCCACACCCTCTTCATTTGAAGATATGTTATAAGCCCTATAGGAAACATCGTCAGTAAGCACTGATTGATATGCTTGCCTGATTTGAGAAACATAGTGTTCTGTCAGTCCATATTGAAGGTCTGATGGCTGAATAGTGTTCTCGCTAGGAGCACATCTACTCTGTTTCTCGGCATCTTCAATGTACCTAAGTGCTCGTTCGGCATTTTGGATTTGGTTTATAACAGGTAGAACCTTGTCAGTTTCTCTTGAGCTCAATATCGGTTTTTTATCGAACTCTTCGATCTTCAACTCGTTCACTGCAGCCTCTGTTACATCCTTCTTTCCATCATGAATTCTCTTTAAGACTGCATAGCTCGCAGACAGCCCCCATTCACTTTTGATCTCAGTAAGGCGTTTTCTGTTGATCTTGGCTAGTGCTGAAAGCGTGCCATCCATTGTTTTAACTTTCTTAAAGTCCATTTCGACAGACTGCCATCTCCAGTATTCCAGCAAATGAGTATACGAAGACAATGTGGTTGCAGCATTTGAATGACCTACCATAAGCGCCAATGCCGGAAGCAAAGCATGGCGTGTAGAAGGTGTTGCGACTGTTGTTTCCATGAATTGCTTTTGGAAATTAGAAAATATATCAATGCGCAGCCACTCTTTAACGACTTTTGCGATCGCATCACTTTGCTTATCATCTAGAACTAAAGCCGAAGCCGTAAAGCTGATATGAGTATGGCGTCCGTCATGTAGTCGCATATAAGGGTCGCCCGTAACTAGCTTTAACGCTTCAATCACTCGACTAAAGTGACTGTCCATTTGTCGAATTTCTTTCGAGTTGACCGGGTCAAAGAAGACAGTCACAGATGAATCATTTACCCCTTGGGCCCTTTCGATACATGAATTAAGTATTTTCAGCTCTTCTTCGTTCAGAAACAGTGAATATGGAATTCGACGGTTTCCGCTTTTCGATTTTACCCTCACCGTTTCTTTTGATACGCGGTGAGTCCTTATGTAAAGCACTTGTTCTTCAGTCGAGAAATCTCTTAACTTCACGCGCCTTATTTCTTCTCGCCTTAGCCCTAAACGGCAGCAAAGAATTAAAATTGCAGCATTCGTAAACTGCTCTTCTGAGTTCATATCTTTATCAGATAGTAAAAGTGAGAGCGCTTGTTCGTATTCCCACGGCATAATGATTCGGCCGGTGAGACTCTCTGCATTTAACTCAACATCCAAGTCCCGAAAATCAAATTTAATAACACCAAAATAGTCTTGAATGACAGAATGAAAACGAGCCAATATCTTCACTCTTTCGGCACGATTCTCAATGTCTCCTGCATCAATAATGTCTTGATAAAGATCTGAAAAATCTTCGTAGTCGAAGGTCGTCAGAGACTGGTTTGCAGCAAATTGAAAAAGACGAGGAACTAGCTTAGAGAAGTACGTTTGAATGGAGGAAGTGGCTAAGCCACCATAGCGCTGACCTTTACGCCCAGAAATTTCATATAACCACGTTAGAATAAGGACAATAATTTCCGGTAGCTCTCGGGACGCCTTAACCAAGTCAGAAAGTTTTTTGGATGTATCTAACGAAATCAATTCCTGCCAAAAGCAGGTAATTTTATCTTTTGAGGTACCAGGGTACTTAACAAACTTATTACGAAAGTCTGCCATGAACCCCTTAAAGTAATCGTTTGAACGTGACTTTGCTTTGAAAAAGGAACGCTCTGCAATAACGCTCAACGTGGCTTCATCACTAGATGGCATGATGTAACGATGCTTACGATCCAACAATCTTAATAAGGTGTGCTCAGAAAGGCCTTTTACTTTGAGGGTTCCTTGGCGCAGCCCATAAAGAGCACCTGCTTCAGTCCGCTTCGGAGCGTGATCAATCAGTTGATAAAGCTTACTAAGGGTCATTTTTTTATCATGCATCTGCCGAAACATCGCAGATAACTTTGTAAATCCTTTTGCGATGGACTGATCGACTTTGACTTCAGGGCATTGGCCATTCATCAATAACTCTAACTTTTGTGGGTTAAGGTAAACTTTCTGGGATTTAACCCTCTTGACCAACATCGCCAGTAGCAACGCAGATAGTCCCCCAAAGAAAACACGCTCACCCTTATCCATCTTCGCTGTTAGGTAACCATTCAAGTACTTAACTGAGTCGATAGTCACTGCTTTACGAAGCTTTTCTGGGGATAGACTCCCTGTGCTGTCCAGTATCATTGAGAACAGCAGAAGATTACTTAAGGTGTCAGGAGAAGCGTGCTTATAGTGAATGATCAATGCTTCCGCAAAATCATAAAAAATCGCACTAATCTGTGTGTAGTTTCGCTCACTGAACATCACGTCGTAAGGCAAGACCGCTTTAGCTACAGGAGATTTTTTAAAATAATTACCGAGTGCGGAATGTAATGCATCGCAGTCGATTTCTGTCTGATCGCCATCACTTAGTTCCAGTTTTTTAAACAATATCAATGCTTGTTCATGCAAGTATGGGTCACCACTGTAATGCTCTGACAACAGCTCGTAAAAGTCTGAATTTGTCTTAATCGCTTTGTTTAATAAAGACTTCAGATCAGACTCTATGATTCGTTCAGTACTTTTCGATTGATTGTGAGACTTTTTCTGAATAGACCTCGGGACAAACTGCCCTTTGTTGTACATTTTTGAGTGAGAAAAGCTTGTGCGCCCTAGCAGGCTAAAACCCAGCTCTTCAAGGCATCTTGAGATGACATTTCGATGTATTTCAACTCCAGGGCCGTCATACTTCATTAAAGAGGTATTTTGAAACGAATGCATATCAGTAGAAATATGCCCCATGTGATGGTCCAGGAATGGAACAGCGTCTTCAAAAGTAAATAGCGTGTGATAGGAAAGATGACGCACTGCATTCTGCGGTAAAGTCCAGTCACCTCCCATAAACACTTCAACTTGTGATGTGCTCGGTGTCGCTAATTCACCATTTTCTAACCAAAGCCCTAAAAATGAAGTATTACTATCTCGGTGAATGGATGCGTTCAGCTTCACCGCTATTTTTTTATCGAACAGTTTAACTCTCTTAATGATTTGCTCAATCCACCCAAGAGTATTGTTGATCTGCTTCGTCATTAATTCCGGCACTGGGATGATGCGGGTAGCACTCTCACCAAAATGGATTTTGTCGGCTATCAGTACACTGGTGTAATCATCATTCCAGCAGTAATGCTCAATGAACATACTTTTGTGTCGGCGATGACTGGTAGCTGCACAGAACATCAACACAGTGTAAGAGACGAGCTGATTATAAATTTCACGCAAAGCATCAAGAGATCGACTCTTCCTTACGCTTCGAAGGGAAACATTTAAGAATTCTCGCCTTTCAGCCAAACGCGCTGAAAAGACCGCTTTGTTAATTGCTAACTTAGAGCCGATGACCGAATTACCTTCGGTAAAATCTACTTGATGGCCAAAATCAAAACCTAATGATTCGGTACAGGTGTTCATAAATGCCAATTGCGAATGGTAAGCCGTGTCCGACATGTAATAATGCCATGTCGATAACCCAAATTCGTTATTCGCAAAGATCAGTGCCGCTTGATGACGCCCGTATTTAGAAGCGACGCATCCATACAACAGATAACGAAGTACCTTATTAGTAAGGCGCCTATTTAAACCACCAGAGTGAACGATCTCATTGCATGCTCTTGTTAAAGATTCATTCGCATTTTGTAAAATATCATCAGGTAAGATTTGTTCTATTAACCCTGCTTGATATCCGGTAAAGAAAGCTCTGAACAGTTTCAAAAATGGGCTTGGTATTGGCAGAGCCAGCCATTCAGTGTGTGGTAGCAGCCATTGTAGATCTGTTTCACTAGGCTCGTAACGATCAACGATATTCAACTCTTTTCGCCAATAAATCCCCGATTCAAGATCAATCATGCCGTAGCAGCCATCCAACTGCTTAAATGAGTAGATGTCACTCACTGACTTAGCAATATGGAGCCCGAGGACTTCGTGCAATTTTAAAGTCGTTAGAATGGTTAAAAATCCTAGCGCTGAGCTTGCAGTGGGTTGTGCGTTATTGATCCATTGAATCGCTTTACTGAGTTCATGAGGCGTCAATCGGTAGGTAACAAACGCAAGACCAAATTGCTCTTTAGCCGTTAGAATCTGATTTCTAAAGAGTTCACGTTCCGCTTTAACCGATGGGCTAATCGCGTCTTGGTCTAACTCGATGCTGTCGACATCTATCGAATCTTCGATATCTAAATCGTTCCCAGAAAAAGGGAAAGGAGCGACATTAACTAGATCTTTTACACTAGGATCAGGCCGTCTTGATCTAATCCCTGTTTTAACCTTTAACGGTGGCTCTTCTTTGTAGTTTGAGCATAGGTTCCAACCATCACGAACCATTTTCAAATAAGCCTGAGAAACCGTGTACTGCCCTGTAATTTCATTACAGAGGTACTGAAGTGTCTCAAAAACTGAAAGCTCTTTAGGAATTTGCTTTATTTTTGAACTGCTGGCTCTTTGCGACAAAATTAGTCGAATGTTATCAGCGGCCTCAGCAACCGTGACAAAACTAAAATTTACCTCGCTTGATACCAAGGCATAGAAAATAGATGCTTGGAGCTTGTGAAAGACTACGTGATCAATGACGTTAGGGAGTTTTTTTAAATCTAAAGACAGAAAAGCAAGAATCGGTAATTGACTCATCTTGCGTTTACATAGCTTCCTTCCTTCTTCTAGCGTTGCTTGAAAGTCCGTGCCCCTTAAAATAGCGGCTTCATCTAAAATAATCTTGGTATCAGCACTCCCAGAGCTTACAAGATAAAAACCAAGAAGCTCTCTGCCGATCCGTTGGAGCTTTACATTTGCAAATTCTGGCTCACTATTCTTAAGAGCTTTGTTTAGGAGAGGATGTATGGTCAATGCTCGATTTCCATTTGAACACTACTAAGCGAGAAGCTTATTAATTCATACTGTTTCTCAGAAACCTGCTTAACGGTAAAATCAAACAGCACGTAGGTATCAATAGAAAAAGCCTTACCTTTCTCCAATTCAGAATATTGCTCAGCGTTAACGAGCACAACTTTTTTGCCTTTGCCACTTTTAGGAACAACTTCTATGCTCGGCAATTTCTTATGGGTATCACTAACTTCATACTCAAGGAATGAGATTTCTTCGGCGTCAGGTTTAAAATCCGGTTTTTCAGGTGGGCTAAGTATTCCTATTTTATGATGCTCTTCACGTCCCTCTACTTGGACATCAAATTCTTTAACTCCTTGATGCTCAGCAATCTCATAAAGAATTTTAGTAACCTCGAACGCATCTTGAATATTTGAAAAGCCTGATGCCTTATAGGAATCTGATGCAGGTTGGTCAACTTCGTTAAGTTGCTTGATTGATTTGGTTATTCCATTGAAATGCAGGGTTAAAACATCATAGACAATCTCTTTTACAGGCTGAATAAGATCAGGAGAGCTACCTGAAAAGTCGTAATTTATTTGAATATGATCTTCAAGCGCAGCGACTGAAAACTTTCTTGCATCGAGCTTAAAGCCCGCTTTCTTCTTACGCTCTTCTACAGGAGATCCCTTACCGTTCGCAGCTTTTGCAAGTAAGCGTGCTAGTCGACCTATTAGATCTACTGATTTATTACCACTTTTAATGATATTGCTGAAAACAATCGCATTTCGCTTCTTATCAAACGTGACATCTTTAAGTTTTACGTTAATCCTGCATACAGTCTCTACCATTCATCCTCCAAACATTATCAATACCGCTACCAGCGACAACTAATTGATTCTGATTAGAATTTACACAGTTCTAGCAAAGAAGAAAAACATAATGACTGATAAATGTCGCCTATTTACATAATGCTACAATTTTCACAAAAACAAACAATGCTTTTCTATTTAATTTTAAGACCTAGCCCATTTAAGCTGATAGACAACGTTTGAATAGATGCGACTTCTTCCAGTAACTCATCCCTTAGAGATACAGGTTCACGCACAATTAAGCTGGCCCCTTGGCTAAGTAACCAAGCACGCGTGTCTCTATCATCAGGGATAACAGCTCGAAGCAGGAACCACTCCTCAGAATCAGTTTCTAATATAGCCTGAGTCTCACTCAGTTTTGTTTCCTCAAGTCTTTTAGCTAATCCTTTGTCAATCAATGCCACAAGATGGAATGATTCATCAGAGTATTTAACGCCAGACTCGCCATCGTCTATGTAACGTTGAAGTGAAAAACTTGGATTAGGCCGGAAATCAGACGAAGATAGTTTCACGCTTATGAAACGATGCAGTGCATATTGCCTAACGTTATCATAATCGTTATAAGCTCCCAGAACGTATGTGGCACTTTTTCGGATCATTAATCCATGAGGGTGAAGAACACCTGAATGAACTTTGTCTTTAGAACGGCTGTAGTACACCATATCTAATGCCCTATTTGACATAATCGCTTCGCATACAGTTGCCCAAATATCTGGCTCAATCTGTGCAGGCATTAGTACCTTACCATCTGAGACTATTTTGACTTTTTCCAACCAATTTACATAAGTGCTGTCAGAATGAGATTGAATAAAGCTCTTCGCGCGATTCAATTGCGGGGATAGCTGAGATAGAAGCGGAGCCGGCATTATGCCTAGTAAATATTCGTTTACGAGAATTGTACTCACTGCAGATGATGCGTCCATTGCAGCAAAACTTCCCTGATAGTCTTCAGAAAAGCGCCACCTGTGCGGACGAACTTTGTCGTTGCAGATGATTGGATAGTATTTTGCTAAAGCAGCAAGATCGCGTTGCAAGCTTCGGGAAGTTACAGAAAAGCCTTTATGCTCTAACTTTTTGAGTATGTCTTTTGTTGAGATACTTGGCTTAGGCGCAATCGGCAGAAGCTCGAGTATACTGATATATCGAATGACAGAATCCATCTCTACACCCATTACTTATTTGTAATGAATTCTACCCTAGGGAGCACTTTGATTGTTCGCTATATATCGTTTTAAGTGCCCCCTGATTAATACATCACAAAACATCGTGAATAAGATTTACCCACGCCTATAGGACTCAAGCCATTGAATACCTCACTCGATACACTTAGCTATTTTTGAGTTTTTTCCTTATTGCCAAAACGCGATTTCAGCCAAGGCTGATATTTCTTGCTATCAAAACCTTTAGACATACTCTCCAAACTCCATTTTACGCAACACTTGCAAAACATCTTTACGGCCACCCTGTTTATTCATCAATGTGACTGGCACACAGTTACCTAAAACAGGAATTTCCGAGTGCATCCATTCCTGAGCTCGTTCAAATGATTCGTAGACCTGGACAGCTTGAACATAAATCTTCAACACCTCAATCTGACCATTTAAAGTAAAGTCATGCTGATTAGGATATGTTTCATACGACTCGATAACTTCTAGTAGCTCTTGATGCTCGTAATTTATAGATGGGCAATTAAGCAGTTCTGCAATCATATTCTGAAGGTCCATAGTGGTCTTCAATCTACCTTGTCTACTTTCCGATGGCTTGTTGGACATACTCATACCCTCCTGATCACACGTTAATAAAAATACTAGCACGCTTATAGCGTTTCGTTAGCTTTAACTCATGAGCTACCATCACGTGCAGACCAACCTCAGCACCGCTAAGAGCATTGATCGAAATAAACTCAGGCCACAACATTTTTTTATAGAAACCTACTCACACAAGATCTGGCGAGAGCATAAAGCAATTCAAGCTTTAAATTAACTGAGAGGAAGAGAAAGCCAATAAGGTCAAACAAGGTGCTGAAAAAGAGAAACTACGAAATCTGTGACGTATTGGTACGAACTGCAAAATAACACAAGAAATGCCATTGAAAAAATGGTCACAAAAATTTGATTTATCAAAATAAGACACGAAGAGGTCACACTGTGGTCACATCGAAAATAAAGAAAATTTTGGTCACAGCGTGTGTCACAATGATTATGTGACTTGAGGAAAGCAAAAGCTTTGTAATATCAGATACTTATGGATAAATCTATCAATATCAATGAGTGGTGGGCGTGGAGAGGTTCGAACTCCCGACATTCGCCTTGTAAGGGCGACGCTCTCCCAACTGAGCTACACGCCCGCTCATAGTTTTACATCTTGGGAAAGATGGTTCTTTTACCAACTTACTTTAGAAAGTAGGTGGCGGAATGGACGGGACTCGAACCCGCGACCCCCTGCGTGACAGGCAGGTATTCTAACCAACTGAACTACCACTCCATTGTCATAAGTTGTTTTACCACGGCTTATAAAGTGGTGGGCGTGGAGAGGTTCGAACTCCCGACATTCGCCTTGTAAGGGCGACGCTCTCCCAACTGAGCTACACGCCCGCTCATCGTTTTACATCTTGGAAAAGATGGATCTTTTTACCTACTTACTTAAGGAAGTAAGTGGCGGAATGGACGGGACTCGAACCCGCGACCCCCTGCGTGACAGGCAGGTATTCTAACCAACTGAACTACCACTCCATTGTCATAGATTGTTTAACCACTGTTCTATAAGTGGTGGGCGTGGAGAGGTTCGAACTCCCGACATTCGCCTTGTAAGGGCGACGCTCTCCCAACTGAGCTACACGCCCGCTCATCGTTTTACATCTTGGGAAAGATGGATCTTTTTACCTACTTACTTAAGGAAGTAAGTGGCGGAATGGACGGGACTCGAACCCGCGACCCCCTGCGTGACAGGCAGGTATTCTAACCAACTGAACTACCACTCCATTGTCATAAGTTGTTTTACCACTGCTTATAAAGTGGTGGGCGTGGAGAGGTTCGAACTCCCGACATTCGCCTTGTAAGGGCGACGCTCTCCCAACTGAGCTACACGCCCGCTCATGGTTTTACATCCTGGAGAAGATGACCCTTTTTGCTAAAAGGATTAAAAAATTGGCGGAATGGACGGGACTCGAACCCGCGACCCCCTGCGTGACAGGCAGGTATTCTAACCAACTGAACTACCACTCCATTGTCATAAGTTGTTTTACCACTGCTTATAAAGTGGTGGGCGTGGAGAGGTTCGAACTCCCGACATTCGCCTTGTAAGGGCGACGCTCTCCCAACTGAGCTACACGCCCGCTCATGGTTTTACATCCTGGAGAAGATGACCCTTTTTGCTAAAAGGATTAAAAAATTGGCGGAATGGACGGGACTCGAACCCGCGACCCCCTGCGTGACAGGCAGGTATTCTAACCAACTGAACTACCACTCCATATTGTCGTAGGTGTTTAGCCACTTTCCTATAAGTGGTGGGCGTGGAGAGGTTCGAACTCCCGACATTCGCCTTGTAAGGGCGACGCTCTCCCAACTGAGCTACACGCCCATTGCTATTTGTAGCAATGGTGCCGCCACCAAGAGTCGAACTCGGGACCCCCTGATTACAAGTCAGGTGCTCTACCAACTGAGCTATAGCGGCATAAATACGTTTGGACTGTCAATTTAGGTGGTGCCGCCACCAAGAGTCGAACTCGGGACCCCCTGATTACAAGTCAGGTGCTCTACCAACTGAGCTATAGCGGCATAAACCGTTTTGACTATCAATTTGATGTGGTGCCGCCACCAAGAGTCGAACTCGGGACCCCCTGATTACAAGTCAGGTGCTCTACCAACTGAGCTATAGCGGCAAAACCGTTTTAATCATCAAATTTGATGGTGCCGCCACCAAGAGTCGAACTCGGGACCCCCTGATTACAAGTCAGGTGCTCTACCAACTGAGCTATAGCGGCATAAACGCTTTTACTAACAAATTTTAAATGGTGCCGCCACCAAGAGTCGAACTCGGGACCCCCTGATTACAAGTCAGGTGCTCTACCAACTGAGCTATAGCGGCAAATCTTGCCAAAGTGTTTAAGTGGTGCCGCCACCAAGAGTCGAACTCGGGACCCCCTGATTACAAGTCAGGTGCTCTACCAACTGAGCTATAGCGGCTTAAACGCTTTTACAAATTGTATCAACCAGACTTTAGATGGTGCCGCCACCAAGAGTCGAACTCGGGACCCCCTGATTACAAGTCAGGTGCTCTACCAACTGAGCTATAGCGGCAAATCAAATTGTCTGGTCGGGACGGCAGGATTTGAACCTGCGACCACTAGCACCCCATGCTAGTGCGCTACCAGGCTGCGCTACGCCCCGTTACTAACGAGAGCGCTGCCCCTGTCAGCGGGTGCGTATATTACTATAACAAATCGAAAAGGGAAGGCTTTTTTTTGATTTTTTTAGATTAAATCAAATTAAACACACCCTTCATATAAGTAGCTAACTACTTTATATATATACAAAAATTGATCAAGTCACGGTAATCCCAGAGTTCATAAGGCTTTCAGCAGCCCCCACCTTCTAATGATGTCACCAGAGGTCAGAATATCCACGTAGAAAATAATGCCCTATTGTGTACTCGCTCACAGGATAATTTCTCAGCCAGTTACTAACTTACAACCGCCAAGACAACGCCATAGACATAAAAAAACCGCCTGTAAAATACAGACGGTTTTTCAAGAGCTTTATAAAAAGCGCTTATTCTTCCATGTAACTCTCAACCTTAGACTTAAGCTTCTGCCCAGGTTTAAAAGTCACAACGGTTCGCGCCGTAATCGGGATCTCTTCCCCTGTTTTCGGGTTACGCCCAGGACGCTGGCTTTTTTCGCGCACTTCAAAGTTACCAAAACCTGATAACTTCACCTGCTCTCTTTCCACAAGTGTTTCTCTGACTGCATCAAAGAAGCTCTCAACAAGGTCCTTCGCATCTTTTTTGCTTAGGCCAAGAGAATCAACTAAGTTTTCCGCTATATCTGCTTTCGTCAAGGACGCCATATCATTACCCCCGAATAACTGCTCCGAGTTTCTCAGCAAGTGCACCAGTCACTGCTTCCACAGCGCTGTTTACTTCTTCATCACTAAGAGTGTGTGAAGGATGCTGCCACGTCAAGCCCAAAGCGACACTTTTTTTAGATTCATCAATACCTTGGCCTTGATAAACGTCGAAAACTGCGACTTTCTGGAAGGCTTCACCCGCATTCGCTGCGATGACTTTCTCAAGCTCTCGTACCGGTGTCGCACGATCCACTAGTAACGCCAAATCACGGCGCACTTCTGGGAACTTGGATACACGTTGGTATTCTGGAAGCTTGGCACCTAGCACAGTGTTCAAATCAATTTCGAACACGTAAACCGCTTGGTTCGTACCAAGTTGTTTCGCTAGTTGTGGGTGTAGCTCACCAATCACACCCACACGATCACCGTTTACTAACACGTAAGCTGAACGACCTGGGTGCAAGTAAGTTTCGTCCGCACGCTCGAATTCAGGCTGAGCACCTTGGTTCAAATAAAACAGTGCTTCAACGTGCGCTTTCAGGTCGTAGAAGTCCACTTTTTCATTGTTGTGGTACCAGCCTTCTGGGTAGCGAGAACCGGCTATCAGACCTGCTACTTGGTGCTTCTGATCAAGCTCATCCAGCTTGTTCACATCACCAATGAAGCGGCTACCCGTTTCGAAGATACGAACACGGGATTGCTGACGGTTTTGGTTGTGTAGGTACACCTTCACAAGACCTGGTAGCAAACTTGGACGCATCACACCCATATCACCAGAGATAGGGTTTTCTAGTGGTACTGGGTCAATCGCAGGGAAGAACTGCTTGCTCATCACAGGATCAATAAAGCTGTAAGTTACAGCTTCTTGGTAACCCTGAGAAACAAGCGTTGCACGTAGCGATTGAATAGGCGTTTTGCTTTCTGACGCCGGTGTAAAGTTCACCGCCGCGGTTGGCATAGAAGAAGGCAGGTTATCGTAACCGTAGATACGCGCTACTTCTTCGATCAAGTCCGCTTCGATCTCGATGTCAAAACGGTGTGACGGCGCAACCGTTACCCATTTTTCATCGGTCACTTCAACCATTTCTAGACCAAGACGAGACAAGATATCCGTTACTAGATCTTTGTCTAGCGAGGTCGCTAGGTATTGATCAAGCTTCTGACGACGCAGTGTCACCTGGTTCGCTTGTGGTAGATTGGCTTCGGTTACGGCTTCGTTTACTGGACCTGCTTGACCACCCGCAATCTCAAGGATCAGTTGCGTCGCACGCTCCATTGCCTTAGCAGCAAGCGTCGCGTCTACACCACGTTCAAAACGGTGTGAAGAATCCGTGTGCAAGCCGTATGAACGCGCTTTACCAGCAAGTGCCAATGGCGCAAAGAAAGCACTTTCTAAAAAGATGGTTTGCGTTTGGTCGTTCACACCTGAGTGCTCACCGCCCATCACACCAGCAATCGCTAGCGCTTTTTGCTCGTCCGCAATCACCATAGTATCAGAGCGCAATGCTACTTCTTGGCCGTCTAGTAGAAGGATTTTCTCGCCCTCTTCCGCCAAGCGCACAACGATTGAACCAGATAGATTGTTTAGGTCAAATGCGTGCATTGGTTGACCCAACTCGATCATCACGTAGTTGGTGATATCAACGATTGGATCAATTGAACGGATACCGCTACGACGTAGCTTTTCTACCATCCAAAGTGGTGATTCCGCTTTCACGTTAACACCCTTGATCACACGACCAAGGTAACGTGGACAGCCTTCTGTCGCGTCAACACGAATTGGGAAACGATCGTCGATGCTGACCGCTTGTGCTTCAATGGCAACAGGCGTCACATCCACCTTGTTGATCACACCTACTTCACGAGCAAGACCTGCAATACTTAAACAGTCAGCACGGTTGGGCGTTAGATCAACGTCGATAATGCTGTCATTTAAGTTTAGGTACTCACGGATATCTGCACCCACTGGCGCATCTGCCGCAAGCTCAAGAATACCGTCATTTTCATCGCTGATTTCTAGCTCAGACGCTGAGCACAACATACCAAACGACTCTACTTGACGTAGTTTCGCTTTTTTAATTTTGAAATCACCGCCAAGCACAGCGCCGATTTTTGCAAATGGAATCTTGATGCCAGGACGTGCGTTAGGCGCACCACAAACCACTTGAAACTGCTCAGCACCATCAGATACGGTACACACTTGCAGCTTGTCAGCATTTGGGTGCGGCTCTGCCGCTAGGATTTCACCGACCACTACGCCAGTAAATACGCCCGCAGCTGTTTCCACGTCGTCCACTTCTAGACCGGCCAATGTCACTTGAGCCACTAGCTCGTCTGTAGTGACTGCTGGATTGACCCACTCTCTTAGCCAATTTTCACTGAATTTCATAGTTAGCCTTGGTCCTTACTTGAATTGCGTTAGGAAACGAAGATCGTTTTCGAAGAACATACGTAGGTCGTCTACTTTGTAACGCAACATCGCGAAACGCTCGACACCCATACCAAAGGCAAAACCAGTGTATTTCTCTGGATCAATACCAGACATTTCCAACACTTTCGGGTGCACCATGCCACAACCCAATACTTCCAACCAAGACTCTTCGCCTTTGCTGTTAGTACGCATGATATCCACTTCAATGGATGGCTCAGTGAATGGGAAGTAACTTGGACGGAAACGCACTTTAAGGTCATCCTCAAAGAATACGTTTAGGAACTGTTGCAAAATACCCTTCAGATCCGCGAAAGAAATATTTTCGTCGATCAACAAACCTTCCACTTGGTGGAACATAGGTGTGTGGGTTTGGTCTGAGTCACTACGGTACACGCGACCAGGACAGATAATACGAATTGGCGGCTGATTGTTTTCCATCGTACGAACTTGCACTGGCGATGTGTGCGTACGTAGAACCGTATTCGGATTAAAGTAGAAAGTGTCTTGCATAGCACGCGCTGGGTGGTGCGCAGGAATGTTAAGCGCCTCGAAGTTATGGTAATCGTCTTCGATTTCAGGACCCGATGCTACGTCAAAACCAATACCACGGAAGAAGTTTTCAATTCGTTCCATAGTACGAGTAACAGGATGCAAACCACCGATTTCTTGGCCTTTACCAGACAAAGTGATATCGATCGTTTCGTTAGCAAGTTTTGCGTTCAATGCCGCCGCTGCCAAAGCAGTCTTACGCTCAGTCATTTTCTCTTGAACTTGTTCTTTTGCTTCGTTTACCAATTGACCGAATTTAGGGCGGTCTTCTGGCGCAACATTACCGAGTTGCTTTAGAAGCGACGTTAGAGCGCCTTTCTTACCAAGGTACTGAACGCGCACCTCATCAAGACCGGCCTCGTTTTCAGATGCAGCTACCGCAGCCAAGGCGTCAGCAAGAATCTGGTTTAGGTTCTCCATTTCATACTCCAAAAAATAAAATAGGGGAAGAGCGTTGGCTCTTCCCCTATCAAAGACTGCTTGAGTGACTACACATCAAATGTATTTTCACTCTAGGCACTACGTCTCAATTAAGCCAAGCTTGCTTTCGCTTTTTCAACGATCGCAGCAAAAACTTCTTTCTCGTAAACTGCCAAGTCAGCCAATACTTTACGGTCGATTTCAATCGCAGCTTTCTTAAGGCCAGCGATGAAGCGGCTGTAAGATAGACCGTTGATACGAGCCGCAGCGTTGATACGAGCAATCCATAGAGCACGGAATTGACGTTTACGTTGACGACGGTCACGGTAAGCGTATTGACCAGCTTTGATAACCGCTTGTTTCGCTACACGAAATACACGGCTACGAGCACCGTAGTAACCTTTAGCTTGCTTTAAAATCTTTTTGTGACGGCGACGAGCCTGAACACCACGTTTTACGCGAGGCATAATATAAACCCTTTAACTAGTTGTTGACTGAAAAATATCGATTAAACGTAAGGAAGCATGCGAACGATCAATGGCTTGTCGCAAGATTTAACTTGCTGCATTGAACGTAGTTGACGCTTACGCTTAGTAGACTTTTTAGTCAGGATGTGACTAGTGAAAGACTGCTTATGCTTAAAACCGTTAGCGGTACGTTTGAAGCGCTTAAGAGCACTACTATTAGATTTAATTTTTGGCATGGTAAAACCACTCTCGCATTCGTTAATGTTAAATGTAATAACAAGTTCTAATAATTAGACGCTTTTATTACTTCTTCTTTTTAGGGGCCAGCACCATAGTCAATTGGCGACCTTCCATTTTCGCAGCTTGTTCTACTACACCGTATTCCTCTAAGTCTTGAGCGACTCGATTCATAAGTTGCATGCCAAGCTCCTGATGGGCCATTTCACGGCCGCGGTAACGTAAAGAAACCTTAGCCTTATCCCCTCCTTCAAGGAAACGTATCAGGTTGCGGAGTTTTACCTGATAATCCCCTTCCTCCGTCCCTGGACGGAATTTCATTTCTTTTACTTGGATTTGCTTCGCATTCTTCTTCTGAGCAGCTTTAGCTTTCTTCTGCTCAAAGATATGCTTACCGTAGTCCATGATTTTGCAAACAATCGGATCTGAATCAGCAATCTGCACTAGGTCTAGGCTAGCTTCTTCAGCTGCTGCTAGTGCTTCTTCAATCGAAACAACACCAATTTGATCACCCTCAGCACCGATTAGGCGCACTTCGGTAGCTCGAATGTTTTCGTTGATTAGAGGACGCTGCTTACCAGCAGTTGTACGTCCACGATTCATATTACCTTTTATAGCTCTATCTCCATTTGTTATTTACGACTACGGCGTGAGATTTCATTTTGAAGCAATTCCTCAAATTCTGGAATACTCATCACACCAAGATCATCGCCGGTACGAGTACGTACAGCAACTTGCTGGTTTTCAACTTCTTTATCACCGACAACGATCAAATATGGCACTCGTTGCAGAGTATGCTCGCGGATTTTAAACCCGATCTTCTCGTTTCTCAAGTCAAGTTTTGCACGGAAGCCCTTAGAATTTAGAGATTTCTCTAAATTCGCACAGTATTCTGCTTGGCGATCGGTAATATTCATCACTACCACCTGCTCTGGCGCTAACCAAACAGGGAACGCACCTTCCGTTTCTTCGATCAAAATACCTAAGAAGCGCTCTAGGGAACCAACGATCGCACGGTGCAACATAACAGGTGTTTGACGTGAACCGTCTTCTGATACGTATTGCGCACCCAAACGTGTTGGCATAGAGAAGTCAACTTGAATAGTACCACACTGCCATACACGGCCAATGGCATCTTTCAAAGAAAACTCTACTTTAGGACCGTAGAAAGCACCTTCACCTGGAAGTTCTTCCCAATCCAACTTAGCATTGTCTAATGCATCAGACAGCGCTTTCTCAGCTTTATCCCAGACTTCATCAGCCCCTACACGTTGCTCTGGACGAGTCGATAGACGGTAGATGATCTGATCGAAACCAAAATCCGCATACACTTCGTGTAACAAGTCGATGAATGCCGACACTTCTGACTGAATCTGATCTTCCGTCACAAAAATGTGACCATCGTCCTGCACGAAATTACGCACACGCATGATACCGTGCAATGCACCAGAAGGCTCATTACGGTGACAAGAACCGAACTCAGCCATACGGAATGGCAGGTCACGGTAACTCTTAAGTCCTTGGTTGTACACTTGAATGTGACAAGGACAGTTCATTGGTTTCACAGCGTAGTCGCGGTTTTCTGAATGAGTAGTAAACATGTTTTCATGATACTTACCCCAGTGACCAGATTTCTCCCACAATACACGGTCAACGATCTGAGGTGTTTTCACCTCTTGGTAACCGTTTTCAAGTTGTTTCTGGCGCATGTACTGCTCAACTGTTTGGTACAGTTTCCAGCCTTTAGGATGCCAGAACACCATGCCTGGTGCTTCTTCTTGAACGTGGAACAAATCCAGCTTTTTGCCTAATTTACGGTGATCGCGCTTTTCAGCTTCTTCGATACGTGTTAGGTAAGCTTTTAGATCTTTCTTATCAGACCAAGCAGTACCGTAAATACGTTGTAGCTGTTCGTTACTAGAATCACCGCGCCAGTATGCACCGGCCAATTTCATCAATTTAAAGTGACGCATCACACGTGTGTTAGGAACGTGTGGACCACGACACATATCCATGTATTCTTCATGGTGGTACAAGCCGACTTCTGTCACAGACTCGTCCATGTCGTCGATCAACTGAACTTTGTAGTCTTCACCGCGCTCTACAAACTGAGCACGCGCTTGATCGACTGGCGTCATCTTTTTGATAACGTCGTAATCTTTTTTAATCAGCTCACCGATACGTGTTTCGATCGCTGCCATATCTTCTGGAGTAAATGGGCGTTCGTAAGCGATATCGTAGTAAAAGCCTTCATTAATCACTGGACCAATTGCCATTTTGGCAGTTGGGAACAGTTGTTTTACAGCGTGACCTACCAGGTGGGCAAATGAGTGGCGAATGATTTCAAGGCCTTCTTCATCACGTCCCGTTACCAAGCTCACATCAGAGTCTTCGGTGATTAGTTCACAGGCATCAACCAATTTTCCGTTGATTTTACCTGCAACGGTAGCTTTCGCTAGACCAGGACCAATGTCCTCGGCCACTTGCATTAGAGTAACGGGCTCAGCAAAAGAACGCTGGCTTCCATCTGGTAAAGTAATAACTGGCATTTGTTTCCCCTATCGGAGTCAGTGGTGCTCCATACGTAAGAGCACATGTAAATTTAAGCGCTATAACCTAACACTTCTTAGAGCATTTTGCGACCTTAGATGCAGATATTCACAGTTGCAACATAACACGCACCACACGACACAAAAATCAACCTTTTTTTGTGCTTTTCAGCCATAGACATTCCCCTGCAAGCAGGTAAAATGGCGCTCGTTTCACAACAACCCCTCCAAGATATTTAGGCCTTATGGATCACGAAGCAATTGACAACTACTGCGTTGAGACCACTCAAGCAGAGCCAGACCTTTTGTTGGAATTAGTCGAAAAGACTTACACCGACATGGGCTACCCGAACAAACTATCGGGTCGCACGATTGGTCGCACACTGAAGTTGTTAGCGAAAATCCACCAACCTAAAAACGCTTTAGAGATCGGTATGTTTACAGGTTATTCTGCACTATCTATTGCAGAAGGCATGCCTGAAGACGGCAAATTGATTTGCTGTGAAACCAACCCTCGTGCAATTGAGTTTGCGCAACAATTTTTTGATCGTAGCCCGTTCGGGAACAAGATCACCCCCATTTTCGGTCCTGCTTTGGATACCATCCAAACAATCGAAGGACCGCTTGATTTTGTCTTTATCGATGCCGATAAACGCAACTATCTCAACTATTATGAAGCGGTAGTACCCCTGGTTCGCAGTGGGGGCCTAATCATAATCGACAACTCTATCTGGCAAGGACGAGTACTCTCTCCCGTAGAGAACAGCGATATAGCAGTGGATGCAATGAACCAGCGTATCGCTCAAGATCCGAGAGTGGAGAACGTTCACCTCCACGTACGAGACGGATTAAATCTCGTTTTCAAACTTTAAAACTCATTAATTTTTGCAAGCGCCAGACATCGCCTCCCTATAGGCGAGGTTGGCTATGCTTTGCATCTGACTGTAAGAATTCAAGAGGCAGGGATTTTGGTTGTTTTTAAAATCATAAATAACGTCACTGGAAAGCACTACGTCGGCACTTCTTTTAACAGTGGTTTTCAGCGCTTTGAACAGTATGTCGAAGCCGCAAACGAAGACTTAGATTACCCACTGTACGAAGAAATTCGCACGCACGGCGTTGACGCATTCACAGTAGAAGAGCTATTCGAAACAAGCGACAAAGAAGAGCTTTACGAACTAGAGCAAGACTACATTGCGATCTACAATGCAGACAGTCTACGTGGCTACAAAATTGGTCAAACAACAGCAAAAGTAAAATCTTTTGATTTTGGCAAGAAGGCCATGTTTGACACTAACGGCAACTCAACAGCAGAACCCGTTAAAAAGCCATCCGCTCGAAAAGCTGCAGCGACCGCTAAGAAAGCCGCTGAAATGCCAAAAGTAGCCCTACCTAAAGATGCACCGAAACCAACGGCGGCCTCTTTCTTTGGTGAGCTAATTGGTGAAGATCGTCTAAATACACCTGCAACAGGTGAAATCGAAGATCCAACTAAGCCATCAACGGTAAAGCGCACGGCAGCACCAGCAGCAAAGCAAGCAACGACTCGCAGCTCAAGCAACATCCAAAAAATGCTACGCGAAGCTGAGAAGCAAGCAAAAGCTGAGCGTTCAGAAGAACTGCGCAAACAGCAAGCTGAACAAGCGGATGAGATGGCAATGATCATGGCTAAATTAGACATGACAGCAAAATCAGCAACCTCTGCCTTCCGTCGCCGTAAAGGCTAAGGCAAGTTAGCAACCAATACGAAAAAGCCCCTTGGCGATGTGCTCGCCAAGGGGCTTTTTTTATACAAACCTAAAGCTTAAGCACGTGCTTTCTTTAAAGTCTCAGCAATCATAAACGCCAACTCTAACGACTGATCCGCATTCAAACGTGGGTCACAATGAGTATGGTAACGATCAGCAAGATCTGCTTCCGTCACTTGGAACGCACCACCGACACATTCGGTTACGTTTTGACCTGTCATCTCAAAATGCACGCCACCCGGGTAAGTCCCTTCGGCTTTATGCACTTCAAAGAACTGCTGCACTTCACGTAGCACATCGTCCACTTTACGCGTTTTGTAACCCGTACTGGCTTTAACGGTATTACCGTGCATTGGATCACTACTCCAAACCACTTTTTTACCTTCGCGCTCAATTGCACGAATCAGGTTTGGCATTCCATCAGCTACTTTGTCAGCCCCCATACGCACAATGACATTCAAGCGCCCCTCTTCGTTATTCGGGTTCAAGATATCACACAGGCGCAACAGATCTTCAGGATCCATCGACGGACCCGCCTTCACGCCGATCGGGTTATGGACGCCACGCAAGAACTCAACGTGAGCACCATCGATTTGACGAGTACGATCACCGATCCACAACATATGAGCAGAACAGTCGTACCATTTACCCGTCAAACTATCCTGACGCGTCAAGGCTTGTTCATATGGTAGCAATAAGGCTTCGTGGGAAGTGTAAAAAGAAGTTTCACGGAACTGCGAAGTCCCTGCCCCTAGGCCACAAGCTTCCATAAACTGTAGCGCATCATCGATCTTATCCGCGATCGTTTGGTAACGTGCTCCTGCAGGGCTAGCACTAATGAAGTCCAAGTTCCATTGGTGCACTTGATGCAAATCGGCAAAGCCACCTTGCGAGAAAGCGCGCAACAAGTTCATGGTCGCTGCACTTTGATTGTACACCTTCACCAATCGCTCAGGATCCGGCACACGAGCGCCTTCATTAAACTCAATACCGTTAATAATATCGCCACGGTAGCTTGGCAATTCAATACCATCAATCGTTTCAGTACCAGCGGAACGAGGCTTAGCAAACTGCCCTGCCATACGACCAACCTTTACTACTGGGCACTTGCCCGCGTAGGTCATCACGACCGCCATTTGCAACAACACTTTAAAGGTGTCACGGATGTTATTTGCCGAAAACTCAGCAAAGCTTTCAGCACAATCACCGCCCTGTAGCAAAAACGCATTCCCTTTTGCCACTTGCGCTAGGTCAGCGCGCAATTGACGCGCCTCACCCGCAAACACCAATGGCGGCATGCTAGACAATGTTTGTTCTACACCAGCCAGTGCTTGTGCATCTGGGTATTCTGGTTGCTGTAAAGCCGTTTTTTGACGCCAGCTCTCTACGTCCCATGAGTTAGGCATAACACCCCTATAAAATTTGTTCTTAATCCAGATTAGCGGGCAACTACCCACAAAATTTGTGCGTCTTCCGGAGAGTTCGACACCACGATATGACCCATCGCCGCATCGTAATAGACACTATCACCCTCATTCAGCTCTACCGGTTCGTAGAACTCTGAATAAAATATCACGCTCCCTGATAAAACCAAGAGAAATTCTTCCCCATCGTGGCGTACCCACTCTTTAAATTCGGAAAAGCTGCGCGCCCGAACAATGGTCTTAAAAGGCACCATTTTTTTACGGCTAATCGAGTAATTGAGCAACTCATGCTCATAGGTTGCCGTAGGATGAGATTCGCCATGACCAGAGCGAGTAATATCGCGACGCCCAGCAATCGAATGCTCTTGTGTCTCGACGAATAATTGCGGCAGATCCATACCGAGACCACCAATCAGTTTCTGCACAATGGCAAAACTTGGCGACACTTGATCGTTTTCTATTTTGGACAAGGTAGAGCGAGCAATACCGGTACGCTTGCTTACTTCCTCTAAGGTCCAGCCTTTTGTCAGGCGAATTTCTTTTACACGCTTACCCAGCTCTAAGGGCTCGACGAAATGATCGGGGTCTGAAGCGGTAGCAGTTTCTAACGAGGGTCGACTTACCATCTGCATTTTTCTCCTTTACGCTCCACAAGTTTACTAAAATAAACTCGGTTGACCTATATGATAATCGACTAACTTGTTACTAATTGCCACAAAAAAGCCCGCAACAGCGGGCTTTTTAAAGAGAAAAAGAACTTAAGCTTTTTTCAAGCGCTCCATGGCAGGCAAACAACGCCCTAAATCGAAGCCTTTTTTCATCACTTCAGCCACCAAGGCAATAAACGACATCTCGTCTTTTTGGTTCGCCAACACCCACAATACAGAAGAGCGCGTACCGGTACGGCAATAAGCAAACACTTTTTCATCCGCTGCAATCAGCTCAGCTTGAGCTGCAACTTCCTTGTGCGACAATTTCTGCAGATCCACTGGATTGTATAGGTAAGCTAGACCTGCCTGCTCTGCCGCCGCTTGAATCTCGGCACTGCTTGGTTGATCTTCCGCTTCGCCATCTGGACGATTGTTAACGATCACCGTAAAGCCTTGCTCTTTTAAGGCCTCAATATCCGCGATTTCGATTTGAGGCGAGACAAAGTAGTGAGACGACAATTCAGTAATGTTCATACTGCGACTTCCTTATTAAGAACGGTAAAGCACTTTGATGAGATGGAAACCAAATTGGGTTTTAATGGGACCTTGAATCTTCAATAAAGGGCCGGTAAAAACCGCCTTATCAAAGGGCGCCACCATATCGCCTTTACGAAATTCCCCTAAGTCACCACCCTTTTTACCCGAAGGGCATGTTGAAAACTTCTTAGCTAGCTGATGAAAGTCCGCACCATTATCCAGCTTCGACTTTAACTGTTCTGCTTCTTGCTTGGTTTTCACCAAGATATGGCAGGCACTCGCTGTCGCCATTTAAAACCTCTTTTATTGACCTATTGTAAATACACACAGAAGAAGCTGTGTTACATTCGGATAGTATAACTTGTTTAGCAACAGAGGGTAGTATGGAACTAATGCCATCTTCGGAAGAGCTGTCGATTCTGCTAGTAGAACCGTCTTCCACGCAACAGAAGATCATTCAAAGAGCACTTGAAGAAACCGGGATACGCCACCTGGCGTTCGCCGACTCGATCAAATCCGCCATTTATGCCATCAAAGAAAATGAGCCCGATCTGGTGATTTCTTCCATGTACTTGCCTGATGGCACCGCAGAAACACTCATCACCCTCATCAAAAAACACCCAGAAACTGAGCATATCAACTTTATGCTGGTGTCCAGTGAGCGCAATCGTGAAATGCTGGAAACACTGCGCCAAGCAGGGGTAATTGCCATCCTACCAAAACCCTTTGCTCACAAAGATTTGCAGCGCGCTATTAACGCCACGCTCGATCTAAGCATGGAACAAGAAATCGATTTAGAATTGATTGACCCACATGAAATGCAGGTACTGATCGTCGACGATAGCCGTTTAGCGCAAAAGCATATTCGACGTGTACTGGAAAGTATGGGCATTGTTAATATCGACTTGGCCGCCAATGGCGCCGATGCCATCACCTTGATGAACGATGAAAACTACGACCTAGTCATCACAGATTACAACATGCCGGAAATGGATGGCATTGAGTTCTCTCATACGATTCGCATGACGGAGCATCTGTCTCATATCCCTATCCTGATGGTCGCCTCCAACGCGGACCAGCCACAGCTCGCCAACATCACCCAAGAGGGCGTGGATGCCATTTGCGATAAGGTGTTTGAACCAGAAACACTCAGAACACTACTACATAAAATCCTAGATTAAAAAAAAACGGCCATCAGGCCGTTTTTTTCGAACGCTATAAGCAACATTAAGCAGCCATCAGCGCCGCTACAATCGGTACATTGGCCTCTGGGAAAGTAAACTCACCTAACTGCTGCACTGGCACCCAAGCCACCTCTTGACCTTCTTTACCATGAGGTTCACCCTCAAAGTCAGTCACCTTAAAGAAGTGAAGTTCGACTGACTTATCCGAATAGTCATGGCGAATCAGCTGAAATGGCGCAGATTGCTTAACTTGAATACCACATTCTTCAGCCAGCTCACGAGCAAGGGCTGCACTTGGTGCTTCTCCTTGCTCGACCTTACCACCAGGAAACTCCCAGCAGCCGCCTTGATGCTTATCTTGCGAGCGCAGCGCAATGAACACTTGCTCATCACGCATAATAATGCCCGCCGCAACACTAATAACCATCAGGTACGGTACTCAGCGTTGATCGTAACGTATTCGTGAGAGAAGTCCGTTGTCCAGACGATATCCGACGCATCACCCGCACCAAGATCCACAACAATGTGGATTTCAGCAGGCTTCATCGCCGCTTGACCAGCTTCTTCGTTGTACTCCGGCGAACGACCACCCTCGCGAGCGATTTCACAGCCGTTGATCGACAAAGACACGGTATCAACATTTAGATTCTCAACACCGGCACGACCGACTACCGCCAAAATACGACCCCAGTTTGGATCTGATGCAAACAGCGCTGTTTTCACCAATGGTGAATGAGCGATTTCAAATGCTGTCTTAGTCGCATCTGATTGCACTTTCGCGCCTTTCACTTCAACAGTAACGAATTTCGTTGCACCCTCACCATCACGTACGATGGCGTGAGCTAACTCTTGCATCACTTCAAGGAAAGCTGCCGCGAATGCCGCACCATCACCTTGAGTCAAATCTGTGATCATAGGGTTTGCTGCCTGAGCGGTTGCCACTGCGATACAAGAATCGTTGGTTGAGGTATCACTGTCGATGGTAATACGGTTAAAGCTTTGATCAGTCGTTTGCTTCAACAAAGACTGCAGTGCAGCTTGATCAACCGCCGCATCGGTAAAGATGTAGCCCAGCATGGTCGCCATGTTTGGACGAATCATACCAGCACCTTTTGAAATACCGCCGATCGTCACCGTGACGCCTGACAACTCAACTTGACGGTAAGCACCTTTCGGTAGAGTGTCTGTGGTCATGATGCCACGACCCACATTTTCCCAACCTTCAGACGTCAAAGACGCCAATGCATCCGGCAGCACTTTAGTGATTTTTGCTACAGGTAGTGGCTCACCGATGACACCCGTAGAGAACGGCAAGATCTGCTCAAGTGCTACGCCAGTAAGATTCGCCAATGTTTCACAGGTAAGCAGAGCATTCTGCAGACCCGATTTACCTGTACCAGCGTTTGCATTACCGGTATTGATCACAAGATAGCGCGGCTTAGCTTTAGCAAGATGCTCTCGACAAACTCGAACAGGCGCTGCGCAAAACTGGTTTTGCGTGAAGACACCTGCCACTGCAGAACCTTCTGCCAACTCAAAGACAACCACGTCTTTTTTGTTTGCTTTTTTAACACCTGCTTCCATCGCGGCGAAACGTACGCCAGAAATTGAAGGAATTACAGGAAAAGAACCTAATCCAACTGCCATATTGGCCTCTCGCTTTAAACTAAATTACTAAACTAAACTACCGTGACACTGCTTGTATTTCTTACCAGAACCACATGGACAAGGCTCATTACGACCCACACGAGGCAGATCACCTGCTGGCGCTGCTGCGTTAGCCTGAGCATCACCCGAATCAGAAACATTCGTGGTCATGGTCGTTTTGGCTTCTTGTTCACGACGTGCTGCTTCAATCTTTTCTGCCTCGTCAGCGGATTGTACTTTCACGCGTGTGACAATCTGAATCACATCAAACTTAATTTGATCCAGAAGGTTTTGGAATAACTCAAACGCTTCACGCTTGTATTCCTGTTTTGGGTTCTTCTGCGCATAACCACGTAGATGAATGCCTTGACGCAGCATATCCATGGTTTGCAAATGCTCTTTCCAAAGGGTATCTAGCACCTGAAGCAATACTTGCTTCTCAAAGTTACGTAGACCTTCGGCACCCGCAATCGCTTCTTTCGCAGCATAGTCGTCGACAAAAGCCTGCAAGATTTTCTCACGCAGCGGCTCTTCGTAAAGTTTCTTGTCTTCCGCCACCCACTGCTGAATCGCAAGCTCAAGACCAAACTCATTACGGATACGCTCTTCTAGTCCTTCAAGATCCCATTGATCGATGATGCTTTGTGGTGGAATGTACTCATCAATTAGATTAGCAACCACTTCTTCACGCATCGACATGATCGCACCAGACAAGTCTTTCGACACCATCATGTCATAACGTTGACGGTAAATAACCTGACGCTGATCGTTTGCCACATCATCGTATTCTAGCAATTGCTTACGAATATCGAAGTTACGACCTTCCACTTTGCGCTGTGCTTTCTCGATGGCATTGGACACCATCTTATGCTCAATGGCTTCACCCTTCTCCATGCCTAACGCTTGCATCATCTTCTTGATACGGTCAGACATAAAGATACGCATTAGGTTATCTTCAAGAGACAAGTAGAAACGCGATGAACCTACATCACCTTGACGGCCGGCACGACCACGCAACTGGTTATCGATACGACGGGATTCATGACGCTCGGTACCAATAATGTGTAGACCACCTGCTGCCAATACCGCCTCATGACGCGCTTTCCAGTCTGCTTTTAAAGCATCTTTTTGCGCATCTGTTGCGCCTTCGGGCAACTTAGACAATTCAACCTGCAGGTTACCACCTAACACAATATCGGTACCACGACCGGCCATATTGGTAGCAATAGTCACCGCACCTGGACGACCTGCTTCCGCGACGATATCCGCTTCACGTTCGTGCTGCTTAGCGTTCAATACATTGTGTTTAACGCCTTTTTTGTCTAGGAAACTAGAGAGCAACTCGGAATATTCAATCGAAGCTGTACCCACCAAAACTGGGCGGCCACTCTGTACCGTTTCTTCGATGTCTTTAACAATCGCTTCAAACTTCTCTTCGGTACTCATAAAGATCAAGTCATTGAAGTCTTTACGCTGTACCGGGTTATTGGTTGGAATAACAATAACCGTCAAAGCATAGATCTGCTGGAATTCAAACGCTTCGGTATCCGCTGTACCTGTCATACCCGACAGCTTTTCATACAAACGGAAGTAATTTTGGAAGGTAGTCGAAGCAAGGGTCTGGCTTTCTGCTTGAATCTTAACACCCTCTTTGGCTTCTACTGCCTGGTGAATACCTTCTGACCAACGACGGCCAGGCATGGTACGACCGGTGTGTTCATCAACGATCACCACCTGATCGCCCTGCACAACGTAGTCGATGTTCTTCTTAAACACCACATGGGCACGCATACACGCATAAACGTGATGCAGAAGTTGCAAGTTAGACGCTGCGTAAAGGCTATCACCTTCTTCAAGCATGCCTTGCTCTACCAACCATGCTTCCACAAATTGGTGACCATCTTCAGTCAACTCAACGTTGCGCTGCGACTCGTCAAAGGTGTAGTGACCAACTTCTTCACCCTCTTCTTCTTGCTTAATAAGAAGTGGCGCTAATTGGTTAATCTTACGGTACTGCTCAGAACTGTCTTCCACCGCACCAGAGATAATCAAAGGTGTACGGGCTTCATCGATTAGGATCGAGTCCACCTCATCGACTACAGCAAAGGCTAAATCACGTTGCATACGATCTTCCATACGGAAAACCATGTTGTCACGTAAGTAATCAAAGCCAAATTCGTTGTTGGTACCGTAAGTAATGTCAGACTGGTAGGCGGCGCGCTTTTCGTCACGCTCTTGTCCGGCGTGAACCACACCCACACTCATGTCTAGGAATTCATACAGAGGACGCATCCAGTTCGCATCACGGCGTGCTAGGTAGTCGTTCACAGTCACAACATGGACACCTTTACCCGCTAGAGCATTTAGGTATACCGCCAATGTCGCCACCAGAGTTTTACCTTCACCCGTACGCATCTCGGCAATACGTCCTTCGTGAAGCACCATGCCACCGATCATCTGCACGTCAAAATGGCGCATACCCATGACACGACTACTGGCTTCACGAACGGTTGCAAAAGCCTCTGGCAAAAGAGAGTCTAGGGACTCACCCTTGGCCAGACGCTCCCGAAACTCATTAGACTTGGCCATCAAATCATCATCGGTTAATCCCTTAAAGGTCTCTTCTAACTTGTTGATCTGAGAGACGACTTTCTTGTAACGCTTTACTTCTCGGTCGTTTTTAGTACCGACAATTTTTTTAATGACTGTTCCGAACATATTTCAACACAACTTAGAATTAGAATAATTTAGAGTCTAACATGGTAAATAGCTCCGAAACATGAATTATCAAGCCCCTATAACGAAAAAAGCCAGACATAAGTCTGGCTTTTTAGAGAATCGTTCAATAACTAGGCAATTGCAGCTGATTCCGTAAATGAAATCGGATTCAATGCCTCATCTTCTTCGAAAGTTACGTATTCCCAAGCATCTTGGTTTTGTAACAGCTCTAGAAGAAGCTTATTATTCAAACCGTGACCCGATTTGAAGGCTTTATATTCACCAATTACGCTGTGACCTAGTAGGTATAAATCACCAATCGCATCCAATACTTTGTGACGAACAAGCTCATCACGGTAACGCAAACCTTCATCGTTCAAAACACGGTAGTCGTCAAGAACGACTGCGTTTTCCATGTTTGCACCACGAGCTAGGTTATTGTTTTTGAAGTATTCGATATCTTTCATGAAACCAAATGTACGTGCGCGAGAGATCTCTTTAACAAACGTCGTTGTTGAGAAATCTACTGACGTAAATTGAACTTCTTCATCGATCGCTGGATGCTGGAAGTCAATAGTGAAAGACAAACGGAAACCATTAAATGGCTCAAGCGATGCGTATTTATCGCCATCCTCAACACGGATTAGCTTTTTAATACGAATAAATTTCTTTGGAGCTTCTTGCTCTTCGATGCCAGCAGACTGAAGCAAGAACACGAACGGACTTGCGCTACCATCCATTAATGGCACTTCACTTGAACTTAACTCAACATAACAGTTATCAACACCCAAACCAGCCATGGCTGACAATAGGTGCTCTACTGTACTTACCGTTACTTCACCATCACGTAGAGCCGTTGCGAAATTGGTAGCGCCAACAGACTGAGCCGATCCAAGAATTTCTACAGGTGGCTCAAGATCCGTACGCACAAACACGATACCAGTATTAACCGGTGCCGGTTTAAGCGTTAGATAAACTTTCTCGCCGGAGTGTAAGCCCACTCCAGTAGCGCGAATAATGTTTTTAAGCGTGCGCTGACGTACCATTATATTCCTACAATATGATGACAGTTAAAATTTGCCGGAATAATACCAACAAGTGTCGTTTTATACAATTAAGAACCCTAAAGCTGCGCACTTTTTGCGCAAATCAACTCACTAGTCCGCTTGACGACGCAAAAATGCAGGAATATCCAAGTATGACAACTTGTCTTCCGAACTTTGAGCCGAATTCACAGAGGATTCATTCAGTTTTGATTCTGGTTTATTAAGCGTTGCTTCAACTACAGGCTTTGCCACTTCAGGCTGAGCAGCAACATTCACCTGCACCGGTTCAGCTACTGGCGCCGCAGTCACTGGCGCTGAAACTTGAGCAGTTGTTGAAACGGTTGAACCAACCGCAGACTGCATCTGCGCTGCACCGCCCTTACCTTCAAGACCTGTCGCAACCACCGTGACACGCATCTCTTCGCCAACACTTGGGTCGATGGCACAACCAATTACAACAGTGGCATCTTCAGACGCGTATTCTTCGATGATATTACCCACTTCGGTAAATTCAGACAGGCCTACTTCATCGTTGGCGGTGATGTTAACCAACACGCCACGAGCACCTTTAAGGTTAATGTCTTCTAGAAGTGGATTGTGAATCGCTGCTTCCGCTGCAACGCGAGCACGATCTTCGCCCGTCGCTGAGCCTGAGCCCATCATCGCCATACCCATTTCTTTCATTACTGTCTGCACGTCCGCAAAGTCGACGTTGATCAGGCCAGGACGCATAATCAAGTCAGTGATACCTTGCACCGCATTCAACAATACGTTGTTGGCCTCACCAAACGCTTTCAGTAGCGAAATGTTTTTACCAAGAACTGGTAGTAGACGCTCGTTCGGTACCGTGATCAAAGAATCCACGTTATCACGCAATTCTTTAATACCTTCTTCAGCGACCTTGGCACGACGACGACCTTCAAACGGGAATGGTTTAGTCACCACTGCAACCGTTAAAATACCTAGTTCACGAGCTACTTTCGCGATAACAGGTGCCGCACCCGTACCTGTACCACCACCCATACCCGCAGTGATGAATACCATGTCCGCACCAGTTAGCAATTCCGTAATTTTCTCTTGATCTTCAAGAGCGGAGTCACGACCAATACTAGGATTTGCACCCGCACCTAGACCTTTCGTTACGGTCGTACCAAGCTGCAGCGTGATACCAGAATCTAAGCCAATCAGTGCTTTTGAATCTGTGTTGGCACAGATAAACTCAACACCATCCAGGTTGCTTTCAAGCATGTGCTTAACAGCGTTACCACCGCCACCACCAACACCAACTACCTTGATGACAGCATTGTCTGATAAGTTTTCTTCGGCTAAATCAAATACGTTCATGGACATGGGCTTTAAGCTCCTATAATTCTTGCTGTCATTCCTGACTAAATAT
The DNA here is from genome assembly GCF_057626615.1 of Marinomonas sp. HM11-D. Lineage (NCBI taxonomy): Bacteria > Pseudomonadati > Pseudomonadota > Gammaproteobacteria > Oceanospirillales > Oceanospirillaceae > Marinomonas > Marinomonas sp. HM11-D. The sequence goes on along the minus strand of NZ_JBMMKT010000002.1, from coordinate 96,897 downwards.
AACTCTGAAACCAGTCTTTTACCTTGTGCCACGCCTTCGCTGGACTGAAAGCAGGCTTGGCTTCACCGCTCGCCACTTCGGGCAGAAACTTTTTCCGAGGCGCTTTTTCCTGAGCATACGACTCCGTTACATCAGGAACCGGCACACCTGCACCGGCGTATTCTAACAAACCTACACTGGTTGAATAGCTTGGATTATCCACCATCTCAGCTACCCCACTAGCAAGGTAAGGAGACGCTATTCGAACTGGCATATCAAAGATGCGCTCAGCCAAGGCTTCAGCACCCTCCATTAAGGAAGTGCCTCCCGTAATGACGATGCCCGCTGGAATGCGTTCAGCATAACCACTACGATTCAACTCATCCAACACCATTTTGTAAATCTCTTCATAACGCGCCTCAACAACTTCGGCTAACGCATGGCGAGAAATTGCTCGCGGCTTACGATCACCAACGCTTGGTACTTCAATACGTTGATCCGCAGACGCTAAGCTGGACATTGCACAAGCATATTTGATCTTAATCTTTTCAGCGTGCAGAGTCGGCGTTCGTAACGCCATGGAAATATCATTGGTCACTTGATCACCGGCAACTGGCACCACCGCTGTGTGGTGCATAGCACCGTCCAGCCAGACAGCAATGTCAGACGTTCCTGCACCGATATCCACCAAGCAAACACCCAAATCTTTTTCATCTTCACTCAAACACACTTGGCTTGAAGCCAGTTGTGACAAAATCACACCATCTACTTCAAGGCCACAGCGACGAATACATTTTTCAACATTCATCACCGCATTGGCTGCGCCAGAAATCAAATGTACATTTGCTTCCAGACGGACACCCGACATCCCCAGTGGATCGCGAATACCCTCTTGGGAATCGATATTAAACTCCTGCGGTAACACATGCAGCAAACGTTGATCCGATGAAATCGGCACCGCTTGCGCAGCATCAATCACGCGCTCAATATCTTCAACTTGCACTTCGCCATCTTTGACTGCCACGATACCGTGGGAGTTCTGACTGCGAATATGACTACCTGCAACACTGACATAAACAGAATGAATGTTACAGCCAGCCATCAGCTCAGCTTCTTCTACTGCTCGCTGGATAGATTGCACAGTGGACTCGATATTGATGACGACACCACGCTTCATGCCTTTCGCAACATGAGTGCCTACACCAACCACTTCCATTACACCATCAACACCTTTTTCCCCGACTACGCAGGTAATTTTTGAAGTGCCAACGTCTAATCCAACAATCATAAAAATCCTAGCTATCCTACAACCAACATTCATTGCTCAAAAAAGCAACAATCAGACCAACTTTTACTGTTCTGGCTTCCATTTCACCGCTACCCCATGAGGATAGCGGGCATCGACCGAGGCAATTCGGTCTATTCTACCCGATAAATCACTTTTATACACTGCTACAAAGCGCTGTAATCGCTCTAAAACCTCATCACGACCGAGTTTAACACTCACGCCATTCGCAAATGAAATATTCCACGCGCCACGATCTTCCAACTCCAATCCCGCTATGCGCAATGTCGTGGTCGATAAAAACTGACTAATCAGAGTAAACTGATCCAGCACAGTTGCTTCGGTATCCGTCGGCCCATACAGCTGAGTAAGCGGCAGATCCGGCGCAGTCACAGGCGCAATAATTTTCCCACTAGCGGTAATAATCTTCCCATCGTTCCACAAAGCAACTGGCTTATGCTCACTGACTTCAATACGTAGCGTATGAGGCCAGACCCGCCGAATCTTTACAGATTCAACCCAAGCTGGCTGTTCACCGATATATTTTAGAGCTTCCATTGACTCATCAAATAGCCCACGCCCCAGCAGTTGATTGTATCTTTTTTGCAACACCTCTCGATCAGCGTATTGCAAATCACCCACAACCTCGACTTTGCGAATATCAAACATTGGCGCATCCGACGCCACTTGATCCGGATTTTCCTGAAATAAGGCAAACACAATAAGTAAAATGGCGCCCAGTAACGCTGCCGTGCGCATACTACTATTGGGCCTCTACGGCTTCTTGCCACGCTTTAACAAGGATCATATCGACTAAGTCGTCGTAATTGATACCCGCGTAAGCAGCTGCCATCGGTACCAAACTGTGGGACGTCATACCCGGTGAGGTATTCACTTCCAGTACCGTAAAATTACCTTCAGCAGTTTGCATGATATCCACTCGTCCCCAGCCACGACAGTTCAGCGAGCGGTAGGCATCGAGCGCCAACCCTTGAATCTCAAGCTCAAGATCCTCAGATAAACCACACGGCAACAGGTATTGCGTATCATCAGCCAAGTACTTGGCTTCGTAATCATACAAAGCATGATCTTTAGAAGGCTTTAAGCCAATCGGCGCATAGGCCACATCATCGATGATCGCCACCGTAAACTCAGGCCCTGAGACAAACTCTTCGACCAAAATATCGGAGTCATAGCGTTTGGCATCAAGCAACGCTTTTGCCAATTCCGACGCATCATTGACCTTACTGATACCAATGGTCGAACCTTCTCGAGAAGGTTTGATAATGAGTGGATAACTCATTTCATCATTAATTTGCGCCACATCAGGCTCACCACTGAAGCACAAGTAATTCGGCGTCGGCACACCAATACCTTGCCAAAAACGCTTAGTCAGCGCTTTATCCATAGCAAAACCCGATGCCAGTGGCAAACTGCCGGTATAGGGCTTTTCCAACATATCTAACAACGCCTGAACGCGGCCGTCTTCACCTTCACCACCATGCAAAGCAATGAAGGCCATATCAAAGTTCGCATCCATCAATTGCTTGACTGGATCTTGCTTAGCACCTTCGCCGTATAAATCCACTTTGACGACTTGATATCCTTTGTTCAGCAGCGCTTGGGCAACTCGAGTACCACTTTCTAGTGATACTTCACGCTCCGCAGAGCGGCCACCATAGATGACGGCAACCGTTTTTTCTTTCAATGAAGTCATGTTAGATACCCTCTGCCGCCAACTTTTTCGAAATCGCACCTATATCACCAGCTCCCTGAGTGATGAGCAAGTCGTTAGGGCGTAAAACATTTGCCAAGATCGAACGCAAATCATCCTCACTACTGACGTGTACTGGATCGACTGCGCCACGCTGACGGATACTGCCACACATGGATTTACTGTCAGCACCGTTAATTGGGGTTTCACCAGCGGAATACACATCTAACAGCAACAACACATCCACATCAGACAAAACTTTTACAAAGTCTTCATACAAATCACGGGTACGCGTGTAACGGTGCGGCTGATAGACCATCACCAAACGTTTTTCCGGCCAACCAGCACGGATCGATTTGATGGTGGCATTCACTTCACTTGGGTGATGACCATAGTCATCGATAAACATCACATTGCCACCTTCAGGTAGCTTCAAATCGCCTTGTTCTTGGAAACGACGACCTACCCCTTCAAAGCCCATTAGACCGGCTTTAATCGCACTGGCATCAACCCCCAAATCCGTCGCTACAGCAATGGTCGCCAGCGCATTAAGAATGTTATGACGACCCGGCATAGGTAGGCGAATACGCAGTGGTTCACCTTCAGGACGGTGCGCCAAAAACTCACAGAAGCGACCTTTTTGCGAAATTTCCGTGGCATAAAAGTCGGCCTCATTATCAATACCGTAAGTCAATACTGGTCGACTTAGCTCAGGCATAATCTCGCGCACGTTCTCGTCATCAACACACAGCACCGCCAAACCATAAAACGGCAGGTTATGGATAAACTCAATAAAGGTACGCTTCACTTGTTCAAAGTCACCGTTATAGGTATCCATATGATCTTCATCGATGTTGGTCACAATCACGGTTTGCGGCTGTAGATGAAGGAAGGAAGCATCACTTTCGTCCGCTTCTGCAACTAGGTACTTACTACTACCTAATTGTGCATTGGCCCCAGCACTGGTCAAGCGACCACCGATAACAAAAGTTGGCGATTCATCTGTGGCTGCCAAAATCGACGCCATCAAACTTGTCGTAGTGGTTTTACCGTGAGTACCCGCGACCGCGATACCATGACGGTAACGCATTAACTCCGCCAACATTTCGGCGCGACGCACGATCGGAATACGATGCTCCTTACCCCATTTAATTTCAGGGTTACTTTTATCAATCGCGCTCGACACCACAATTACATGGGCGTTTTTAACATTTTCTTCTTGGTGACCGATAAAAATCTCTACGCCAAGTTGCGCCAGGCGCTCAGTCGTTGAGGAAGCCTTCATATCAGAACCACTGACGTTGTAACCTTGGTTACACAACACCTCAGCAATACCCGACATGCCCACACCACCCACACCGATAAAGTGGATGTTTTGAATACGACGCATCGTAGGAATATCGTAACGAAATTTAGCTTCCATCATTTCTTCATTAACCTTATACACTGAGAAACCACCGTCTGGGTGGCATCAGGATGAGCAACCAGTTTCGCTTGCTCAGCCATGGTTCGTAATTTATTGGTATCGTCTGTCAATTCGACCAGACAGCTTTCTAAGCTGGCTAAATTGAACTCTGGTTGCGGCATTAAATAAGCCGCACCCACTTGAGATAAAGAGCGCGCATTGGCCGTTTGGTGGTCATCAATAGCATGAGGATACGGCACTAAAATCGATGGCAAACCAGCAATTGCCAATTCACTGACGGTCATGGCTCCGGCGCGACATAACACCACATCCGCCCAATAATAAGCCTGACTCATATCATCAATGTAAGCATCGACTCGTGCTGATACACCTAACTTATCGTAGTCGGCCTGCACCGCTTGGTGATTCTTCGCCCCCGTTTGATGCCAAACATCTAAACGCGTGTCGTGTTGCCAATTCGCTAATAATTGTGGCACCACATCATTAATGGCTTTCGCCCCTAAACTGCCACCCACCACTAACAAGCGCAGTGGTCGTGCAGACTCTTCGCGCACAGCACGCGCTTTTTGCGACAAGATCGCACCACGAACAGGATTGCCTACGGTCAATCCGCCAGGCAGCGCCCCTTCAAAGGCTTGTAGCTTTAGTTTGGCAATCTTGGACAACAATTTATTGGTTGTACCCGCAACCGCATTCTGCTCATGAATCGCCAACGGCACAGCGAGCAGCTTGGCTGCCACACCACCAGGTCCCGCAACAAAGCCCCCCATTCCCAATACCAAGTCCGGTTTTTCGCGACGCATAATCGCCACCGCCTGACCAATGGAATGCGCAATACGCCAAGGCGCTAGCAACAACCCAAGCGCACCTTTACCGCGCACACCTTTGATGGAGACAGTGTGCAGGGGAATGTCATACTTCGGCACCAGCGTTTCTTCCATACCACCAGCAGATCCCATCCAGCACACCTCCATTCCCAATGATGAGAACTTCTCGGCACAAGCCAGCGCTGGATAAATATGACCACCGGTTCCACCAGCCATGAGCATTACTTTTTTAGGTTTAGACACCTTACACTTCCCCTACTTCTGTCATGGCTTTTGCACTGCGCCCTGTAGCAGGCTTTTCTTGTTTCTCTTCAACAGGTTCTTGGCGACGGTTTTCAATATCGACTCGCCCAACCACAAATAAACTGCCTAAAGTAATGATCAAGCTACTACCACCGTAGCTGATCAAAGGCAGGGTTAACCCTTTGGTTGGCAAAAATCCGGTATTCACACCGACGTTAATAATCACCTGAGCCAAAATCAAAATGGCAAAACCAAAACACATGTACCCCTGGAACAATCGGCCCAAACGCATGGCGGTTTGACCAATTTTAAAGACACGGGAAAGCATCACACCGAACACCCCGAGCAACAGCAAGCCGCCAAACATGCCCGTTTCCTCGACCCAAATCGAAAATACAAAGTCCGTATGCGCCTCAGGCAAGTAGGCCAGTTTCTGCACACTATTACCAAGCCCTAAACCGAACCACTCACCACGACCATAGGCAATCAAGGCTTGCGATAACTGGTAACCTTCGTTGTACGGGTCCGCCCAAGGATCAACAAAGTTCATCAAGCGCTTCACACGGTAACTTTCCGAAATCGCCACCACACCTAATGCGCCGATAACCGCAAACACCAAGCCAATGAACTGGTAGATAGGGGCACCGGCTATAAATAGCAAGGCAATCACAGTACCGATTAATACGACTGAGGCACCAAAGTCTGGCTCTAATAGCAAACAGATTAAAAACAAAAAGGACACCACCATCGGCATCCCCGAACCAATCAACTGCTGACGCACACGATCCGCTCGCCGCACCAGATAACCAGAGACATAGACCACCATACAGACTTTGGCGACCTCCGAGGCCTGCAGGTTAAACACCACTAAATTGATCCAGCGCCGACTACCATTTACCGTTTTACCGATGCCCGGCACCAACACCAATATTAATAGCAGCAATGAGAACATCATTAACGGCACCCCCCACTTATGCAGGGTTTCGGTTGGGATCGACATCATGAAGTAGCCGAACCCCAGACCAATCATCAAATAAATGATTTGTCGCACCATAAAGTAAAATGGATGGTCATATCTGGTCTCCGATAAAAAAATCGAAGCACTGGACACCATTACGATCCCAAGCACTAATACACACGCCACAGACGCCATAAACATAGGGTCAATTTGACGCAGTTCTTTGTACGAAATAGGCTCAAGAATCGCACGGATAGTCATAGCTGGTTCACCAATTCAACAAAGTGATCGCCACGGGCCTCGAAGTTTTTATATTGATCAAAACTTGCACAAGCGGGTGAAAACAAAACGATATCACCTTGTTTTACTTCGGATTTTACTGCATCCATAACCCCTGCAAGATCTAGGTGCTCGGAGTATGCCGTGCCTTCCGGTACGATGTCGATGATATTGCTGGCATCTTTACCAAATACATAAAGATGTTTGACGAATTTTGCTAAGGCTGGTGCTAACGGTGAAAAATCAGCACCTTTGCCGACACCACCCGCTAACAAATGAATGGTTTTCGCCTGCTTATTACCAAGACCTTCCAACGCTGCAAGCGTGGCGCCCACATTCGTGCCTTTTGAGTCATTGATGTAAGCGACGCCCTCTAGTTCACGCACGGTTTCACAACGATGTGCAAGACCAGCAAAGGTCGCGAGCACTTGCGCCACTTCTGGCGTATCAATTGGTAATCCCAAGACATCTAGAATCGCTAAGCAAGCCAACACATTGGCGTAGTTATGCTCACCTTTTAATTTGATATCATTGGTGTTGTATAAGCGTTTCACCCCATGAGACAACCACACCCCGTCTTGGTCTTTTAATAAACCAAATTCCTTAAGGTCTGGACTACCCTTGGTAAACGCGCGTACGGGAGTATTTTGCGCCAATAAGGGTGCGGTCAGAATATCTTGCTTATTACAAACCGCCGCTTTACAGCCACGGTAAATGCGTTGCTTGGCACGTTGATAACTGTACAGATCGTCGTAACGATCCATATGATCTTCAGAGACGTTCAGTAAACAGGCCACATCCGCTTTCAGTGCATGTGTTGTTTCCAACTGGAAGCTAGAAAGCTCAAGCACGTAGAAGTCAATCTCATCACCAATGCAATCCAACGCAGGTAAACCAAGGTTACCGCCAGCAATGGAGCGTTTGCCTAATGCCAATAACAATTCATTGACCAAGGTGGTCACGGTGCTTTTTGCATTAGAACCGGTAATGGCAATGAAGGGGGCGTTAGCGTAATCACAGAACAGATCAATATCACCACGCATCTGCACACCCGATTGCGCTAACTCTTGTAGCACTGGGGTTGCCAAGGCAATACCTGGGCTGACAAACAGTTCCGTCACACCTAAGGTTTTAAGATGATCTAAGCTACCTGTGAAAATGCGCTCTGCTGGGCAAATCTGTTTTACTTGATCCAATCCTGGCGGGTTGTCTCGGGAGTCCACCACATAAAAATCTAAGCCCTGCTTGGCCAGAAACTTGGCCGTAGAAACACCACTCACGCCCAAGCCCACTACCGCACGAACACGATCCGAAGAAATCAAAGACATGATCGATTACCTTACCTTAAGCGTCGCCAAGCCAATCAATACCAAGCACACAGTGATAATCCAAAAACGTACAATCACTTTTGGCTCAGCCCAACCTTTCAATTCAAAGTGGTGATGGATCGGCGCCATACGGAAGATTCGGCGCTTGGTTAACTTGTAAGAGGCCACCTGCAAGATAACCGATACGGTTTCCATGACAAACACACCGCCCATAATGAACAACACCAATTCCTGACGCACGATTACAGCAATCACACCCAGCGCCGCACCCAACGCTAAGGCACCGACATCACCCATAAATACTTGGGCTGGGTAAGTGTTAAACCACAAGAAACCCAAGCCAGCACCCACCAATGCGGAACAGAAGATAATCAGTTCACCAGTACCATGCACATAAGGAATCAATAGGTAATCAGCGAACTTAACGTTACCCGTCAGGTAAGCAAATAAGCCCAAAGCACCACCCACCAATACCGTTGGCAAAATCGCCAAGCCGTCCAAACCATCGGTTAGGTTAACCGCATTACTGGTGCCGACGATAACAAAGTAGGTAAACACGACGAAGAAGATCCCCAATGGAATCACTGCGTCTTTAAACAATGGAATTAACAAAGAGGTTTCCGCTGGCGTTGAGGCAATCGAGTACAGGTAGATCGCCGCCGATAGACCGAACACACTCTGCCAGAAGTATTTCCATTTCGCCGGTAGACCACGGGAATTTTTCTCCACCACCTTGCGATAGTCATCTACCCAACCCACTGCTCCAAAGGCCAGCATAGTTAACAAGGTCACCCATACATATGGGTTGCTCAGGTCACCCCACAGCAATGTACTGATGGCAATGGAAAAAATAATCATCACGCCCCCCATGGTTGGGGTACCCGCCTTGCTTAAGTGGGATTGCGGACCATCATCACGCACCGCCTGGCCAATTTGCAGACGCTGTAGCAAACGAATCACCTTGCCACCGATTAACAGAGAAATAAACAGTGCCGTCAATACCCCTAAAATTGCACGTAACGACAGGTAGTTGAACACCGTAAAGAAAGTAAAATATTTGCTAAGGTAAGCTGTTAAAAGCAGTAGCATGGTTAGGTAAATTCCTAATTTTTCAGAGCGTTAACAATATCTTCCATTTTGGCTGAGCGAGACCCTTTCACCAAAATGACATGTTCTGAATCGAGCGTGGCAAGTAATGCCAACGCTTCGTCCTTGGTCTGGCAAGAGTGCACCTGCTGCACAGACGATTTTGTTTGTATAAATCCTTCGCTGGCATGAGCGGCAATCGGACCTACGGTAATCAGATGCTCAATTTGTGCTTGAGCAGCGTATTGCCCCAAGCCGTAATGAATCGCTGTTTCTTGATCACCCAGTTCGCCCAACGCCCCGAGCACCATCCACCTTGTATGATCGGCATATAAAGCCAACACATCCATGGCCGCCTCAACGGATTTAGGGCTAGCATTGTAGCAATCATTAATGACGACGGCTTCACTTTTTGAGGTCAACAACTCCATTCGACCTGGCACTTGTTCTGGGTGCTTTAATTGTGCCACCACATCAATCAGTGCAAAGCCCAAAGCCGTCATTGCCAGCGCCACCGCCATGGCATTAGCAATATGATGCTTGCCGGGGCGATCTAAAATCAGCTGATAGGTTTGACCTTGATATACCAAGGTAGTAGTAGAGCCAGAGACTGACTCCTGAATATCACTGGCATATAAGCTTGCGCTAGCATCACTAAAAGAAAACGAACGCACCTCTCGATCACCAACATGGCTCAACCAGTACTCATAAGACGCATCATCGGCATTGAGTACCACTGTGGCATCGGGCTTTGCTGTTTCAAACAACATGCCTTTTTCAACGGCGATACCTTGAATAGAACCAAAGCCGAGCAAGTGACTACCACTAGCATTGGTGAGCACCACCACGTCCGCTTCAATCGTTTGACCTAGCTTTTCAATTTCACCTGGAAAACTGGTGCCCGCTTCAATCACGGCATATTGATCCGCAGCAGACAAATTCAGTAAGGTTTTTGGTACACCAATTTGATTATTCAAGTTACTTTGTGTTTTCAGCACTTGGCCATGTTCGGACAAAGCGCGTGCCAACCAATCTTTAACACTGGTTTTACCATTACTGCCGGTGATCGCTACCACTGGTCTTGTGAACATGCGACGCATCATACGCCCGATTAGGGCATAGGCTTGTGTCGTGTCCACCACTTCGATACGCGGTTCTGTGGCAACGGACTCACTCACCAAGACAGCAGCGGCGCCCTGCTGCATGACTTGATCGGTAAATTGATGGCCATTAAAACGTTCGCCAACCAGCGCCACAAATAGCTTTTGCTCAAGCGCCTCACGGGAATCGGTGGAGATATCCGTCACCACAACATCTTGCCCAACCAGTCGACCACCAACTTCATTAGCAATTTCAGACAATTTAAGCTTGTGCAACATACGCCTTCAACGCCGCTTGGGCTTCCTCTCGATCATCAAAATGGTGTCGAACACCGTTTATTTCTTGGTAGGTTTCATGGCCTTTACCGGCAATCAGAATAATGTCCTCAGGACTTGCCGTCGCTATCGCTTGCGCGATAGCACGATGGCGATCCGCCTCAACGGTCACCTCAGCCAAGGACTTATCCAAGGCAGTCAAGGCATCTTCAATAATGGCTTGCGCAGCTTCAGTCCGTGGATTATCCGAGGTCAACCAAACAGCATCTGCTTGCCGCTGCGCCACTGACAACATCATAGGACGCTTACCCTTATCACGATCACCGCCACACCCAAAGACACAGATCACTCGACCGGAGGCATGGGCATGAATCGCTTTTAGCGCCACATCAAGCGCATCCGAGGTATGAGCATAATCCACCAATACCAAAGGCGCTCCATCTTGTTTACAAGACTGCATACGCCCTGGAGCACCTTGCAAACTGGTCAATGCTGCAATGGCTTGTTCTGGCGCATCTAGCGCAGACAATACCGCTGCCAATGCCGCCAAGGCATTCTGTACGTTAAAGTCACCTAGCAAAGGTAAAAACACGGAGTATTCTTTATTTAACACCTGAACACTCAAGCGCACGCCCGTTTGTTCAAACGACTTTTCTAATACACAAAATTGTGCTGTTTCACTGGCAGCGGCCGAGTAACGCCACACCGGCGCTGCAGAGGTCGCTACCATAAACTCCGCATAATCAGAATCCGCACAGACGATGGCACGCTGTAACGACGCAAATTCAAATAGACGTCGTTTGGCGCAGGCATAATTCTCCATTGAGCCGTGATAATCAAGATGATCGCGAGTAAGGTTTGAGAAAACAGCGGTTGACACAGGCACACCAGCAAGACGCTGTTGATCCAAGGCATGAGACGAGGCTTCAAATGCCACCAGATCAACACCTTGGCTAGCAAAAGAAGACAAAAGCTTATGTAAAGTCAGCAGATCCGGTGTGGTTTGCTTCGCTTCCTGTAAATCCCCCAAAAGACCAATACCAAAAGTACCAATCATGGCGCTCTTAAGACCGAGCGCTTGAGCAAGCTGGGCGATGTAATAGCAGATACTGGATTTACCGTTGGTACCAGTCACCGCCACAATATGCTGCGGAATAGGTCCGTAGACATGACGGGCAAGCTGAGCCAACACCTGTTCGATAGACTCCACTTCAAGCAAAACCATGGTTTCAGAGGTAAGCCCCAACCCCTTTGGAATAAGTGCAACAGTACATCCCTTTGCTGCCACCTGATCGAGATAATCCCAACCATTGCTAGACACGCCAGGTAGCGCAATAAACACCGTTTCAGGGGTCACTAAACGAGAATCGGTCTCTAAAGACCGATACTCATGCTGCTCAATTTTCCAACGATTCTCGAGGTGAAGCCAAGTTAAAAGCTGCTCGAAGGTAAACATATCAGTTTCCTTGTACGATTCGATAAGGAGCCTTCTCCGTCTCTTCTAGGCGCACTTCACGCAAACCTTCCGGACGATCTGGTGGAATATTTAACGCAGTCAAAGCGCCCTCCATCACACGTGAAAATACTGGCGCGGAGACTTCACCACCGTAGTATTTTCGACCTTTAGGGTCATTAACCACTACCACCATGGCCAAACGTGGATTAGTGGCTGGGGCAATGCCAGCGAACAGAGAAATATATTGATCGTATTCGTAACCGCTTTCACCAACTTTATGCACGGTACCTGTCTTACCCGCTACATTGTAGCCAGGAATCTGCGCTTTCTTACCCGAACCCTTGGTAATTACGGCTTCAAGCATATGCACCACATCTTGGGCAATGTCTGCCGGAATAACCTGATCACCTTGCGGTGGAATATCCTGCTTAAAGATCGTCACTGGCACCTTGTAACCATGATTCGCAAGAATCATATATGCCTGTGCCAACTGTAAGGTCGACACCGCTAGACCATAACCGTAAGACAAGGTCGCAATTTCAGAGGGATGCCATTTCGGGTGCATAGGAAGTTTACCAGTGGTTTCACCAGGAAATCCTAAACCAACAGGAGAACCAATCCCCAACTCATAGAACATATTCCAGATGGTATCCTGCGGTAGCGAGAGCGCAATGTGTGACGTACCCACGTTACTCGATTTTACCAACACGGTTTCCAAATCGATTTTGCCGTAGTTTCTAAAGTCGCGAATCGTGTAGCGACCAAATTTCATATAGCCTGGGCTGGTATCAATGATGGATTCGGTATTGTATTGACCAGAGCGAAGTGCCGCTGTTACCGAAAAAGGTTTCATGGTTGAACCCGGCTCAAACAAGTCGATAACCGCACGGTTACGCAACTCTTCAGGTTCAAGATCTGAGCGATCATTTGGGTTAAAGGATGGTTGGTTGACCATCGCCAAGATCTCACCCGTGCGCACATCTAAGATCACCGCTGACGCTGAGCTGGCACGCTGCTCAGTAACCACCGCTTTAAGTTCGCGGTAAGCAAGATATTGCAGACGCATATCGATACTTAGCTCGATATTTTCACCAGCCTGCTCAGGCACCTCTTCGCCCAGAGTGCGAATAATGTTGCCTTTTAGGTCTTTCATGTAAGAGAACTTACCAGGCTTGCCTTGCAAAGCCTGATCGTAAGCGAGCTCAAGGCCTTCTTGGCCTCTATCATCAATGTTGGTAAAGCCGACCACTTGCGCAGTGACTTCACCCGCAGGATAAAAGCGTTTGTATTCTTTAATCTTGCTGACGCCCACCACTTGAGCGTCTAAGATCGCTTCCGCTTCATGCGGCGGAATTTGACGCTTCAGATACATGAATCCTTTGTTGCGATTGACTTCAAAACGCTCTTTCAAAAGCGCCGAACCGACACCCATAGCCTCTGCAAGACGAGCAATTTCTTGCTCAGGTGATTTTCGCTCGCCTAACGGCTTAGCCAAGTTTTCTGGATCCGTCGCTAGGGCCCAAAGATCTTTAGGGTTGGCAATCACCGTCCAAGTCGGCGTACTGACCGCCAAGGGTTCGCCGTTACGATCCAAGATCATCCCTCGAGTCGCCGGAATCGACTCAGTGCGAACCGCTCGCATCTCGCCTTGGTTCTGCAGGAATTCTTTATCAAGAACGGTTAAATAAAACAGGCGCCCTGCTGCAACAGAGAACAGTAATAAGGCGATGCCGTACACCAAATGTAGGCGCCAACGGCTGGGTGAGAAACTACGTTCGTTCGTGTTCATGGTTTCACAATGACCAATTCTTCCGGGGTCGGAGCATGCATTTTCAAATCCCTTATTGCTGCTTGTTCCAATCGACTTGGTTGGGTCAGGGCGCTTTGTTCCAACAATAGCTGCCCCCAAACCACCTCATAGTTCACTTCGTCTTTTTTTAGCTTTTGCAGGTACGCAAAGTCCCTACGAAAGTCATACACCTGAATAACCAAGACAATCGCCATCACTCCTAACAACAACAGAGTTGTTAGAAAAGACACCAATTTTGCCGTCTGGCTACTCACTGATTCGCTCCATTACACGCAACACCGCACTGCGTGAGCGAACGTTATCATTCACTTCCCCTTTCGAAGGCTTAATCGCCTTACCCACGGTTTTGAAATGAATATCCAGATGGGTATTAGGAATCGGCAAATGGCGTGGCAAATCTGGCCCTTTGCACATCTTTTTCATAAATTGCTTAACAATGCGGTCTTCCAACGAGTGAAAGCTAATCACCACTAAACGGCCACCTACTTTCAAGGCTTGCGCCGCGGCTTCAAGACCCGTTTCTAGATCGCCAAGCTCGTTATTGATATGGATACGTATCCCTTGGAAAGCACGCGTGGCTGGGTTCTTACCCTTTTCCCAAGCGGGATGAGCTTCAGCAACAATTTTGGCAAGCTGCTTGGTGGTTGTAATTGGCGTATGTGCACGGTATTCCACAATGGCACGGGCAATACGGCGGGAATAACGCTCTTCACCGTATTGATACATAACATCGGCAATTTCTTTTTCCGCAGCGACTGCGATCCATTCAGCTGCACTCATACCCGCATTCGGGTTCATGCGCATATCTAACGGGCCGTCATTCATAAAGCTAAAACCACGGCTAGCATCATCAAGTTGTGGCGATGACACCCCTAGGTCCATCATCACACCGTCAACTTTGTCTGTGCCAAACACTTCTGGAATGTGCTCTGCCATGCTGGCAAAGCTGTCTTGTACGATGGTAAAACGCGAGTCTTCAGCCTCAAGCGCCTTGCCATGACCGATGGCCACTGGGTCTTTATCAAAGCCCAGCATTTTGCCGGTCGTTAAGCGTGACAACACCAAACGTGTATGCCCACCGCGACCAAACGTTCCATCGACGTATGTCCCAGCCGGATCAGTCACCAGCATGTCGACCGATTCGTTCAGCATGACACTGATGTGTTCTGGTGTTGTATCTGTCATAGAGAGATATCCATTAATGTATCGAGTTCTAAATTTTCTAGGCTGACTTCGGACAGGTACTCCTCACGCTGAGCTTCCCACTCTTCCAAGCCCCAAATTTCCAGTTTCTTACCTTGACCTAACAAGGTGGTTTTACGATCGATCTTGGCAAACTCTCGTAATGGCGCAGGCAACAACAACCTTCCCGCACTATCAAGCTCCAAATCGGTCGCATGCCCCACTAGCAAACGCTGTAATCGTCTTGCTTGCGGTTGAAAGGATGGCAATCGATCCAGCTTCTCTTGGATCTGTTCCCATTCAGATAACGGGTAAAGCAATAAACAACGGGACATTGGATCAATGGTGACCACCACTCCCGCATCGTCGTATTGCGCAAATTCATCACGCAGGCGCGCCGGCAAGGACAAGCGCCCTTTTGCGTCCACACTGACCTGATGAATTCCTCTGAACATGCCCATATCCCACTTATCGACACTTTACCCCACAATTTAACACCAAATTTCCGAATAGGTAAAAAAAAACCAAAAAAAATTCGCCATTTGGCGAACTATTTTGGATTTATCTGCGGTTTGCTTTCGAGAAATTTAACTTTGGAGGTAAAACAGAGGGAGAGAATGAGCAAGTTGGCCGATAAGCCGGGTTCTGTCGTGGACAGTCATTCATCTAGGCTGTACATCACTGCACAGCTCAAGCAACCTACCCGAACTCAGTGCGGGTCACACCAATGAGTTCCTATTTGGTCTTGCTTCAAGTGGGGTTTACCTTGCCACACACTGTTACCAGGTGCGCGGTGCGCTCTTACCGCACCATTTCAACCTTACCGGCAGTAAACTGCTTAGGCGGTGTATTTTCTGCTGCACTTTCCGTAGGCTCACGCCCCCCAGGCATTACCTGGCACTTCACCCTGCGAAGCCCGGACTTTCCTCCCCTTTGACAAAGTCAAAGCGGCGACTGTCTGGCCAACTTGCGGTGGGGCATACTACAGGGTGAAGCGCCAAATGCAAGGAAAAAAGCGTTTTTCGCTTAAATTTATGCAATAGGCAAGCAAAAACGCACTTCTAAGCCACCTTCAGGGCGATTGAACGCTTGAATTTCGCCATTGTGAGCCTGCACGATTCGCTTAGCAATGGTTAAGCCCACACCAAATCCACCGCTGTTGGACTCACGTGCAGAAGACGAACGAAAGAAGGCATGAAAGATCTTCTCAAGCATTTCATCCGCCACACCCGGCCCATTGTCTTTAATAGAAATAATGGCCTGTTTGTCCACTTCAGAAGAGCTGACTTCCACCATACCACCCTCACCAGAGTAAAAGCAGGCATTACGCAAAACGTTTTCCACCGCATGGCGTAACTGGACCGGATCACCGTGCAAGGACTTGGGCTGCTCCCCCGTTTTAGTGATGGTAATCCCTCTTAACTGCGACTCAAATTGCACATCATCGACGATATCGGTCAACCAAGATTGCAGTTCAATCGGTCCCTTTTGCATTGAAGCCGCCTCGAGGCGAGACAAGGTCAATACTTGTCCGATCAACTCATCGAGCTCATGCAATTCATTACGAATCCGATCCAGATAATTCTGCTGCGCTGGTTGCCCATGCTTATCCTCAGCAATGGTTAGCGCCACCTCAATACGTGCCAAAGGTGTACGCAGCTCATGAGATACATCACGCAACAAACGCTCCTTAGAGGTCAGCAGCGTCTCGATACGGCTCGCCATTTCGTTAAACTCACGTGCCAAGTTACCAATCGCATCCTTACGTTTGACCAAACGACTGTCGACACGAGCGGTCATCTCGCCCTGACCGAACGATCGAGTAATCTTTTGCAATTTCAGTAAAGGCCCCATTAACCAATAGGCCAAGATACCACTGGAAACAAACAAGCCCAGCAACGACAACATCGCAATCGCCCAAGGGCTAATGCTGTCATTATTATCCTGCGGCCTAAACACCAACAAATACTGGGTGTTACTGGCACCAATTACTTGAATAAACTGGCTGCGACGGGCATCAGCAAGCGCCTGTACCTCTTCGGACCCTACAGCATCATCTAGCGTAGGCGGCTCGCGAAAATTACGTGGCAATGGGCGCAACAAGGGACGCCCATTTTCTTGATAGATAAAAATACTTCCATGCAGCTGCTTTTCAAAGCGACGCGCCTGCTCTTGCAATGCGCTAGTGCCATCTTTCTCATAGGTGGAAACCAAGCTGACACCAATATCGCCCAGCACATCGGCCGAGACCTGGTCTCGGTCTTCTAGAAAGTCAACCACCCCTAGACCGATTGCCACCACAACCATGTTTGAAAACAATACAACTAAGAAAACGCGTAAAAAGGTATTTTTCATACAATCAGGCAACCAGCGCTATTGGCTTAGTTTTCTGCTCCATCTACAAAGATGTAGCCCACACCACGAACCGTTTTAATACGCGGCTCACCGTTTTCAAAGTTCCCCACTTTCTTACGCAGGTTACTGATATGCATATCCAAACTGCGATCGTACATAGTCAGCTTACGACCCAAGGCTTTTTCAGACAGCTCTTGTTTCGTCATTACCTGACCCGGCACCATCATCATGCACTCCAATAGAGAATACTCTGATGTAGTCAGCTCAATTGGCTCATTGTGTAAGTAAACGGTGCGATCACGGCGACGCAATAACACATCAGATAGATTCAAATCTGACATAGGATCGTCTTCACGCTCTTGTGAAGAACGACGCAAGATAGCTTTAATACGCGCCAACAGTTCACGTGGGTTGAACGGTTTAGACAGGTAATCGTCGGCCCCCATTTCCAACCCTAAAATACGATCAATATCATCGCCTTTCGCCGTTAGCATGATCACAGGAATCGCACTCTTATTACGAATCTGCTTCAAGGTTTCAAAGCCATCCAACACAGGCATCATGACATCAAGAATGACAATATCAGGGCGATCTTGCTCCATGTAATCCAAAGCTTCTTGACCATTCCAAGCATGAGTCACCTCATAACCTTCACCGTCGAAGTATTCCTTTACCAAATCTGATAGACGAGCATCATCGTCCGCTAAAAGCATCTTAACCATAATCAACCCTTAAAATGTAAAGTTGTTTGACAGATTCATAGTATGGTAGTAAGCGAACAAAAAAACCCCTCTTTTCAAAGAACTGACAATTTTTGCAATGGGCCTGACAATTTGGCCAATAAAAAACGCCCTGCTGACACTGCCAGCAGGGCGTTTTAGGAAAGAAAGCAGTCTTAAAACTTACTTCACTTCAATCACTTGCGCTTCGATTTTCGCTTTCCATTCAGCAGGACCTGTTAAGTGCACAGAAGTACCCGCAGCATCAACGGCAACCGTTACAGGCATATCAACCACGTCAAACTCATAGATCGCTTCCATACCTAGCTCAGGGAATGCCACCACTTCGGCTTTCTTGATAGCTTTAGACACTAGGTATGCTGCACCACCCACTGCCATTAGGTACACAGCACCAAACTCTTTGATTGCTTCGATCGCCACTGGGCCACGTTCCGCTTTACCGATCATGCCCAATAGACCTGTTTTCTCAAGCATGGTGTGAGTGAACTTATCCATACGAGTCGAAGTCGTTGGACCCGCTGGACCTACTGCTTCGTCTTTCACTGGATCCACTGGACCTACGTAGTAAATGAAGCGGCCTTTCAGATCCACTGGCAACTCTTCGCCATTGGCCATCATTTCCACCATCTTCTTATGTGCCGCATCACGGCCAGTCAGCATTTTGCCGTTAAGAAGAACGGTTTCACCCGGTTTCCACTCTTTCACCATTTCTGGTGTCACTTCATTCAGGTTCACGCGACGAACGTTTTCACCCACTTCCCAGGTAATATCTGGCCAATCATCTAGTGATGGCGGCACAAGATCCGCAGGACCAGAACCGTCTAGCACAAAGTGCGCATGACGCGTTGCCGCACAGTTAGGAATCATCGCCACTGGCAGAGACGCCGCGTGTGTTGGGTAGTCCATGATTTTCACATCAAGCACTGTGGTTAAACCACCAAGACCTTGTGCGCCGATACCTAGATTGTTAACCGCTTCAAAAATTTCTAGACGCAGTTCTTCTACGCGATTTTGTGGGCCACGCGCTTTCAGTTCATGAATATCGATTGGCTCCATCAGAGATTCTTTTGCCATCACCATGGCTTTCTCAGCAGTACCGCCGATACCGATGCCCAACATACCTGGCGGACACCAGCCAGCACCCATAGTTGGTACCGTTTTCTTTACCCACTCAACGATTGAGTCAGATGGGTTTAGCATAGCAAGCTTGGACTTGTTCTCAGAACCGCCACCTTTTGCTGCCACATGCACTTCAACCGTGTCACCAGGAACGATTTCCATGTGGATCACAGCAGGCGTGTTGTCTTTGGTGTTTTTACGTGCACCAGCAGGATCGTCAAGAATTGACGCACGCAATACGTTATCTGGGTGAAGGTAAGCACGACGGACACCTTCGTTAATCATGTCAGTCACGCTCATAGAGCTTTCCCACTGAACATTCATACCCACTTTAACGAATACCGTCACGATACCCGTGTCTTGACAGATTGGACGCTTACCTTCCGCACACATGCGTGAGTTGATAAGGATCTGAGCCATAGAATCTTTGGCAGCTTGGCTTTCTTCGCGCTCGTACGCTTCGTGCACCGCTTTAACAAAGTCTAGGGGATGGTAATAAGAGATGAACTGTAGGGCATCTGCCACACTAGTGATCAGATCGTCCTGTTTAATAATGCTCATGCGTCTCTCCTGCTGAGAATTATGCTTTTATGGGGAAGCAGAATGTTAAAAGATGCGCCGTGGCATTAAAAGGCAAAAGCAAAATTTTCAGTAAATATACTGCACATTCACAATATCAATGGAGAAAATCAAAATGAAAAAGCCCCATTCTTGCTGAATGAGGCTTTATATTTAAACCGCCGATTAGGCTTTTTGCGAAGAGCGGGGATTTCTGACCGAGTGCTGTACGTATTCTTCCAGAATAGACGTGGTGAACTTCTCACGCTCAGTAAGAGAGTGAATTTGCTCCGCCTCCCAGTTAATCAAACAAATAAACACCGAGTATTTATTGATACAACCATAATCTAGATCACGCACGCTGATTTGATGGTTCTCCATTAGCTGCAACACTTGCTCGATCACTTTCTGACTTTCAAAGTGACTGACCCCTTCGATGCTTTTTAGCAGACGCTCAACGCGCTCAATAGGGTTCTCGGATGCTCTAGCGGATTGCTCCTGACGACTCATCATCAGAAACTTATCTAGCATTTCTTCAGTGTATAGCTCACGTTGGTGCACATCGGCAATCTGCGCACTTTCGCGTTCAAGCAGACGAATAAACAAGCTCTTGTTGCGAATATCGGAGAATTCCAAATCGCGCAAACTCAAGCCACTGTCCTGCATAATCGTAATCACGGTTTCATAAGATTCGATAGCCTGTTCGTCGCCACGAGCCGCCAGCGCCAAATGGCGACGTAACTCATGCATGATCTTGGCGGCGCGGTAATCTTCTTTTAGCTGCAAGTGCTGAGCGTATTGCTCTTTACAGCCTTGCAGGCGATCAGACAATTCAGAGTAGCCTTGCTGCGCATCTTGCTCAGCGCGCATGGAATCGACGCGCATTTGCGCTCGTTTCGCCTCCCATGCTTCAAACGCACGGGCTCTTGCTTGAAACGCACGCTCCATGGCTTCTTCAAAACTCTGCTCAATTCGAGCACGTTCAGTACGTTCACGCAGCTCTTCCTGCTCTACTACCGCACGCTCGCTACGTTTGCTGCGCAAGGCCTGTTGCGCCTGTTCAAGCTGCCCTTCTAAGCCAGCCATTTCCACCAACACAGCGGACTCATCAAAATCGACCAACATGCCATGCACTTTAGTCCAGTATGAGTCTTGTTCAAACGGCACATCTGGATTACTAGAAGCGTACTGATTACGCAGGGTCTCTTTAAATTGTTCACCAGACGGGCGGAACGCATTAGCGGCATTAATCACATTATCGTGGCTGTAAAAGCGCTCTTCGGTTACCGGCTCTTTTTCTTCGGCTGCGTTCATTTCTGGCTCTGAGAAGGAATTGTCTTGAGATGCATAACTGTCAGCATCAGCAAGGGTATCAATGTTATCTTGTTGGGGTTCACTAGCCGTAATATCAGCCTCGGCTTCATCTAAGCTTGACTCCACCTCAGCTGCAAACACTTCGACATCAAGTGCATCGTCTGTTGCCGTGGTTTCGATATCTTCCGCTTCGTAAGCGCCAGTCTCAAATGAAGACATCACTTCCTCTTCGGGCTCGTCAACCTTATTGGCAGTAGCTTGCTCTGGGCTAACAACCTCGTCCAAATCATCGAGAATGGTTCGGGCGTTAGCGTATGCTCGGCTTGCCTCAGTCGGCTTTTCACTAAAACGACGCTGAGCGAAGGATTCTGTTGCAACAGCGGGGCGCTCAACCTTAGCGTAGCGCGGCGTACCGCTCCAGTTCACCTTGAACAGCATTGCTCGGTCACACAGCTGATACATGGGAATTTCACCCTGAGACAGACCATTTTGAAAGATGATTGCCTCTGCATGACGCAGCGCCATCGACGATTCACTTGAATTTGTAGACGTTGCAAGATTCAGAAGCTTAACAACTTTCCCAATCGCTTTTTTTCTTCGTCTGATACTCATTCTTATGGCGCCCTTTTATTATCTGTGTTCCCGTTGCATCCATGAATCACTTCTGTAGCTCAAGACTCAAACCACCGCCGAAGTGACCTGGCTACTATTTGTACGCTGTCACTAGATCATCTGCAAGCAGACCTGTTACTTTTTGCAAAATGCTGGCCAACTCTTCTTCGCTGTAGGCCTCTTGGGATATTTTCCCCCACACAGGCTCTGGCCAGCATTCATCTTGCTCAAAGCGGGCAACATGGTGCAGATGTAATTGACGTACCTTATTACCAATGGCGGCAACATTTAATTTATCCGGTGAAAAAATGTCCTGCACGGTTTCCGCTACGAGGCAACTTTCTGCCATCAGCTGCATTCTTTCCTCTGGATCGAGGTGATGAATCTCCTCAACCTCTTCACGTTTAGGGACCAAAATAAACCATGGAGCATTGCGATTATTAATGAGGCGCAACTGACAAAGCGGAAAATCGCCGATCCACACCGAATCTCTCTCTAAAACTGCATCTAATTCAAACATGTAACTGACTTCCTATTTACTTTGTGGCCTTACATAAGCACTATAGCATTCTATTTTTAATTCTACCCTACGACTTGGAGTTCCCATGACGGAAATGCGTTGTGTCCTAGACGCAAAAGCCAAACTCGCAGAGTGCCCTCGCTGGGATGAAAAAGCTCAGACTCTTTACTTTGTTGACATCGATTCATTCGAATTGCACGCCTATAACACCGTTTCTGGTGATCACACCGTGCGCCGCTTCGATGAAGAAATCGGTTGTTTTTCCCTAGCTGAAAATGGCGGCTTTATCGCAGCCTTTCGCTCTGGTGTCTACACATTTTCAGACTTTAACGCTCCTTTAGTTGCTTACTGGCACGCCGATTACGATCAAAAAACCACGCGCTTCAACGATGGTCGTTGTGATCCTTCTGGACGTTTCTTGGCGGGCACCATGTATTCGCCAAAAGATGCTTTTCTAGGCGGCTTATACCAGTTTGAAAAGGGTCAACAGCGCTTGCTCGACCAAGCCGCATGGACCTCTAATGGTCTTGCCTTTTCGCCTGATCAGAAAACCATGTACTACTCTGATACGCCGAATCACATCGTCTACCAATTTGACTACGATGTGGCAACTGGCGCCGCAACTAACAAACGTACCTTTATTGAATTTCCGCGTGGCAACGGCCGCCCTGATGGCGCAGCAGTAGACAGCGAAGGCAATTATTGGTCGGCTCTATACCAAGGGCAACGCGTGGTAAAAATCAGCCCAGCGGGTGAAATCCTAGCGGAATACCCGCTGCCAGCGACCTACCCAACCATGGTGGCTTTTGGTGGCAAAGATATGAAGACGTTATTCGTATCCACTTGCCGAGCAGCACAAACAGACGCTGAACTTGAGCAATTTCCTCAAGCTGGCGGCATCTTTGCCTTAGATGTTGAAAATGAAGGCCAAATTGAATTCCGCTTTGCGGGTTAATTTCATCACTTATTTATAGAAAGACGACATATTATGCGCGCAAGCAACTATCTTTTTTCTACCCTACGTGACGCTCCTTCTGATGCCGTAGTAGCCAGTCACCAACTTATGATCCGTGCGGGTATGATCCGCCAAGTATCTAAAGGCTTGTACACCTGGCTACCAACGGGTGTAAAAGTTCTTAAGAAAGTAGAAAACATCGTTCGTGAAGAAATGCAAAAGGCAGGCGCTCTTGAAGTGATCATGCCTGGCGTTCAGCCAGCAGAACTTTGGGAAGAAACAGGCCGTTGGCAAAAATACGGTCCTGAGCTATTGCGCCTTAAAGACCGTCATGACCGCGACTACTGCCTTGGCCCAACCCACGAAGAAGTGATCACGGACATCGCCCGTAACGAGCTAAGCAGCTACAAACAATTGCCACTAAACGTATTCCAAATCCAAACCAAATTCCGTGACGAAGTTCGTCCACGTTTTGGTGTGATGCGTTCACGTGAGTTCTTGATGAAAGACGCCTACTCGTTTCACGCTAACAGTGAATCTCTGCAAGAAACTTACGATGTAATGCACGCGGCTTACTGCAAAGTATTCGATCGCATTGGCCTAGATTACCGTCCAGTACAGGCGGACACAGGCTCTATCGGTGGTGCTTACTCACACGAGTTCCATGTATTAGCGGATTCTGGCGAAGACGATATCGCGTTCAGTGATTCTTCTGATTTTGCTGCCAACGTAGAGCTGGCTGAAGCGGTTTGTCTAAAACAAGCAGCCGATGCACCAACCGAAGAACTAAAAGAAGTGTTCACACCAAACTGCAAAACAATTGCAGCTGTAGCGGAATTCTTAAATCTTCCAGTTGAGAAAACCATCAAGACCATGTTGATCAAAGGCGTGGACGAAGACGGCGAGCCAAACATCATCGCTCTAGTGCTTCGTGGTGACCACTCGATCAACGAAATCAAAGTTGAGAAAATCAAAGGCGCGGTAGCACCATTTGAATTCGCCTCTGAAACGGACATCATCGCTAAGATCGGCTGTCAGCCTGGTTCGATCGGTCCGCAAGGCCTAAAAGCAGCCGGTATTCGCGTGGTCGTTGACCGCTCTGCTGCCGTACTGTCTGACTTTTGTGCCGGTGCTAACAAAGACGATTACCACGTGACTGGTCTAAACTGGGCACGCGATTGCGACGAGTTTGAAATTGCTGACATCCGTAATGTGGTAGAAGGCGATCCTTCTCCAGACGGCCAAGGTAAGATCGTGATCAAACGAGGTATCGAAGTAGGTCACATCTTCCAGCTAGGTCAAACTTACTCTGAATCAATGAAAGCCACTGTGCTTGACGAAAACGGCAAAGCACAAGTGATGTTCATGGGCTGTTACGGCATTGGTGTTTCACGTGTGGTTGCAGCGGCTATCGAGCAGAATTTTGATGAGCAAGGCATCAAATGGCCGCAATCGATTGCACCATTTGAGCTAGCGATCGTCGGCATGAACTACGAGAAGTCAGAAGAAGTTCGCGAGGCCTGTGAAACACTGTACAACGAACTACAAGCAAAAGGCGTTGACGTGATCCTTGATGATCGT
This sequence comes from Marinomonas sp. HM11-D, assembly GCF_057626615.1. Taxonomy (NCBI): domain Bacteria; kingdom Pseudomonadati; phylum Pseudomonadota; class Gammaproteobacteria; order Oceanospirillales; family Oceanospirillaceae; genus Marinomonas; species Marinomonas sp. HM11-D. Next base: position 72,194 of record NZ_JBMMKT010000002.1, on the reverse strand, counting down.
AAAGAACGCCCAGGCGTGAAGTTCTCTGACTGTGAGCTACTAGGCATCCCACACCGTATCGTGGTCGGTGACCGCGGCTTGAAAGAAGGCACGCTTGAATACAAGAGCCGTGCAACTGGCGAAGGCGAAGACATTGCCGTCACTGACGCCGTGGCTTTCTTACTAGAAAAACTAGCGTAAGCTAATCCCAAAAAAGCAGAATGAGCGGACCTCATTCTGCTTTTTTATTTGCGTCTTGGTTCGCATAAGACGCCATACTTTCAGCTATATTACATCCATTATTGAGGCCAAGTATGACGGTTATTTACCACAATCCTCGTTGCTCAAAATCCCGCGAAACACTGGCTCTACTTGAGCAAAACAACATTTCCCCTGAAGTGGTTTTATACCTGCAAACACCACCCACGGCCGATACCATCAAAACATTGTTAGCACAGCTAGGCATGACCTCTGCACGCGAACTGATGCGCATCAAAGAAGACATTTACAAAGAGCTCAACCTTAAAGACGAGCACAATGAAGATGCCTTGATCGAGGCCATGATTCACCACCCTAAGTTGATTGAGCGCCCAATTGTAATCCATAACGATCAAGCGAAAATCGGTCGACCACCAGAATCTATACTTGAGCTATTCTAATGAGCGCGACCAACATCCTAGTGGTGTTTTACTCACGCCACGGCTCCGTGGCCGCCATGGCCAAGCACATCGCCCGCGGTGCGCAGCGTGTCCCGAATACTAACGTTGTCGTGCGACAGCTTCCGGAAGCTTCGTTTAGCCACGAGCAAACCAGTGCTGCGATTCCAGATGACGGCTATCCCTACTGTGAGCTCGAAGACTTCGTTAACTGCGATGGTCTAGCAATTGGTTCACCATCCTATTTTGGTAGCATGGCCGCACCAGTGAAACTGATGTTGGATCAAACCAGTCCGATCTGGATGAGTGGTCAGTTGGCCGATAAGCCAGCTTGTGGCTTTGCCAGCGCCAGCACCATGCACGGCGGCCATGAAATGACCATTCAGTCGATGATGATCCCATTGCTACACCATGGCATGATTTGGGCAGGCCTTCCCTACAAAAACCGCGACCTGATCGCGACGGCGACGGGCGGCACTCCTTATGGCGTGACCCACTTTGCCCCGCATACGCAATACACAGGACTGAGTGATGAAGAGATCAACTTGTGTGAAGCACAAGGTCAACGTATTGCCGAACTTGCAGCCAAGCTAAAGAAACGCTAACGGCCTGCAGAGCAATGCGACCTAGATCAATGATGGGCGAACTATTAGCACGTATTATAGTTCGCTCTTTCATTCACAGAGCATGCAGCAGAACTCAGCCATGGCAAAACGTTTTTCCATCTCCGCAGCAGAGCAGCTGCACTACGACACCCTATGCCGTTCTTACCGCCCTATTCTTATCCTTAATCATCTGGGCTTAATGCTGGTCATCGCTTGGTGGCATCTGATGCTGTCAGACATCGAGCTACAGCACCCACTAGTATTGTTAAGCGCAATTTTACTGCCTCTTGCCCTATCCCTATGGGGCAGTGTAAACGGCAGCTACAAGGGGGCGATTGGCGTGTGCTTTATCAGCCTGTTTTACTTTACCTCAGGCGTCACCCACTGGTTCCATCCGACCCTTTGGCCAATCGGTATGAGTGAAGCACTACTGGGAGCCGGATTGTTTTGCTTAGCCATGCTGTACGCACGTTGGAAAGGATTAAGCGAATTACCCATCGCTTAATCCTAGAAGAGAAAGGTCTAGCGGAAAATGCGATCGGCCCAGACAGTTAGGCCACTGGCAACACTGCCAAAGTGGTCGCCATCGAGCAATGGAATATCACCAATGTGCTCACGCACGGCTGCCTGAATCACAGGTGACTTGGCAGAACCACCGGTCATGTAAATCACATCTGGGCGCTCACCCGCTTGATCAATGGCATCTTGCATCAAGGCAACCATTTTCTCGACCGGGTGAATAATGGCTTGCGCCAGCTGCTCACGTTCCAAATCCAGCTGTAGACCCGCCTCGATGTAGCTTAAATCCACGTGCATTTTCATCGCATCGGAGAGCTGAATCTTAGCTTCTTCAGCGTCTTTGACGATGTGGAAGTTATGCTTGTGTTCACGCAGTGTTTTAAAGCGATCCATTAGCATTGGCTGCACCATATCCAACCGTAAGTGATCCATTTGCAGCTTGGTTTCAAGGCTATTGAACGTGGCTTGCGCCGTCACATCGTTGGTCGTCACGGCATTCCAGTACAGCTGCGTTGGCATAGGCAAGCCGGTCTTAAGCTCAGCCCCCATACCAAACAACGGCATCATCTGACGCCCAGCCAGTTGAATATCCAAATCGTTACCACCCACTCGCTCACCCGTATAAGCCAAGAAGTCGTTACTACGGTCAAGGCGATCTCGGTAACTTGGTCCCATACGCACCATAGCGCAGTCACTGGTACCACCACCGATATCCACCACTAATACCGTTTGGTCTTGCTCTAGGTTTCGCTCAAAGTCCAAGCCTGCCGCAATCGGCTCGTATTGGAATTCCACGCTTTCAAAGCCAGCACGACGCGCTGCAACCGTTAAGATTTCCAGTGCTTGCTGGTTGCTCTCTTCGGCATTGATCCCCTGAAAATTAACCGGGCGACCAATCACTGTGTGCTTCATTTCCTGCTTAAGACTCGCTTCAGAACGGCGCTTAACGTTCATCATCATGGCCGCAACCACATCTTCAAAAAATTGAATGTGCTCAGCACGCAGTCCAGAGCCGCCTAAAAAGGATTTAGGGGATTTAACAAAGTAACCTTCATCAGGGAATTGGTAGTACTCAGAAAACGCTTCACGACCAAAAAACAACACCTGATCATCGGCCTCGTAGTCTTCTTCAACACGAAAACGTCGAGCACGACTTAAGATGCCTTTACGACTTTCAATAAAGTCCGCACGTAAGCTCTCTGATAAACCTTTGGCGACAGCTTCACTAATAAAATCGCGACTTAGTGCATACACTGTTGAGGGCAGATAACGGTGATTATTTTCCAGCTCAGCCAATACCGGCTTTCCGTCTTGCATAATACCTAAAGCACAGTTCGACGTACCGTAATCAAATCCACAATACACTTGGGCGACCTCTTAGAAATATGATTGGGGCGCGGACTCTATCACACTCTGGGCGCAATCATAAGATGAATCGCCTCGCTTAATTAGTTCTGTATCGCCATATCCATAAGGTTTATAATGCTTTAGTTCATAGTCAAACATATGTAGCCACCTAGGGGATTAGGTTTGAGCATTTCCAACAACATCCTGCACCATATCGAAAATTTTACTTCGCAACGCGACAAGGAATTGCTTGCTTTTAGCCTGCTTAAAAGTATCCGTGACATTTTAAGCCCAATCCGCACTTCGATTCTTACCTTAAACGGCCAGGATGAGCCGACTATGGAAATTTCACTGAGTAACAGTGAATCGTGCGAATACCGCTACCAAGATATCCGTGTCCCAGAAAGCACTCGGGCGTCTCTTGATTACATCAACACTTGGCATCTTGATGAGCTAATGAAGGCTCACGATGATCAGTACACTTCGTTTCATGTCTTGCAACAAAGTCGCCAGCAGAACCAATATTTGATCATTACCTTGGACAACAAACCAAGCCGGTCTGAAAGCTACATCATCAAGGGTATGCTGAGTATTTACAGCAATTTCAGCTCCTTGCTAGCGGAGTCGCAAACCGACGAACTGACTGGCTTAATGAACCGTAAAACGTTTGAAGAGTCGATTGTAAAACTTTACCAAGGCACCGCTTTTACCGATGACAATGACATGCGCTCTAATTGGATTGCCATCATTGATATCGATAACTTCAAGCTGATCAACGACAGTGCCGGCCACCTATATGGCGACGAGGTATTAATCCACGTATCACGCGTTCTGCAGCAAACTTTCCGCCAAGATGACATGCTGTTCCGCTTTGGTGGCGAGGAGTTTGTGGTGATGATGCGCAATCTTACCCGCGATGAATGTGCACAAATGTTAGAATCACTTCTTATCAACGTGCAATCGATTGTGATGAATAACCTTGATCCAATTACCTTAAGTGCTGGCGTGTGCGAATTCCAAAAAGACACTTTCCACGTCACCCTGATGGACCAAGCAGATCAAGCGCTCTACTACAGCAAGCAAAATGGCCGCAATCGCATTACCTTCTACGATGAAATCGTGGCAGCGGGATTAGCAAAATCGAATGATGTTGAGACGGGCGAAATCGATTTATTTTAGTCGTTAAGCAAATCGAACTCATAAGCCTAACAAGCTCTGTTCAGATACAAAAAAGCCGAGTCATTTGACTCGGCTTTTTTTATCAAGGCTCTTATTAAGCTTTGAATGGGTCACGAAGAACGATTGTTTCGTTACGATCTGGACCTGTAGAGATGATATCTACTGGCACGCCAATCTTCTCTTCGATGAACTTGATGTAAGCTTGAGCATTCGCTGGAAGTGCTTCAAAGCTCGGCGCACCGACAGTTGACTCAGACCAACCAGGCAGTTCAACGTAAACTGGTTTCGCTTGCTCGTAGCTTTCACTATCCACCATAGAACCAGACATTGGGTTGCCGTTTGCATCTTCGTAGCCAACACACACTTTGATCACTTCTGAACCGTCTAGTACGTCAAGTTTCGTTAGACAGATACCAGAGATTGAGTTGATCTGAACCGCGTGGCGAAGCACCATCGCATCAAACCAACCACAACGACGCTGACGACCAGTAGTTGCGCCGAACTCGTGGCCACGCTCACCTAGACGCTTACCATCTTCACAGAAAAGCTCTGTTGGGAAAGGGCCAGAACCTACACGAGTCGTGTACGCTTTGGTGATACCTAGTACGTAGTCAAGGTATAGAGGACCAAAACCTGTACCTGCAGGCGCACCACCAGCAGTCGTGTTGGAAGACGTTACGTATGGGTAAGTACCGTGGTCAACGTCTAGTAGAGAACCTTGCGCACCTTCGAACATGATGTTCTTGCCTGCTTTACGCAGATCGTGCAACAGGTTAATTGTGTCAGTTACCATTGGACGCAGGAATTCAGCCATTTTCAGACCTTCTTCGTAGACGTCATCAAAAGATACTGGCTCAACTTTGTAGAAGTTTTCTAACATGAAGTTGTAGTATGCCAGCACTTCTTTCAATTTCTCAGCAAAGCGCTCTTTGTCTAGAATGTCCGCAACACGGATCGCACGACGAGCCACTTTATCTTCGTAAGCAGGACCGATACCACGACCTGTTGTACCAATCTTCTTGTCGCCTTTCGCTGCTTCACGCGCTTGGTCCATGGCAATGTGGTATGACAGGATCAAAGGACACGCTGGGCTAACTTTTAGACGCTCAACGGCAGGAACGCCTTGCTCTTCAAGCTCAGCTACTTCTTTTTGCAATGCTGCAGGAGATAATACAACACCGTTACCGATGATACACTGAACACCGTCACGAAGGATGCCAGAAGGGATCAAGTGCAATACGGTTTTCTTACCGTCGATTACCAATGTGTGACCAGCGTTGTGACCACCTTGGAAACGCACTACCGCAGCTACGTCTTCTGTTAGAAGGTCAACGACCTTACCTTTACCTTCGTCACCCCATTGAGTGCCTAGAATAACAACGTTCTTACCCATTTTTATGGTCTCGCTTAAAATTTTGAAAACCGAAAATCGATTATTTAACTGAAACTAGTTCCCAGTTGTCGCCCTGAGCCACTAACTGGAAATCAAAATCTGATGCATTGGTACCGTCATCAAGCTGCTGAATGACACGGTAACCTTCTTGGCGCAAAGTTTTTACTTTCTGCCATAGCGCATCGTTATGTGTAGCTGGCGCTAGCACACTTGAACGCTCAGAAACCGTTACATCAGCTAAAAAAACCAATGTCTTAACATCTGTACTAAAGCCTGTTGCTGGACGAGAACGACCAAATACTTCACCAATGAAGTTATAACGTCCGCCTCGGGCAACCGCATTACCATGTCCTGGCACGTAAGCCGCAAACACTAGACCTGTGTGGTAGCTGTAAGACTCCATATCTGACAGGTCAAAATGCAGACCTACTGCAGCAAAGCGAGTCGCAACCACGTCAGCTACCGCACGAATTTGAGCTAGCGCATTGGAAACTGAGTCACTTACACCAGACAACGCCGCTTCCGCACGATCTAGCACTTCAACACCACCACATAGACGAGGCAGTACTGAAAGCCACTGTTTAGCACTTTCATCAAGATCTGTTGTCGCAAGGAAAGCTTCTAATTCAGGCAAGCCTTTAGCGCGGTATAGATCCGCAAGCTTCGCCTCTTGCTCACTTGTCAAACCAGATGCTGCCATGACACCACGGACGACATCAATATGACCAACGTCTAACACAACCTTAGACAAGCCGGCTTGTGTTAGGGTATCCAACATAAGTGACAGGATTTCCAAATCACTTTCGATACCACTATGGCCGTATAGCTCTGCGCCTAGTTGAATTGGGCTACGGGTACCATCAAGTCCTGCCGGAGTCGTGCGCAGCACACTACCACAGTAACTTAGGCGTTGTACGCCATCATTTTTTAGACAGTGGGCATCAATGCGCGCCACTTGAGATGTGAAGTCTGCTCGGATTCCCATTAATCGGCCGGACAATTGATCAATCACTTTAAAGGTTTCGATCTCTAGGTCAGAGCCTGCGCCGATTAGTAAAGAATCTAGGTACTCGATTAGAGGGGGAATGACCAATTGGTAACCCCAACTTTCGTGGAGATTAAGCAGCGTTCTTCTTAGATGTTCAATTTTTGCGGCCTGTTTCGGTAAGGCCTCATCAACACCATCTGGAAGCAACCAGCGATCTGCTAGCGTCATTAAACTGTATCCTCTTAGCTTCGGGTCAGTAATAGGAGCGTTAATCCAAGAAACATACTCACCGCCCCAAGCACTCGCAAGTTTTTATCCGAACTCGCGATCGCTCTTACCATCATTTCTCGCCATAAGTTTGGCTTCAAAAATGGTAAAACCCCTTCAGCAATCAGTAGCAAACTGAAGCCGACTAGAAGCGAATGCAACAATTCCTGCATAGACTCTCTATATTTTGACCATTAAAAAACCGGGCTTAACCCGGTTTTGCTGATTCTATCACGATTATACGACTGACTTACAGGCATATCCACCTACAAGTCAGCCAAAAACCGACTCTTTATTTGGTTTCTTTAAAGTACTTAAAGAATTCGCCTTCTGGATCCAAGACAAATACGTCGCCACTGTTCGCGAAGCTTTCTCGGTAAGCCTGTAGGCTACGGTAGAAATCAAAGAATTTTGGATCTTGCTGGTATGCTTCAGCGTAGATCGCAGCCGCTTGCGCATCACCGTCACCACGAATCATTTCCGCATCACGTTGCGCTTCTGCTTCAAGCACCACACGCTGGCGGTCAGCATCCGCACGAATACCCTCTGCAAGCTCTAGACCTTTAGAACGGTGCTCACGTGCTTCACGCTCACGTTCAGTACGCATACGTTGATAAACAGACTCACTCACATCAGGCGGTAGATCAATTCGCTTCACACGGATATCAACAATAGTAATACCTAGCTCTCTCTGCGCCACTTCATCGATTCGATCACGCAACTCCGTCATCAACTCTTCACGCTGCCCAGATACCACTTCGTGCATGGTACGCTCACCAAATTGGTTACGCAGACCCGTATCAACACGAGAAGAAAGCACTCGGTTGGCAACAAATTCGTCACCAGAGGTTGCTTGATAGAAACGCGCTACGTTAGCGATTTTCCACTTTACATATGAATCCACGATCACAGCCTTTTTCTCAAGCGTTAAATAACGCTGAGGGCGTGAATCCATGGTCAAAATTCGTGCATCGAACGTTTTTACATCGTTCATGATAGGTAGCTTGAAATGCAAGCCAGGCTGAACATCGTCACGAACAATCTCACCGAACTTCAATACCACCGCACGTTCAGTTTCTTTCACTACGAAGAGTGTTTGAGAAGCCACTAAAACCGCAGCCAATACGATAAACAAAATCGCAAAAGATAGGTTTTTCATTAGTTTCTCCCTTCTCGAACCGAACCAGCTGTTTGACGATTGCGAATTTCTGCAATCACTTGATCAGTTAACGAACTGATCGAAGAAGCGTTCAAACCACTCGCATTTGATGATGTTGGACGCTGCTTCATGATTTGATCAAGCGGCAGGTACATCATATTATTACCATTTTTCGTGTCAATAATGACCTTGTTGGCATCTTTGTAGATGGTTTCAAGCGTTTCTAGGTATAAACGCTGTTTCGTAACCGCCGGCGCTTTCACGTACTCTTGGTATAGGCGATCGAATCGATCCGCTTGACCTTGGGCACGAGCTACGATCTCAGAACGGTAGGCTTCAGCCTCTTCACGAATACGCTGAGCACGACCACGAGCTTCTGGAATGATACCGTTAGCGTAGGATTCAGCTTCGTTACGAACACGTTGCTCATCCTCTTTTGCCTTGATTACGTCGTCAAACGCCTCTTGCACTTGCGTTGGTGCTTGAGTGTTTTCTACGTTGACTTTAGAGATCAGAAGACCTGTACCGTAAACGTTGATGTAAGACTGCAAACGATCTTTCACATCTGCCGCCAATACTTCACGACCTTCAGTCAAGATCTGGTCCATCTCAGTGGTACCCACCACGTGACGCAACGAACTTTCTACCGCCTGCGCCAAAGAATCTTCTGGTGAACGCACGTTAATGACGAAATCACGTGGATTATCGATCGAGTACTGAACCGATACACCGACCTCAACAATGGCTTCATCAACCGTCAGCATTAGTGCTTTGTGATCGTGAGAACGAACCTTGGTCACGTTAACCTTGGTCACAGAGTCAATCATTGGTGGATTCCAATGCAAACCCGGCATCACTGTCTCATGGAATTTACCAAGACGTAGTACCACACCACGCTCTTGCTGGTCGACCTGGTAAATACCAGTAGCCGCCCAAAGCGCGAACAAACCAACGACAACCACGCCCAGTAAACCGCCACTAAATTTGCCGCCCATGCCTGAGCCGCCATTAGAGCCGGAACCACCATTGCCGCCGCGTTTTTTCTTCACGCCAAGCATGTCCATCAGCTTATTGAAGGCTTCATCTAGATCAGGTGGCGCTTGATCTTTACCACCGTTCTGACCTTGACGGCCCCAAGGGTCATTATTGGGCTCTTGGTCACGCCCCCCATTTTTATTACGGTTTTTATCCGTGTTCCATGGGTCGTTGTCGTTATTACCCGGTTCATTCCAGGCCATACTACATCTCCACTTTCTTGTAATGATAATCCGGTGACTTAGGCTGCCTGAATTTGATCTTCAGACACACCTACTCTAGCAAGAATCTGTAAATAATCCTTGCGAGGTAAGCATAATTCAAGCACAGATTGCCCTAACTCATTGTAAGTTTCCCCTTTGACAGCACCCTGCTCAAATAACATCGCACGAAAACGACCTAAATTCGCTGGCACCACAATGGTTTCTTTGACAATGTCTTCAGACAATAATTCCGCAATGGCTTGCTCTAGTAAATCAATACCAATCCCTTCTCGAGCAGACAACCAAACTCGCACAGGGTTCCCGTGCTCATCACGATCTATACGCGGCTCACCCGTTGGCAGAGCATCAATTTTGTTAAAGACTTTTAGTGTCGGCAGCTCATTAGCACCGATCTCTTCTAATACTTCTTCAACTGCCGCAATGTTGTCATCACGACTGATATCCGCCGCATCCACTACATGCAATAGCAAGTCGGATTCAGCCGACTCTTTCAGAGTCGCTTGGAAGGCCTTCACCAAACGGTGTGGCAGTTTACGAATGAAACCTACCGTATCCGCCAACACCACGGTACCAACCTGCTCGAGATCAAGACGACGTAAGGTTGGATCCAAGGTCGCGAACAACTGATCGGCCGCATACACATCGGCGCCAGTGGCACGGTTAAACAAGGTCGACTTACCGGCGTTGGTGTAACCGACAAGGGAAATTGTTGGCACATCCGAACGAGAACGGGCACGGCGACTTTGATCTCGCTGTGAGTTTACCTTCTCAAGACGTTTTTGGATGGCTTTAATGCGCTCACGCAGCAAACGACGGTCAGTTTCCAACTGAGTTTCACCTGGACCACGCATACCAATACCGCCTTTTTGGCGTTCAAGGTGGGTCCAGCCACGAATCAATCGTGTTGACATATGTTGCAACTGAGCAAGCTCGACCTGCAACTTACCCTCATGGGTACGCGCACGCTGAGCAAAGATATCCAGAATCAGGCCGGTACGATCCAGTACACGACATTTCAAGACACTTTCTAGATTTCGCTCTTGGGAAGGAGATAAGGCATGATCGAAAAGCACTACTTGAGCATCTTCTCGAATTACTATTTCTTTGATTTCTTCTAGTTTGCCGGTACCTACAAAGAACTTTGAATCAGCTCTTTGCCGAGACCCTGTTACGACTGCAACAGGATCTGCACCAGCAGAGATAGCGAGTTCTACGAACTCTTCTGGTCCATGATTGTCGTTTAGATCATGAAAATCGATGTGAACCAGGACAGCAATTTCACCACTTTCAGGGCGTTCGAAAAACAAGTTATATAACCTCTGTTTGTCCTAGTTAGAACAAACTTATTCTGCTGTATCTTCCGCCTGATCAGGGGACGGTAGACGGATAGTACGAGAAGGAACAACTGTCGAGATTGCGTGCTTGTAAACCATTTGGCTTACAGTGTTTTTCAACAAAATCACGAACTGATCAAATGACTCGATTTGTCCCTGCAATTTAATACCATTCACAAGAAAGATAGAAACAGGTACTCTTTCTTTACGAAGTACGTTTAGGTAAGGGTCTTGTAGTGACTGCCCTTTTGACATCGGAATCTCCTTAAGCAAGCAAACTTATAATTAAAATATTGGCAAAACAATACTATAGATAGTACACCAAATCTTTCTTGATTTCCCCTTATATAATCTTGCTTTCCAAGTATTTCAAGGTTTGTCCTAAAAGATCTTGATTTAAACTATCAAAAATAGCCAGATCGTCCCAGCCACGCAACCAAGTATGCTGACGTTTTGCTAATTGCCGCGTCGCGACGATGCCTTTAAAGACCGCTTCTTCCAGCGTATCTTCACCTTCTAAATATTGCCACAACTGACGGTAGCCAACACAGCGTACCGACGGCATATCAATGGTCAAATCACCGCGAGCATAGAGGGCTTCCACTTCCGCCAAAAAGCCCTGCTCCATCATGATGTGAAAACGCTCTTCTATGCGTTGATGTAGCACTGAACGCTCCTGCGGCATCACGGCAATATTCACCAAATCAAATGGCAACTCTTGCGCTTCTTGCTCCGCCCACCATTGAGTCATGGTCTTGCCAGTTAAACGGTACACTTCGATCGCCCGCTGCAAGCGTTGCGAGTCATTCGGATTAATACGTGCCGCCGCCACAGGATCGATTTGTTTCAATTGATCGTGCAAGCTAGCCAAACCAAATTGCGCTGCATGCTGTTCGAACTCCGCACGAATATCGGCGTCAGCTGGCGGCATCAGCGCCAAGCCCTTCTGCAACGCATTGAAGTACATCATGGTGCCGCCCACCAACAAAGGCGTTTTGCCTTGGGCAATAATATCCGCCACTTCACGCTGGGCATCTGCCATAAAATCGGCTGCAGAGTAGCTTTCACTCGGATCAATAATATCGATCAGACGATGAGGCGCCTTGGCTAGGGTTTCAGCATCAGGCTTTGCCGTACCAATATCCATTCCTTTGTAAATGAGCGCAGAATCGACACTGATGATGTCATAGCCATATTGGCTAGCCAGTTCGACTGCAAGGCCTGTTTTACCGGAAGCGGTTGGCCCCATCAAACAGACAACTTTAGGTTTGGACATATCTTAACGGCCCCGTAAAAACAATTTATCTAAATCGGACATCGACAACTGTGTCCAGGTCGGACGTCCATGGTTACATTGCCCACTGCGCTCGGTCACTTCCATATCACGCAGCAGGCTGTTCATCTCTGTAATCGACAGTTTGCGATTGGCGCGCACTGCACCATGGCAAGCCATGGTCGCCATCAGCTCATTCGCACGCGCTTGCAACAAATCTGTTGTGCCATTGACCACCAAATCACTGATGACATCACGCACTAGACTTTCAATATCACCATCAATCAGTATCACAGGCACTTCACGCACCATGACACTTTCCGGCCCTGAGCGCTCAATATTGAAGCCAAACTGTACAAAGACGTCGTGATTGTCTTCCACCAAGTCTGCTTCCGCCTGAGAAATAGACACATTGATCGGCACCAGCAACGGCTGTGATGGCACATCTTTCGAGTAAAACGCGGCCTTCATGCGCTCATACACAATCCGCTCATGGGCAGCATGCATATCAACGATAATCATGCCCTGCTCTGTTTCCGAGAGGATATAGATGCCATGCAGCTGCGCCACTGCATAGCCAAGTGGCGGTGTCGCACCGTCACGCGGCAGCGGCTCACGCACTCGCCCCGTCCCATAAGAAGTCTGAGGCACTACCGGACTTTGATAAGTACTGGGGGCCACCTGCGCAGGGACGATCTGCTTAATCTCTCCCGTTTCAGGATCAATCTCTTCACCGGCAAATTGGCGAGCAAAATCGTTCATTTGCGAGACCGCACTCAACTGCCCCGTTATCTGCGCACTCGTTGGTACATCTTTAGGAGAATAGCTACTAGCCCCCGAATAGCCGCCGTTCGCACCTGATTGAGGAGCTGAACCCGCCGTCATCCAAGACACATCCCTTGCCTGACTAGGATGCCCCAGGCCAAGCGTTTCTTGCTCTTGAATTTGTGGTTCTTGGCGCTGAATCGGATTTTCGGCACTGCCAGACATACCCGTTTCAGGACGTACGTCCGCAATCACCTTATGGATTCGACTAAACAAGAAGTCATGCACTAAACGCCCATCACGAAAACGCACTTCGTGCTTGGTCGGGTGAACGTTAACATCCACCGTCCCTGGATCGAGTTCCAGATACAGCACAAAGGTTGGATGACGACCGTTATACAAGACATCGCGGTAGGCTTGGCGTACGGCATGAGCGACCAGTTTGTCGCGCACCACACGACCATTAACAAAAAAGTATTGCAAATCGGCTTGTGAACGAGAGAAGGTCGGCAAACCAATCCAACCCCAAAGACGCAAGCCCGCTGCTTCCACATCAATGGTTAACGCATTTTCAATAAACTTTCTGCCGAGCAAGGTGGCTAAACGATGCTCCGCATGCAATTGATCCTGCACTGGACGCAAATCATAGACTTGCTTGCCATTGTGATTTAAACGAAAACCCACATCGTAGCGGCTTAACGCCAGACGCTTTACCACCTCTTCAAGGTGGCTAAATTCAGTTTTTTCAGTACGTAGGAATTTACGACGGGCAGGCGTATTAAAAAACAGATCACGGGCTTCAATGGTGGTGCCCTGAGGGTGCGAAGCAGGGCGCACAGAAGTCGCCATGTCTTTCCCCTCAGCTTCAACGCGCCACGCCTCAGTCTCACCTTCAGCACAGGAAGTCAGATGCAAACGGGAAACAGAGCTAATACTCGCCAACGCTTCACCGCGAAAGCCTAGCGTCGCAACTGCCTCTAAGTCATCTAGGGTGATGATTTTACTGGTCGCATGTCGACTTAGCGCCAAAGATAAATCGTCTTTGACAATCCCACGACCGTTATCACGAATCTTAATACCGCGCACACCACCCTGCTCAACATCAATATCAAGCTGAGTTGCGCCTGCATCCAAACTGTTTTCAAGAAGCTCTTTAACGACCGATGCCGGACGCTCTACTACCTCACCCGCGGCAATCTGGTTGGCTAGGCGCGGGGATAGCAAATGTATTCTAGACATGAGATTCCTATAATGAAGCGGCTATTAACCTGCGGGAATGGAAAGCTTTTGCCCTATCCATATCACATCATTGCGCAGCGTATTCGCTGAGCGTAGTGAATCCAATGAGACACCATTTTTACGGGCGATTTCAGACAGAGTATCACCTTTAGAAACGGTGTAAGTGTAACTGCCACCTTTCTGATTTTTACGCCACGCGATGTAGGTGCCATCCGGCGGATTGGAGAAGAAGAAATCCTCAACACCCTCAGCAATCGACGCCGCTAATTTACGACGGTAGGTACCGCTGGATAAGTTTTTCGCTTCGGTTTTATTGGAAACAAACCCTGTTTCAATCAAGATCGAAGGTATATCTGGCGACTTCAGCACCACAAAGCCTGCTTGCTGCACAGAGTTTTTATGCAACACAGCGACGCTCTTCATTTCTCGTAGCACCTTATCACCAATATCCAAACTCATTTGAATGGTGGAGTTCATCGACATATCGAGCAACACTTCGGCTAGCAACTGATCTTTATCATCCAAAGAAATGCCGCCCACTAAATCTGCCGCTTGTTCTTGCTGCGCCAACCAGCGACCCATTTCCGAGGTTTTACCACTAAGGGATAACGCCCACACAGATGCGCCGCGAGCAGAAGCTTTAGTAAAGGCATCCGCATGAATGGAGATCATCAAATCAGCATTGGCTTCACGAGCGATACGAGAACGATCTCGCAGCTGCAAATATTCATCGGTCGAGCGGGTCATAACGGCTTTAATACCTTGAATCCCGTTCAGTCGCTTCGCGAGTTCCAAACCAATCGAAAGCACAACGTCTTTTTCACGCACCTTATATTGACCAAGTGCACCAGGGTCTTTCCCCCCGTGACCGGGATCGATCACTACCACCACATCACGCTTCTCATCTGAGATAGAAGCTAAGCTTTTCACCACGGCCACCGTACTGGTTGGCGCACCGTACTCAAGCTCCACCATAATACGTGGACCATATTCACCCGAAGCCCCTAAGGCTGATGTTTTCGCTTTTACCTTTTTATTCAGGTCAAGTACAAAACGCATGCCCTTATCACGTTTCGCATAACGCACACGCATCAACACATCCGACGATAAGGCAGACAAACCGTTCACCACCTCTTGCGAGATATGAGCATTGCTGATGTCCAACACAATACGATCAGGATTACTTAGCGGGAACATTTGGTGGCTGACTGAGCCATCCAGCTCAAATACCAGACGCGTCGCTCCCGGTTGTTGGACGACACGAATATCTTTGACCTGAGCCGCTTGCGCAACGACACTCATTGTCAGCAAAAGAACTGGCAACAGCCAATTTAGAGAAAAGATTTTTTTATACATATCAGACAGCTAGCAAGTATATGTTGACACTATAACGCTTGCCGACTTTGATCTCAAATAGACGGCACTTGATAATAAAAAAGGAGGCAAGGCCTCCTTTTAAAAATCAGCTGGCAAGCCGTTGGGTTATCTCTGCTACCGCTTCGACACCGTAGCTAGTTTTGGGTTCAATGGAGATCGCTCGACCATGACGAACTAAATCCAAATGCACCACAAGATCGGGTTTTGGTAACACACCTTCCCCCATTTCGGCCCATTCCACCAAACATAAAGCCCCGTCTTTAAAATAATCACGAATCCCCATGTACTCCAACTCCTCTGCATCGCTAATACGATACAAGTCAAAGTGGAACACTTCCACGTGATCTAATTCATAAGGTTCAACGATGGTGTAAGTTGGGCTTTTTACTGGGCCAATGTAACCCAAGCCACGCAGAATACCACGCACCAATGTTGTTTTCCCCATACCTAGATTTCCATCTAGATACACCACCCCACCACTTTTGAGTGATGCTGCCAGGTTTTCCCCAAACAGCTCCATGGCTTCTTCGCCAAATACTTCTCTTTCTAACATACTTTTTAATACTCACTTATCTACACACACCTGTGTGCGCACAATCATTCCAAATAATCCAATAATTGATAAGGCTGCATCTTAACCATTCCGAGCTCTGCGCCACACTGCTGTGCCGCCTTATTGTGCCAGGCCGCAGCAATTACCGCTGCCTCAAAAGTGTCCTGATAATAGGCTAAACATGCCCCCACCATGCCACTTAACACATCACCCGACCCGCCTTTTGCAAGACCTGGGCAAGGTTTTCCGACAATCATCATGCGCCCATCAGGCGAGGCCACAACACTTGTCGCGCCTTTCAATATCACCACTGCTTGATAGCGATTGGCGATTAGATTCGCCGCTCGCGGTAAATCTTGAAGAATGTCGTTAATCTCTTTTTTGAGCAATCGCGCTGCTTCGCCTGGGTGCGGCGTCAGCACCAACTTGTCTCGCTTAATTGGCTTTAATCCCAACCAATAAAGCCCGTCCGCATCCACCACCATGGGTTGATTCAATGATTGGCACTGCTGCCAAATTGCCTTGGACCAATCTGATTGACCTAAACCTGGCCCTAGCACCACTACCGACTGCGCACCACGCAAGGTCGACTGAATGTCCGCTTGCTCAGAAGATACCGCCATCACATTGGGGTTACGTACCAGCGAGGCAGGCACATGCTTTTCCCGCGTAAATAAGCTGACCGTACCCGCGCCTGACTTAGCAGCGGCTTCGCTCGCCATAATGGCCGCACCACCGTAACCATGATCGCCACCTATGACAGTGACATGCCCATAAGTTCCCTTATGAGAGTTTAAAATTCGCTGACAAGGAGATGAGTGATCAAGTGCGGCAGGTTCAAGAAAGTATGCTTGTGGTTGCTCTGACAAGTCAACAGCTTGCAGATTTTCCGTGACAATTTCATGACAGTAGGTTGAGCCGTCTTGTAGATAGTGCCCCAGCTTATCGCCAATAAAAGTCACCACTAGATCCGCATGTACCGCCAGTGTCGCCTGACCAGAATGCAAATCCAAACCACTTGGACAATCCACACTTACCACCCAAGCGCCATTACTGGACAATTGGTTGATGGTCGTGATGACTTGCACGTACATTTCAGACAAGGGCGCCTGAAAACCAATCCCCAGCAATCCATCCACTATGACCGCAGCACTTTCATATTCAAGCTCATGAAAGCTCTTCACTTCAATGCGCGGATGCCCCATGGCGTGCTCTTCCGCCAGCTTGGCATCGCCTTTACGCGGCGAATTGGCCACATCGTAGACTCGAACCTGCATGCCGTCTTGCGCCGCTAGTTGTGCCACTACCCAACCATCGCCACCATTATTGCCTCCACCTACAACCACCGCTAACTGGGTGATCGCAGGGTGACGACGCAATATATGATCGTATAAGGCTTTTCCGGCCCGCAGCATCATGGGAAAGCTTGCTCCTTCATGGGCAAAACTCGCCTGCTCACGAGCACGAATACCCGCAATATCAAACAAAGGAATTAAATAACGTGGAGGAAGGACGGATGGCATAACGGCTGTCTCCCGATCTTATCAAAAGGTCAATAAGCGTATCAGACAAGCATAGCGGAAATAAGACATAACGTGGGCCGAAGCCCACATTATCGGACAGGGTATTTAGCCCTCAAGACCAAACATGGTTTTGCGGTAGTGCTTTAGCTCTTCGATGGACTCAATAATGTCATCTAGCGCCAAGTGCGCCCCTTTTTTCTCAAAGCCTGCTAACGCTTCCGGTTTCCAGCGCTTGGCCAATTCTTTAATCGTACTAACATCTAAATAGCGGTAGTGAAAGTAAGCTTCCAATTTCGGCATGTAGCGATACAAGAAACGGCGATCTTGGCCCACACTGTTACCACAAATTGGCGACTTACCAGCAGGCAGGTATTGCTCAAGGAAAGCAATCGTTTGTGCTTCCGCATCCGCCATAGAGATTTTTGAATTCAACACGCGTTCAGTTAGACCAGATTGTCCATGATGAGTGGTACACCATTCATCCATAGCATCCATCACCGCTTTATCTTGGTGAATCGCGAGGTTTGGGCCTTTACCCAAAACATTCAGATCTTTGTCTGTGACAATGGTCGCGATCTCAATAATGGTGTCAGTATCCGGCTCAAGTCCGGTCATTTCCAAATCAATCCAGATCAGGTTGTCTTCGCTGTAACTCATATTGCACTCAATCCTGTATTTTAATTGCCAGCCATTATACTCTATGCGTTTAAATTAACGACCTACAATTACGAATGTCAAAACGAAAGCTGACCAAACAACAAGCCTGGCGCATTGAACGAATTCAAAAAGAACGCATGGAGCGCACGCAAAAACGTGACGACCGTGCAGAAGAGACCTTACAGTCATCTGATCTAGGCCCAGAAACTGAAGGGATCATCATCTCTCACTTTGGCACGCAAGTAGAGGTCGAAGGTACGCAAGAGCCGCATATTGGACAAAGTACGCGCTGTAACATGCGCGCCAACCTTGGCCAATTGGTCACTGGTGACAAGGTCGTGTGGCGTCCGAAACAAAATGAAGGCGGTGTTGTGGTCGCGCGCGCAGATCGCGACACCTTGCTACAACGCCCTGATATGCATGGCCGCTTAAAACCTGTGGCGGCCAACATTGACTTTATCGTAGTGGTCATTGCTGCCGAGCCAGTACCACATGCCAACTTGATTGACCGCTACCTTGTCGCAGCAGAGACCGTCGATATTCCTCCGGTGATTTTGCTTAACAAGTGTGACTTGATTGATGATTCCAATAAAGAAGACCTTGAGAATCTACTGAGCACCTATATCGACTTGGGGTACCGTGTGATTCGTACTTCTACCAAGAACGAACAAGGCATGAGCGAGCTGCATGAGTTTCTACAAGACCGCATCAGCGTATTCGTGGGTCAGTCCGGTGTTGGTAAATCCTCTTTGATCGGGACGCTACTTCCAGGCATTGAAATCAGCGTTGGCGAGTTATCTCAGAAGCGCAAAAAAGGCACTCACACTACCACGACAGCACGACTATTCCATATGCCATCGGGCGGTGATTTGATTGACTCACCTGGGATTCGTGAATTTGGTCTGTGGCACATCAGTGAGGATGAGTTGTTAGAGGGCTTTGTTGAATTCCGCCCTCATCTTGGTTACTGCAAGTTCCGTGACTGCTCCCATGAACAGGAGCCAGGCTGCGCCATTCGTGAAGCGCTAGAAAAAGGCGAGATATCTGACCATCGCTTTGAAAGCTACCTGCGCATTCGTCAATCAATTCGCGATAACGACGCTTTCTAGTCCCAAACCTTATCTACTATGCCCCCTAGAACACAGTCTCGGGGGGCATAGAAGGATCCAATTGAGTTCGCTCCCCGCCAAAACGACGTCGACTGCTTTCAAGCAAGCGTTTGTAAGCAGCATCCGTCATCAAGGTAATTGAAATACGTCTATTCTCAGGACTATCAGGATTGACTCGATTATAGGGCACCGTATCCGCCAAGCCGATCACCTGAGCAATACGTCGTTGCGCCAAACCACCCTCAACTAAAGCACGCTTAGCGGAATTGGCACGCTCACTAGAAAGATCCCAATTATCCTCATAACCATTGCCAATAAAGGCAGAGGAATCCGTATGCCCTGTGATCACCACAGGGTTTTTGACTTGGTTAAACACCGACGCCATATACAGCAAGGTATTTTCCATATCCGGCACCAATTGCGCACTACCACGCTCAAACATGGGTTTATCCGGATCATCAATTAAGGTGATGCGCACCCCATCAGGCGTAATCTCAATACGCATACTGTGATTATTAGAATTGATACGGTCCATGCTTTTAAACTCTTCCACTAGCATGGCGTTCATTTTTTCCAATTCGTTCCCATTATTGCCTTCCCGCTTTGCTAACTCATCAGTTAGCTCCGGCGTACTGCCAGGCTCTGGTAAGTCCAGATCTAGCTTACGCTCAGTACTCATAGCAGGACTGCCACCGAGATCAATCGGATGATTACTGTAGCCAGACGTTGAGGCGCCAGCCGGATCATTAAAGTAGCCCTCAATGGCCGCCAACTCCTCGGGCGAAGCTACATTAATAATCCATAGCACAAGGAAAAACGCCATCATCGCCAAAGCAAAGTCAGCTAGAGCGATTTTCCAAGCGCCACCATGATGGCCACCTTTTTTGATTTTTTTAACGCGTCGTATCACTGGATCGTAATTATTCATAACGACCCCTTAACGGAACTGCTTCACTAAATCAGACAGCTCAATAAAACTGGGACGTAGATGCGGAGGTAGAAGCTTACGACCCGCTTCAACCGAGATTGCTGGCGGATGGCCGGATGCCATGGCACTGAGACAAGCTTTGATACAAAGGTAGGCTTGCAGCTCTTGCTCCCCTAAACGTTCAAGGTGAGCAGACACCGGACCCACAAAACCGTAGGCAAAGAAAATACCCAAGAAAGTCCCCACTAGTGCTGCTGCTACGTGAGCACCAATAGCCTCCATAGGCCCACCAATTGAGCCCATGGTGATCACAATCCCAAGCACCGCAGCAACGATACCAAAACCCGGCAAGGCCTCCGCGACACGATTCATTGCATGTCCGGGCGCAATTAACTCTTCAGAAACAAGCTCCAACTCTGAGTCCATCATGGCTTCGAGTTCATGAGATGGCAGCCCTGTAATAGTGTAAACACGGTAATTATCAGTAAAAAACTCGACCAATTCGCGGTCACGAATGACATCAGGAAAGCGATTAAATAGCTCGCTCTCAAACGGCGCTTCCACATCTTGCTCGACTGCCAAGAAACCATCTTGGCGACTACGCTGGAATAAGCTAAAGACACAGGTTAGTAATTGTGAATAGAAAACACGATTGTGGCGACTACCGAATAAAACCTGTGGCAACAATTTAAAGGTTTTCTTTTGCAGAGACGCTGGATTGGCAATTAAAAAAGCACCTAAGGCGGCGCCACAGATAATCAGTACTTCAAAGGGCTGCCATAATGCCAGTAACTCACCGTGAGATAACAAATACCCAGTGACAACACTTACAATTACAATCAGCATTCCAGCGATTACGAACATTATTACATCCTACTTTTTGACAGTGTATGCTCACCAGACAATATACAGTATGATTAGTGCATCCATGCAATAGAAACGGCAATGAAACGATTATTTAACAATGCCTTGAGCCTTAAATGTAACGAGCTATGATGAATAAGTCACCCTTTGGCCTCAACGAATGGCTACTCTATCTGCAAGACAGGAAGTTTCCAGTTAGCTCTGACAGCATTGCTAAGCTTAAGAAGCAAATCAAAACGCCTGACGAAACGCTCGATAGAATGCAAAAAAACATCTCATCCGAGCCGATGTTAGCCTTTGCTATTCTTAATCAAGCCAACACCATGGTTCAATACAAGCGCAACGATATTAAAAGCCCGATCCATGCGGCTTCCATGATCGGCATGTCAGGCGTTGGCAAAGTATTTGATCTGCTCGACCCTTACATTCCGAACAGCAAGAACCACGCGCATCGAGCCTTTTCCCGTGAAGTTCAAATCAGCTATGAAGCCGCCGCCATGGCGCGCCGCTGGGCGATCGAAAAGAAAATCAGCCATGTAGAAGACGTGTTTTGGATTACCTTTTTCCGTGACGCCATCCGCTGGTTATTATGGTTCCACGCCCATGACGAAATGGAGCAACTGACACAACGCTTGCGCCGCGGCGAAAGTAACTTTGCCGCAGAAAACGCCATTCTCGGCTGCCGTATCGATGAACTTACGGTTGCCTTATTTAAGCAATGGCAAGTGCCGAGCATTATTATTGAGTCGTTTCTCACCGACCAAGTACCGACAGCAGAAGAACTGCAAAGCATTGCACGACTCACCCACACGGCCGATCAGCTACCAGGCTTTGCGGAAGACAAGCGCATTACCATTTTGATGAACAGTCCGTTGATCTTAGCTTACTGTGCCACCAAGGTCTCTCAAGAAGCCAATGTGGTTGGCTGGGGTAGTAAAAATCTACCTTTCTTTTATCGTGTGATTGCCGCCATCATTCATATCCGTCTAGGCGACGCGATTCAAGTGACCCACTACGCCACCACAGAAGCCGCTCGGGATGCACGCCACTCAATTAAACCTAGTCTAGCGGCACAGCTACTGTCCCCTGCTCTCTATACACGAACGACTGGCGCTACAAGCACAACCAAGAAAGTCGCAGTCAGTCCTTTGGCTCAATTGCAAGCCAAACTTAAAGGCATTACTGACAATAAACAGCGCACCACACTGGCAATGAAAGCACTGTTAGCCTTATTCAAGGGCCACAGTGAGCAGATTTTAATCCTGAAACACACGACCAGTGACAACAAGCTCAGTCCTCTGCTGCAGTTTGGCTACGACGTAAATACATTAAAAGGGATTCAATGGAACTCACCCTCCGGTGTGATTGCCAAACTGGTCAGCAAGCGTGTGGCAGTGCATTTCGATGAAGATAAGTTTGCCAGTATGGCCCGAGACTTACCCAATGGCGTTGACGCCCTCTTGAATGGCAAACAGCACCTATTTCTTGCCTCATCACCGATTAATGAGCAAGAAACTTATATTTACTGGTTGGCAGGAAAAGGCCAATTAGACCGAGATCAGTTTGATACCTTTAAACGTGTCATCAAACTAGCTGACTAAATTACTGTATTAGGAAACACCGTGAATAAAGACAAGCTTTTTGCTTTCGTTCAGCACATCACTCCACAAAAAGCCCTATCGCGATTTGTAGGACGCATCGCAGAGTGCACCAGCAAACCGGTTAAAAACACCTTTATCGGCCAGTTTGTTAAAAAATACCAAGTGGATATGAGCGAAGCGATTAACGAAGATCCGTTAAGCTACCGTAACTTTAATGATTTCTTCACCCGCGCCATCAAACCTGAAATGCGCCCAATCGCCGCTGGCGATAAAGTGATTGCTTGCCCAGCGGATGGCGCCATCAGCCAGATCGGCAACATTGACCACGGCACTATTTATCAAGCCAAAGGCCACCGTTACAGCCTTACAGAGCTGCTTGGCGGTGACGCTGAACTGTCTAATCAATTCCTTGGTGGTAAGTTCGCAACGGTTTACCTATCACCGCGCGACTACCACCGCGTTCATATGCCACTAGATGGCAAATTGGTGAAAACCATCCACGTACCAGGCAAACTGTTTTCCGTAAACAAGGTGACCGCTGAACAAATCCCGAATGTATTTGCTCGTAACGAGCGCACGGTATGCATCTTCGATACGGCTGCAGGCCCAATGGCCGTGATCCTAGTAGGTGCCATGATTGTGGCCAGCATTGAGACCGTTTGGACAGGACAAGTGACACCGTTCAGTAAACAAGTGCAAACCTGGGATTACGAAAAACTGGCTAACATTGAGCTTAAGAAAGGCGAAGAAATGGGACGCTTTAAGCTAGGCTCTACGGCCATCGTACTATTTGGTAAAGATGTAGCGGAATGGGAAAAACATCTGCACGCCAACACACCAACACGTATGGGCATGGAGTTTGGTCGCGTCATCGTTTAATACTGACCAGAGTACCACCCATAAAAATGCCCGCACAGTGTGCGGGCATTTTTGTTTCAGATCGAAATACGAAATGCCTTATGGCATCTCGTCTTCTAGCTCTTCTTTTGGTGCAGGCACCAAGTCTTCGCGAGTAATGTTTTGCGCAAGCAACAAGTTTGCCGCAACAAAGATTGATGAGTAAGTACCAATCAAAATACCGACCAATAACGCCAGTGAGAAGTTATGGATGCTCTCACCACCAAAGAAGAACAACACCACCAATACAAACAAGGTCGTCATCGAAGTAATGATGGTACGATCCAAGGTCTGGTTGATGGAATCATTGATCAACTCATATGGCGTGGTATCACGCATGATACGGAAGTTCTCACGAATACGGTCACACACAACAATGGTGTCGTTAAGCGAGTAACCAATCACCGCCAAGATCGCTGCCAACACCGTTAGGTCAAACTCCAAGCCGAACAAGGAGAAGATACCCAATGTAATGATGACGTCGTGCGCCAAGGCCACAACCGAAGCCACAGAGAATTTGAGCTGGAAGCGAACGGCTACGTACACCATGACGATTGCCAAGGCTAACAACATGCCTAGACCGCCCTGCTCACGCAGCTCTTCACCCACTTGACCACCGACGTACTCAGAGCGCATGAGCTCAACTTGTACGCTACCGTTATCGCGCAGTGTGCTCAACACCTCGTCACCCAGTGTCGGCGTATAGGCATTACCCATACGCACCACCACATCAACTGGAGAACCAAAGTTCTGCACTGTGACATCTTGGTAATCACCTTGGGCAAGCAGAGTACGCACATCATCTAGCGCTGGCGCTTGAGTGTATTGCACTTCAATCAAACTACCACCAGTAAAGTCTAAGCCAAACTTAAGACCTTTTACCGCCAATGAGCCTAAAGAAACCAGCACCATCGCAATCGAGAACATGGCGACGACTTTGCGCATTGCCATAAATGGAATATTCATCGTTTCGCTGTCTCCTAGATAAATAAGCGCTTATTTTTACGTCCACCGTACACCAAATTAATTTGGGCGCGGGTTACCACAATCGCAGTAAACATAGACGTCAAAATACCAAGAGAAAGTGTTACAGCGAAGCCTTTAACAGGCCCTGTACCCACCGCGAATAGGATGACTGCCACCAACAAAGTAGTGATATTGGCATCCAAAATAGTGGTAAACGCACGGTTAAAGCCAGAGTGAATCGCTTGCTGACTCGGCAGACCCGCCTTCAACTCTTCCCGTATACGGGAGAATATGAGTACGTTGGCATCCACCGCCATACCCATGGTCAACACGATACCGGCAATACCTGGCAATGTCAGTGTCGCTGACAGCAATGACATACACGCCATCAACAAAACAATATTCAAGGCTAGGGAAATGTTGGCGAACAAGCCAAAGACCTTGTAGTAAAGCAGCATAAAGGCCATCACCACAAGCAAGCCGATTTGCGCCGACAACACACCTAGACGGATGTTTTCAGCACCCAGGCTTGGACCAATGGTACGCTCTTCAACAAAGTAAATTGGCGCAGCCAAGGCACCTGCACGAAGCAATAGTGCTAGTTCAGATGATTCACGCGGGCTATCAAGACCCGTAATACGGAACGAGTTGCCCAGTGTCGTTTGAATCGTTGCTAGAGAGATAATGTTTTTCTCACTGTAGCTACGACGTACTTCGGTCAACTTACCATCTTCACCTTCAACAAAACGGCTACGGCTCTTATGTTCGATGAACACTACCGCCATATTGCGACCCACGGCGGTACGTGTGACACGCGCCATTTGTGAACCGCCTTTACCATCAAGGCTAATGTTTACTTGCGGACGACCATTTTCATCAAACGAAGAACTGGCATCTGCCACGCTGTCACCGGTGATGATCACATCGCGTTCAAGACGCGCCGTACGACCACTACCATCGCGGAAAGTTAGGGTATCAATATCCGCAGCGTTAGCATCAAGACCTGCCTCTAGACGAAACTCAAGGTTAGCTGTAGCACCGATAATACGCTTCGCTGCGGCCGTATCTTGCACACCAGGAAGCTCAACTACGATACGATTACTACCTTGACGTTGCACTAGCGGCTCCGCCACACCCAATTCGTTTACACGGTTTCGCAATGTGGTTAAGTTTTGCTGCAATGCATACGCTTCGACTTCTGCACGAGCTGCTTCAGTGAAACCGATCTCAACAAAGTAATCAGTGCCATCGTTAGAGGTGTTGTAAACGTATTCTGAGAATGCATCTTGCAACAGCTTAAGTGCCGCTTGCTGATCTTCTTCACGTAGGAAGCGAATCGACATGACACCACCATTCACCTCTACACTACGGTAACGAATACGTTCCGTACGCATGCTGTTCTTCATTTCACTTGCGGCAACGTCTAGACGCTGCTTCAGTGCCGCCGGGGTATCTACCTCAAGCAAGAAGTGCACACCACCACGTAAGTCCAAACCAAGTTTGGCTGGGCCTGCACCAATAGAAGACAACCACTCAGGTGTTGTTGGCACCAAGTTAAGTGCCACAACGTAATTCTCGCCCAAAGCTGCAGCAATCACCGATTTCGCAGCCAATTGGTCTTCGCCGTTATTAAAGCGCAAGGTTCCGCCAGCGCTGGTGACTTCGGCTTGTTTTAGATCAATCCCTGCGTCTTTAAGGGCCTTTTCAGCCGTCGCAAGAGTGCGCTGATCTACCACCGAAGTGGATTTTTGAGTGGATAGTTGAAGTGCTGGATCGTCTGGATACAAGTTTGGCAGCGCATAAATGACGCCAAGCGCGATCACTAGCAGGATAAGCAAATACTTCCACAAGGGGTACTTGTTAAGCATGTAAGGTCCTTGGAGCTAACAAATAAAATGACCAAGAAAGTAGAAAAGCGCCACGGGGCGCTTTTCTCATAACATTAGATCGATTTCAGAGTGCCTTTTGGCAATACTGCACCAACGGCAGATTTCTGGAACTTCATCTCAATGTTGTCGGCAACTTCTAGTACAACGTAGTTGTCATCAACTTTCGTTACACGACCTAGAACACCACCGTTTGTTACCACTTCTGTGCCTTTCGCCAAAGAAGCAAGCAGGTTGCGATGCTCTTTAGTACGTTTAGCTTGTGGACGCCACATCAAGAAATAAAAGATAACAACGAAACCAACTAACAATACCAGGTTAAAAATCCCTGCGTCAGCTGGTGCAGCACCTTCAGCGTAAGCTGGTGAGATCAAAGCGATCATGGTGTTTACTCTCCAATGGTTAAAAAAACGGTATGCGCATATTCTTTGTAAATAGTTGCGCTACTTTGACAATTCATTTCGACAGTTGTTACTCACTCAGTGGCGGGGTTTCCATACCACGTTTCGCGTAAAACTCATCAACGAAGGCATCAAATCTACCTTCATCTAGCGCCTGACGCAATCCCGCCATTAATGTCTGGTAATAACGTAAGTTATGGATAGTGTTTAATTGCGCACCGACCATCTCTTGGCATTTGTCTAGATGATGTAAATAAGACCGAGAAAAGTTTTTACAAGTATAACAATCACATTCTTTATCTAATGGATTGGTATCGTAGCGGTGAAAGGCGTTACGAATACGTACAATGCCCTCTGACGTAAACAAATGACCATTACGCGCGTTACGAGTTGGCATCACACAGTCAAACATATCCACGCCACGGCGCACGCCTTCAACTAGGTCTTCAGGCTTACCTACGCCCATTAGGTAACGCGGTTTGTCAGCTGGCATTTTGTAAGCCAAATGATCCAAAACACGCACCATGTCTTCTTTCGGCTCACCTACAGAAAGACCACCGATGGCATAACCATCGAAGCCAATATTGGTCAGACCTTCAAGCGACTCATCACGTAATTGCTCGTACATACTGCCTTGGATAATACCGAACAAGGCAGATGGGCTATCGCCGTGCGCATCTTTTGAGCGCTGCGCCCAACGTAAACTCATGCGCATGGACTTCGCCGCTTCGTCTTCCGTCGCAGGGTACGGTGTACACTCATCAAAGATCATGACAATGTCAGAACCCAAATCACGCTGCACTTGCATCGAGATTTCGGGACTTAGGAAAACCTTGTCTCCATTCACCGGTGAACGGAAGCTTACGCCTTCTTCTGTGATCTTACGCATATCCCCCAAGGAGAATACTTGGAAACCACCTGAGTCAGTCAGGATTGGTTTTTGCCATTGAGTAAAATCATGCAGATCGCCATGGGCTTTAATGACATCCGTACCTGGACGCAACCAAAGGTGGAAGGTGTTACCAAGAATAATATCCGCACCAATGGCTTCGATATCTTTGGTCAACATACTCTTAACGGTACCGTAGGTACCCACTGGCATGAACGCAGGCGTTTCGATGTCGCCACGAGGAAAGCTCAAGCGCGCACGGCGAGCCTTACCAGAGGTCGCAAGCACCTCAAAGTCCATAAAACATTCTGGACGTTTATCTGACATTCGTCTTATTCCTCAGCTGTTGGCCCTTCGGCCTTTGGATTTCGAGTAATAAACATGGCATCGCCGTAACTAAAGAAACGGTATTTCTCTGCTACAGCCACGCGGTAGGCATTCATCACGTTGTTATACCCAGCAAAGGCACTGATCAACATAATGAGGGTCGATTCGGGTAGGTGGAAATTGGTCACCAACACATCAACCGTTTTAAATTCATAACCTGGGTAAATAAAGATGCTGGTATCGGTAGCAAAGGGCTCAATCTGGCCGGACTGACTAGCTGACTCCAACGAGCGAACACTAGTGGTACCAACGGCGATCACGCGCTTACCAGCTGCCTTTGTCGCACGCACTTTATCCACCACATCCTGAGACACTTCAGCGTATTCAGAGTGCATCACATGATCTTTGATATCGTCGACACGCACTGGCTGGAAGGTACCAGCGCCCACATGCAAGGTAACAAACGCCGTATCAACGCCCTTCGCTTTTAGTTGCGCTAGCAAGGCATCATCAAAATGCAGACCCGCTGTCGGCGCCGCTACGGCACCTGGGGTCTTGTTGTACACCGTTTGATAACGCTCTTGGTCACTCTCGTCATCGGGACGTTCGATGTAAGGAGGCAGTGGCATGTGCCCTACTTTTTCCAGCACTTCAAGCACTGGCTCATCAAAACGCAGATGGAACAAGGTATCGTCACGGCCAACCATCTCAGCACCATGAGAAGCGCCACGATCTGTGCCTAGCTCTAAACGATTACCAACTTTCGGCGACTTACTGCAACGCACGTGCGCTAAGATTTCGTGTTCTGATAATAAACGCTCAACCAACAGCTCAAGCTTACCGCCCGACGCTTTTTGGCCGTACAAGCGTGCCGGAATCACTCGGGTGTTGTTAAACACCATCAGATCACCCGGTTCAACGAAGTCTAAGACATCTTTAAATGTATTGTGTGACAGTTCGCCTGTTGGGCCATCTAGCTTAAGCAAGCGGCTCGCAGTACGTTCAGGCATTGGGTAGCGTGCAATGAGTTCCTCAGGCAGCTCAAAGCGATAATCAGAAACGCGCATAATAGCTATTTTGTTTACCTAGAAAAATGATGCGGCATTTTAGCGAATTTCTACTCGCTTGGGTACGATATAAGAAGATTTCCCATTTAACTGATCGGTTAATTTTGGCTTTTGATCAGCTTTTAAACAAAAGCCAATCAAGCGAAAGTTTTTTAATTTATTTCAGCAAAAACCGTTGACACCCCAAAAGAAATGACCATAATACGCCTCACCTTTTTCAAAGCCAGTGTGGTGGAATTGGTAGACACGATGGATTCAAAATCCATTGCCTATAAAGCGTGCCGGTTCGAGTCCGGCCACTGGTACCATCTTTATGATGCGAAAAGCCCCGAACGAAAGTTCGGGGCTTTTTTCGTTTTAGGCCGCTCAACTCGCCTTTAAATCATTCTCCAAGAACCCTTTTCCGCTAACTCATACTAGCAAGATTAGCCTGACCAACATTCCCCTTATAAATAATAGATATAAACAAACAGCTACAATTGATTAAATAATGTGCACACTTGACCGATACTTATAGAACACTCTAACAGGTAGCGCAGTCATGAATTCCAAGAAACTTATCAATTCGGAATATGGACTCTCCCACCAAGGCTATGGCCTCAATCAAGGCATGGAATATGAAATTTTTCTTTTCGACTCATTTCTAGATGCGAAAGGCGGTGGTGGTTCTGGTAGCAATAAGGGAGGAAATCCCTTGGATCCAGCACCCTCTGACACTAACGATACTTATTTAAGCAACGATGGCAATTCCAACACTGGAGAAACAGATGAATACAACATTCGCCTTAACTTCAGTTCAGGTGACTGGATTCAGGAAATCGAGACAGCAGATGGAATAATAGAAATTAATTTGAAAGATGAGTTTATTACTGCCGCCAATTTTCTAAGCAGTGTAATCACTGAAGATATTGTTCCAGATGGCTATGATTTCGATGACATAACCATCGATGCCTCATTGGTAAATATTGATGGAGAAGGCAGTGTACTCGGGCGTGCAGGCCCAACACACATTTGGAACCCAGACCTTACATCAGGAAATATTTTTACATCTCAAGCAATAATGGAATTTGATACTGCGGACGCAGTTGCATTATACAAGGATGGGCTTTGGGATGAGGTTATTCTCCACGAGATGATCCACTGTCTTGGATTAGGTACTTTATGGTCAAATGCAGGCTTAGTGACCAGAACAATCGATGATAATGACACCAAGAAGCCAACAGACGACGTAATAACATATGATTATACTGGCGACTTAGCCAATTATGCATCCGCAGTGTTATTTGATAAGTACACTGACAGTCTCGAAAACTACATAACTGCATTCAATATTAACCAAGATTACCTTAACGAAGGTGATCCTAGCTACGACAAGGATTTTCCAGTAGCAGATATCGAAGAAGATGGTGGCTCAGGCACAGCAGGCGGTCACTGGGATGAAGTGACTTATGGTAAAGAGTTAATGACAGGTTACCTAAATACAGAAGGTAACTACCTATCAGAAATGACCTATGCAGGTCTTGCAGATCTGGGCTACACAATTTCTGATACTTACTTAACTATCGCCTAACCCCACAGTTACAGTAACAAAAAGCCCCAAATAAAAGTTTGGGGCTTCTTTCATTCCTGCATAAAAAAAACGGCGCCTATTAGGCGCCGTTGCAGGAAACTTCAATTCGGATATTAGCCAATGATTTGGCCGTCATCACGAGAGATAGCAATCACGCTTGAACGTGGTGTACCGCCGTTTGGCCAGTTAGAGTTACCACCTTCACCTGGGTGCTGGATACTTACGAACATAGTCGTACGGTCTGCACTCCATGCAGCACCAGTGATTTCACACTCTTTTGGTCCCACTAGGAAACGCTTGATTTCACCTGTTTCTGGATCACCTACCAACATTTGGTTGTTACCCTGACCAGCAAAATCTTTCTCATTTGAGTAGTTACCGTCCGTTTGAATCCAAAGCATGCCTTTCTTATCAAACTTCAAGCCGTCTGGAGAGTTGAACATGTTGTCTTTGTTTACGTTCTTAGAACCCGCGTAAGCATCATCAAATACCGCTGGGTTACCCGCTAGTACGAATAGATCCCATGTAAATTTCTCAGCAGTGTGATCTTGGTTAGCTGGCACCCAACGAACGATCTGACCGAAGTTGTTCTTAACGCGTGGGTTTGGACCTACTGCAGGGGTTTCATCGCCACCCGCATTTGGCTTAACGCCACGGTTTTTGTTGTTCGTTAGCGAGCAGTAAACTTCCGCTTTATTCGGGTTAGACGCTACCCACTCAGGACGGTCCATAGTCGTTGCACCGACTTTAGACGCCGCTTCACGAGTGTAGATCGCGATTTCTGGCGCCGTCATGCCTGTTGCTTCAGGCGTTAGAGCAATCCAGTGACCAGTGTTGTTTTCGTTGAATTTCGCAACGTACAAAGTACCTTCTTCTAGAAGATCTGTGTTGTCGCCACCGACCACGTATTTGTTCTTAGATACGAAGCGGTATAGGAACTCACCACGCTCATCATCACCTAGGTAAACCACTACATGGCCGTTTGCCGCTACTTCTACTTCAGCGTTTTCATGCTTGAAACGACCTAGAGCAGTACGTTTTTTAGGACGCGCTTTTGGATTTAGTGGATCGATTTCAACGATGTAACCAAAACGGTTTGGCTCTTGTGGATCTTTAGACAGATCAAAACGATCATCTGCTAGGGCCCAGTTGTAACCACGGTCTTCATGGCTAATGCCGTAACGCTTCATTTGTGGTGTTAGCGCAAAATCCGCTGAACTGGATGAGAAGTAACCGTTGAAGTTCTCTTCACATGTTAGGTAAGTGCCCCATGGCGTTTGACCATTACCACAGTTGTTCCAAGTACCTTTTGCTACCACACCTTTAGGGTCAGCTTTGGTTTTCATTAGGTCGTGGCCGCGAGCTGGACCAGTGATGTCCATTTCTGTATCAGCCGTGATACGACGGTTGAACTCAGAATCTTTAACGATGCCCCATTTGCCGTCTTTACGTGCGATCTCAACCACAGACACACCGTGTGCGGCTTTGTTCTTACGAATGTCATCGGCGTTGATCGGCTTACCATCCGCACGGTTAGCATGCAGAGTGGTTTCGTTTGTGTATTCGTTGTTGACACAAAGGATTTGACGGCCGTTGTGAGAGAATAGCGCCATACCATCGTTGTGGTCACCAAACGCTAGTTCTTGCGACTCACCAGTACCGCCTGTTGCAGGATCAAATGCTGGTGCGTTTGAGAACAGTGGCTCACCCCAAGAGGCAACCACTTGCCAGCTGTAACCTTTTGGCACAGTTACCGTATCCAGCGCATTAGCTTTTACCATTTCAAATGCAAGGCGAGACATTTTCGCTTCTTCGCCCGCTAGCGCTTTACCTGCAGCAAGGGTTGTAGAGCCCATTACAAATGCCGTTGCACCGACTGCGGCACCACCGGTTAGGAAACCACGGCGGGATACCATGGCTTTCGCAGTTTCTTCAAACTCAACCACTTCCATCGCTGGACGAACCAATTCGTCGTGCTCATCAAAACCTAGCATTTGATCTTGCTTAACTGACATTGCAATTCCCTCAATCTATCAATCGTTTATAGTTATTCGCGCTCTGACTGCGCTCAATAAGTTTCATTCGAAACATATTTAGCCGCACTTGAATGTCATTCGTGTGATAAATAGATGACCATTTGGTTACAAATACAAGTTCAATCAAGGAAAAGTGTATTTATATTAGTCAGTTATAAAATATTGCAGAAGAATGGAAAGCATAACGCTCAGGATCACTCGTTTAAGTAACCTAAGCGTCTTTTTTGATGGCTAAACTGAGGAACTTAGTTTAGCGGCTGGAGATTTATAGCTTGAGAACGAGCACCATGATCTGATAAGAACTGCTGTAGTTCTTCTGTAGGTAAGGCTTTGGCATATAAATACCCTTGCGCGAAATCACAGCCAATTGCCGCCAAGATGTCATGCTGCTCTTGATCCTCAACACCCTCAGCGGTCACCGTTAAATGCAGTGACTTGGCGATGGAAACAATCGCTTCCAACATCACTCGCCCACGATGGGTCTTCACATCATTAACAAAGGCACGATCAATTTTAAGGTTATCTAAAGGCAATTTCCCCAAATAGCTTAACGCTGAATAACCGGTACCAAAGTCATCTAAACAGATATTAATACGATGAGTGCGTAGTAAATCTGCATTGGCCCTTACCGCCTCACCGATAGACAAGACCGCATCTTCGGTAACTTCTACTTCTACTGCTTCAGAAGGTAAGCTGCGTTCCTGCAGGCCTATAATTAAATGCTCAATCACATCTCGTCGCACAAAACTCTTGGCAGACACGTTAATCGACACAGGAGTGGCTTCACAAAACAGCGCCTTGTGGGCTTGGATGGCATTGAATGTCTTCGTGATAATGTATTTATCCAGCTCAACCACCAAGTCCAATTCATGCACAACCTTGATAATTTCAAGCGGCGAGACAAACCCTAGCTTACTATCATGCCAGCGCATTAAGGCTTCGTAGCCACATACCAACCCAGACTTCAAATCAATCTTGGGTTGCATAAACACTTGGATTTTACCCAGCGCCAAAGCGCTTAGTAGATTCTTCTCGATTTGCTTAGAACGTTCGTATTCTTTTTGGATGGACTCGTTATAAAGCACAAAGGAAATGTTTTCTTGTTCGGAATACACCAGCGCCATTTCAGAGCGTGCAACCGATTGATCAAAACTTTCACCGGACACATATACGGCACAGCCCGCACGCAACTCAGAGCCAATCACTTCATGCAAGTTCAGCAACTCCTGTAGATTGACCAAACAGGCACTAACATAGTCTTCTACATCGCTGTACTGGGGCACACGGTAAACCACCAAGAAACGCCCTTGAGCCAGGCGGCTCGCCATCACAATCGTCGGATCTTCGTCGAATACTGAAGTAATGCGACGCAGTTTTTCATCTACTTCGCTATCACCATCGAGCTTCAACATGCGCTTAAGATTGGCCAATTCAAATTGCACAAAGGCATAAGGCTGAGCTTTGCTAGCGGGCTCCAATTGATCAAACTTCTTACGCAAAAACTCAAGGTTAGGCAGTTTAGTCACCGCATCAAAGTGCTTTAAGAAGAACACTTCATTGGCCGCAATCACCTTCTCAGAAACATCAATACCGACGGCTTGAATATGCGGGCCATCACGATCCGTTACGCGGCGTAACCACCACTCGACTTCATTACGCTGGTTACCCACTTGCAAGGTAAGCGGTAGTTTAAATTCATTCTCACCACCATGGCGTAACATTTCCATACGGCTAATAAATTCGCCTTTGCTGCTCTCAAATAGGCAATCAATGAATTTCTCGCAACGCTTAGAAGCTGGCATTGAAAATAGGGTTTCGAAGGTACGGTTCGCCAGCATGATCTCACCATCCAACGTCATGCGAACGATAAATAAACCTTGGCTATCAAAGACACTGCGATAACGCATATCGATGCGCTCTAGTTGATATAAAGCACGCTTGTATTCGGTAAGATCGTGACAAATCCCAACAAAAGACGGCTTTTGATCACTACCAACGGTCTTACCAATGGATAAGTGCATCTCGAACTGCTCACCGTTTTTACGGCGTGCAACCACTTCTCGTCCGCGGCCAATAATTTCCTGCTTACCCGTCGTCAAATGACTATGAATGTATTCATCGTGCTTTAACGCAACATCTTTTGGCATCAGAATGGAAACATTCTGGCCGATTACTTCCTCTGCCTGATAGCCAAAGAGCTTCTCTGCTGCGGGTGAAAAGGTTTCAATAATGCCACGGTAGTTAATAATGATAATTCCATCTGCCGCGGCATTTAGTAATGCTTGGTACAAAACTCCCTCTTGACTGCTCATTCTTCCTATTTCCTAAAGCGTTGTACCAATTCATGTAAATCCACAGAGGAGCGCATCGACTGCTCCACGGCATCACTTAACACACCCATTAACTCGGTATTTTCATGGGCTAATTGTGCAATGCGCACCACTTGGCTGCTACTCTCTTCTATTACACCCGACTGCTGAACCGATGCGGCCGACATTTGCATCGTTCGTTCAGCAATATCATCCATACGCTCAGCCACTTGTTGGATCAGTAGCTCTTCTTGGGCAACCAATTCCATACTCAGCAAAGAAGCTTCACCGCCTTGATGAGCCAGTTTTGAAGAATGGGTGACGCTGTCTTGAAGCGCTCGAATCTGTTCATCGATATCGTGCGTTAAAGTCTGTGTTTTGCTAGCCAAGTTACGAACTTCATCCGCTACCACAGCAAAGCCTCGACCATGCTCCCCTGCACGAGCGGCTTCAATTGCAGCGTTCAGTGCTAGAAGATTGGTTTGTTCAGCAATCTGATCAATCGATTGCGTAGCATGGATAATGTTTTCGGTTAATGACTGCACCCCTTGGATCGCCTGCTCAACAGACTGCACACGGTCTTTCAACTCACCAATGGAACCTTTTACCTTGGTTCCTAGCTCTGCAGCCTCTTTGGTCAAATCCGCACCCGTTTGAGTAAACTCAGCTGTTTCTGTCACATGACGAGACACTTCCTCTGTAGTCGAAGACATCTCCGTCATCGCAGTAGCCATCAGGTCAGTTTGGTTATTCTGGTCAGTCATCTTCACACGGCCTTGCTCAAGGCTTCGGTAACAGGTCTCCATTTGCTGTTCGACGTCAGCACTAGATTCTTCGATACGAGTCAGAACCGTTATCATACGACTATGTAGTGATTTGATACCCAATGCTAAGCAAGCAACGGAACCAGGATAATCAGAGTAAGTTTTGGCGATCAGAGGATCTTGAAAGGCGTTATTACCAAGGCTGCTTCGAAGTGCAGATACAGCTCGCTGATTTTTAATCGTCATGGCGACACTGTAGGTTAAAGTGTACAAGAGCGCCAAAACCAATGTCGTTACGCTACCCATTAGGGGCTGTACGACGACTAAGGACAAGAGTGCGAGTGCCACCCAGAACCATAAATTAGCTAACCAAGCTTTCGCCTTGGACACAACAGTAGGATGGTTAACCTGCGCATAAAACTTTTCTGCACGGGCAACGTCCTCTCGTTTTGGGCAAGAACGCACGGATTCATAGCCAACCACCTGGCCGTCACGGTACATAGGCATGACATAGGCATCCACCCAGTAAAAATCACCATTTTTACTGCGGTTTTTAACCAGCCCCATCCACGCTTTGCCGGCTTTAAGAGACTGCCACATATTATCAAAGGCGGCTGGCGGCATATCTGGATGACGCACTAAGTTATGCGGTTGCCCAAGCAACTCTTCAGGCTGGTAGCCTGAGATATCGACAAACGCCTGATTAAAGCTGGTAATACGACCTTTGATGTCCGTGGTCGAGATCAGAAGGGTGTCTTCTGCAAAGCATCGCTCTTTCAGAC
Source organism: Marinomonas sp. HM11-D (assembly GCF_057626615.1). Lineage (NCBI taxonomy): Bacteria > Pseudomonadati > Pseudomonadota > Gammaproteobacteria > Oceanospirillales > Oceanospirillaceae > Marinomonas > Marinomonas sp. HM11-D. The sequence continues at coordinate 35,726 of NZ_JBMMKT010000002.1, read as the reverse complement.
TAATAGGAAGATTTTTCCTCATTAGATTGTTCCATGACAATAAGTGAGTTGGTTTCTGAACGGGCGGATAATGCCAACAAAGCGTGCGAGGTAAAACTACCCAGAAATGCTTTTTTACAAAATTATTTCTTGCAGCCAAATAGATTTGATATAAGTCACTACATCTTAAACAAGTATATGATTCTAATGAGAAAATAGTGCAATTATAATGCAAATATAAATTTATTTTATGCACATTCTTAACATATATAAACAGTGTTGCAATTTTATTTCTAAAACAAAAAAGGAGCTCATAGAGCTCCTTTGCTAAATTTTGTACTAGATCAATGTACAGCTATTTACTGATACGGCCTGAAACCATCTGCAAAATCAGGTTGCGTGGGCCCAAAATACTAAACAACACCACGGCAGATACATGTACGATCACTAGAGCGAAGGTTGTGTTAGCCGCTACTTCATGAACCTCTTCCGCCCAATCTACACCCCAGAAAATACCATCCAGGCTCCAGCCACTTAGACCCGTAACAATCAAGCCCAGCAATAGCGCAAACACCATCAAAGCCCCGACAGGGTTGTGACCATCTTCTTCAGGAATGTTGCCAGAACGAACCGCTTGTATATGCTGTTTAATGCCTGAGATAGATGGAAAGAAACTACTAAAGCGAGCATTCCTAGATCCAACAAAGCCCCATACGAAACGCACCGCTAAGGCACATAGAATGTAATAGCCGGCGAATTCATGTGGGTCAGCCCCCTCTTCTAAAAAGAAGAAATTCAGCAAAAACGCAAACGCAACCGTCCAATGGAAGACCCGAATCACAGGGTCCCAAATACTTCCATTTACTGTCATGGCAACTCTCCAATCGTGATGTCATTAACCGTCGATTTCTGTTTTCACTGCTTCACCCGTGACTGGGTTGAAGTAGATTTCCACTTTACGATCTTGACTATCGTAGCCATAAATTTCGTAACAGTTACCACTGGTTTCTTTGAATTTCTTGATACGGTAACCCTGATCCGTAATCTGCTGTTTCATGGCGTCTTGTGACATCCAAGCACCACGCTCGGCATCAGTACACTTTGGACCCGCAATGGCAGAACCAGCAAACGTTAGAGCAATAACAGAAGAAATTAGCAGTGCTTTCATGAACTCTCTCCTAGAGTGAATAAACAGTACTGGGCAAGAGTAGAAGGGATTTCTTAAACAAAGCTTAATAAGAAAAGCCTTTGCATAAACTTACAAAGGCTTCCTAGGAGAGATAGAAATGTATTAGTTTTAGCGGCGAAGTAAGGCTTCTATTTGCTCAGCCAGCGCCAATAAAGCAGTGTCCTGCCCGTTCAGCGCTGTTAACAGCACCCCCATCGGCTCACCTTGGTGCATAAAGGGCAAGGACACACTACAACCATCGATCACATTGGCAAAGGTAGTATTGCGTAGGCACAGTAAATTAATGCGATCAAAGTCTTCATCGCTGGCAAAATCACTAAACTTTGGCGCGCAACAAGCTACCGTCGGCAATAAAAACACCGTATTGGCAAATTGCTCGCCGAACTGTGTAATCAATTGCTGGCGCTGCTGACAGGTTTCTGCAAACGCCTGCTCTGACACATTTGCCCCACGGGCGATGCGTTTTCGTACGCGCGGATCAAGCTGCTCAGATTCCAAATCAAATAATGGCCCATAATGACGGCGACTTTCCATCGCAGAAAATTGCCAAACAGGTAGCTGCTTATAGTCTTCAAACAGCTCAATGGAAGCTTGCTCAACATTAAAGCCGTTGGCTTTGATTTGCTCGACTACAGCCTCAAAGCCACTTTTGATGGCATCATCTAGGTTATCTAGACCAAAGTTCTCAGGCACCACTAGCGTCAATGGCTGACGGCTAATATCCGTGCTTTGGTTGTTTGAGAGCACTTGCCAAGCTAAGCGACAGGTCGCAACGTCCTTGGCCATTGGCCCAACACTGTCCAAGGAATCAGACAGCGGCGCACAGCCGACTCTTGATACTGTGTTTTGGCTTGGCTTAAAGCCTGTTAGACCACAGAACGCCGCCGGAATACGCAGCGAGCCGCCGGTATCGGTACCCAGCGCAATATCCGCCAAACCTGTGGCCACGGAAACAGCGCCGCCGCTAGTAGAGCCGCCCGGTATATGCTCAGGATTCAGCGGATTCGCAGGGGTGCCATAGTGAGGGTTTAGGCCAACACCAGAATATGCCAGTTCAGTCATATTGGTGTGGCCGAGAATGCTCGCACCGGCGGCTTTTAACAGCGCCACGGCATCCGCGTCTTGCTTAGCAGGCGCTTGGCCTAATAGTGTCGAGCCAGCTGTCGTTTGGTAACCTTGTACATCAAAAGTGGCTTTCACAGACACCACTGCTCCCGATAAAGAGCCCTTGGCTTTAGCGTTTTGCTGCACAAACGGAGCAATAAACACCTGCTGTGCATTCGTCGCTACTGTTTGCTGTAACGCTTCCAAGTGACGACTAAGATCTCGTGATTGCCAAGGTAAGCTATCTGCCATAAAGCCTGTATCCTGCTAAATAATTAAAAACGTGCTCTAAAATGCCACTCGCCGTCGGCAATGTCATTCTTAATCGACTCACGAATATCATCGTCCAAACGCTCGTCATTAAAATCGTATAAACCCAGCAGTGGCAGCACTTTATTACGTTTAATGTCTTTGCCAATAAACTCATATACCACACGAGTACAGCATGGCATACGCTCACCGCTGCCCGAGACGCCTAAACGGAGGCCGGTTAAGCGATCGACACGGTTTTTAAAAGTTGGGTACAAAATGGTTTGCGTCATTTCCAAGTTGGTCAGAGTTTCGTAATCGTGTAAGAAGATACGGTCCCCCAAAAACTGCACGATACCTTTGTACATGCCATGAAACGGCTTACCTGTCGCACGGGGATTCAAACGCTCGGTACGCTGGTAATAGGTTTTATTGCCCTGACGCTCTAAGCACACCAAGGTGCGCAGTACCTTGCCTGGGTACGCCATGGACAAGTAATACTCGAAGTAATAGCCCACATACTTTTCGATACCATACTGACCAATGCTATTTAGCTGGTCGAAATATTGCTGCTCCGGCGTGCTAGCAACAGGTTCCTGCTCGGCAATCGGACGCACTTGCAATAATCGTCGAAACTGGCTGTGGGGCAATAGAATCTCATGCTCTTCCACCCCAAAGAAATCACACACGCGGCGCAAGGTACTGTTAGAAGGGAAAGTGGTACCACTTAAATAGCGGTTAAACTGCGGACGATTGATCGACAAACGGCGACATACATCAGCAATGGATTTGTAATAGCTGCAGAGCAACCTTAGGTTTTCTGGAAAACTGTCGTTCATATCATCCCCCATAATTCCCCGCATAGTAGCGCCTTTATAAAGGTAGTTAAACCCATTAAATGGCGTCAAGTGACGCTATTAAAACATCAACTAACATCTATTTAAACCAGCTTACAAACTCCCCTTTTCAAACTCAATTGGTTTCAATAGCGCTCCTAGTCGAATAAATACAATCAACACATTAGGAGTACCTATGTTAACTATCCTTAGCGACCTGCTATGGAGCAAAGTACTGATTGCAGTACTGATCGGTTTAGGTGTTTGGTTCACCGTTGCCTCTCGCTTCGTTCAATTTCGTTATTTCGGTAACATGTTCAGCATTTTGTCATGCAAAAACCGTCAGCATGACGACAAGCACTTAAGCTCCTTTCAAGCCCTAGTTCTATCCGTCGCTGGGCGTGTTGGCGGTGGTAACATTGCCGGTGTCGCGGTTGCCATTACCCTAGGTGGTCCTGGCGCAATTTTCTGGATGTGGATCGTTGGTCTAATGGGCATGGCGACCAGCTTCTTCGAATGTACTTTGGCACAAATGTACAAATCCTCTGAAGAGGATGGCACCTACCGTGGTGGCCCGGCCTACTACATCGAACGCGGCCTTGGTAAAAACTGGAAATGGCTCAGCGTTATCTTTTCAATTCTACTGTTCGCAACCTTTGGTATTGCCTTCACTACCCTACAATCTTACTCCGTTGCAACGTCTCTAGAAGATGCCTTTGGCATCCCGCTGTACTTCAGCGGTATCGGTCTGTCTCTGATCGTTGGTTTGATCATTTTTGGCGGTGTAAAACGTATCGCACAGGTTGCCGAAGTATTGGTGCCGATCATGGCCGGTGGTTACCTTCTAATTGCCATCATCGTCATTGCTCTTAACCTTTCTGATATCCCTGCGATGCTAGAGTTGATCGTAAAAAGCGCTTTCGGCCTTGAGCCTGCCATCGGCGGTGGTATCGGTGCCGCCATCATGATGGGTGTTAAACGTGGCTTGTTCTCTAACGAAGCTGGTCTAGGTAGCGCGCCAAACGTTGCCGCGGTGGCCTACGTTCCACACCCAGCGAACCAAGGTATTGTACAGTCGTTCTCAGTTTTTATTGATACGATTCTATTGTGTACCTGTACCGCGCTGATCATCTTGTTGGGTTCTGCTTACGACCCAAGCATCCAAGACTCAGTACAAGGCGTCGCTCTGACTCAAGCATCCCTTGCAACTCATTTAGGTGAATGGGGCCGCGTGTTTGTCAGTATCGCACTGCTACTGTTTGGCTTCTCGACCATTCTTTACAACTACTACCTAGGTGAAAACAGCGTTAGCTACATCACCCACAGTGGTAACAACGACTTTGTGATGAATGCCTTCCGTGTGATCACTATCTGTCTATGTTGTGTGGGCGCCATTCTAGACCTAGGTACGGTCTTCGCCTTTGCTGATTTAACCATGGGTCTATTGGCCTTGGTCAACCTGATTGCGCTAGCGCTGCTGTTTAAACCCGCGAAACGCGTGATGAAGCACTACGAAGACCAACGCAAAATGGGCGTCACTACGCCGACGTTTGCCGCGGAAGACTTCGCTGATCTTAATTTGGATGAAAGCGCTTGGCCAAAACGCTAAGCACTGATGACTTTTCCACCTTGGGTGTGCAGTGTCTTCGGTAGCGCTACACACCATTTTTTAGGATGCTGTTATGAATACTCGTTCTGAATACGATTTGCTTGGCAATTTAGACGTTCCGGCGGATGCCTACTACGGCATCCAAACGCTGCGCGCGGCGCAAAACTTCGCCATCACGGGCGTGCCCATTTCTCACTTCCCGGAGCTAATCAAAGCTTTAGCCATGGTAAAAGCCGCGGCAGCGCGTGCCAACCAAGATTTTGGTTTGCTCAGTGAAGAAAAAGCCGACGCCATCGTCTACGCTTGCCAAGACCTGATTAATGGTCAGTATCACGATCAATTTATCGTCGATGTGATCCAAGGCGGTGCCGGTACGTCCACCAATATGAACGCCAACGAAGTCATCGCCAACATTGGCTTGACCAAGCTTGGCCATAGCTTGGGCGACTACCAATACCTTCATCCAAACGATGATGTGAACCGCTCACAATCGACCAATGATGCCTACCCTACGGCAGCCTGTTTGGGTATTCAGTTTGCCGCGGATAACTTTGTTCCGTCATTAAGATCCCTTAAAGAAGCCCTAGAAGAAAAAGGCAAAGAGTTTGCTCACGTGCTAAAAATGGGCCGTACGCAGCTGCAAGACGCGGTACCTATGACCCTTGGCCAAGAGTTTGAGGCGTTTGCCGTGAACTTGGGCGAAGACATCGACCGTATCAAAGAAGCCTGTGCGCTACTGTGTGAAGTGAACCTTGGCGGTACCGCAATCGGTACAGGCATTAACACCCCAGAAGGCTATTCTGCGAAAGCGGTGGAGAAGCTAGCCACCATTTCGACTAAGCCTTTAGTGCCAGCTTCTAACCTAGTCGAAGCGACCTCTGACATGGGCGCGTTTGTGTTCTTCTCTGGCATTCTGAAGCGTTTGGCGATAAAACTGAGCAAGATGAGCAACGACTTGCGCCTACTTTCAAGCGGCCCACGCACTGGCTTTGGCGAGATTAAACTGCCTGAAATGCAACCAGGTTCGTCGATTATGCCAGGCAAGGTCAACCCTGTGATTCCTGAGGCGATGAACCAAACCGCGTATCAAGTCATGGCCTCTGATTTAGCGGTCACCTTGGCAGCTGAAGCGGGTCAATTACAGCTAAACGCCATGGAGCCAATGATTATCTATAATCTATTGAACTCGCTAAAAATGCTGAAACAAGCCTGCGAAATGCTGGAGCACAAATGTATTCGCGGCATTCAAGCCAACCAAGAAGCTTGCTTGGCGCACGTTGAAAACAGCATTGGTATTATCACAGCTTTGGTGCCTCGTATCGGTTACGCCAATTCTTCGCGTATTGCACGTCGCGCATTGCTAAGCGGCCTGACGGTGAAATCGCTAATATTAGAAGAAGCGCTATTAACCGAAGATGAATTAAACGAGTTGTTAAAGCCGGAAAACATGATCGCTCCAACTCGAGCAAAGAGCTGATCGTCAAGGAGACAAAGTGACAGAGAAACTTCTTATTATCTACACGGGCGGCACCATTGGTATGGTGCCGACTGAGCAAGGCCTTGCCCCAGCGCCAGGCCTAGCGAGCCGTATTCAAGAAACTCTTGGCGATAGCTTGAATGATCTACCAGAATTTGACGTGATTGAACTGAATCCTCTGATCGACAGTTCCAATATTACGCCTAATCACTGGAGTAAGATCTACGACACCTTGCAAAGCAATTGGTCGGCGTACTCAGGCTTCATTGTGCTGCATGGCACAGATACCCTCGCCTACACCGCTTCTGTGTTGTCTTACATGCTCGGTGCCTGCGATAAAAACGTGATCATCACGGGATCGCAAATTCCACTGGGTATGAGTCGTAGTGATGGCATTAGTAACCTTGAAGCGGCGCTGGCGATTGCAGGTGAAGAAAGCTTTGGTATGGCCACCGTGTTGTTCCATCATACTTTGATGCAAGGCAACCGTGTGACCAAGTTCTCCAGCCATGATTTTGCTGCGTTCCAGTCGTTTAATGCGGAGCCGTTGGCAAAACTGTCGATTCATAAGAACTTCACTGGCACGCAATTAAACGCTCATCATACGGCGGCCCCAAAAGTTCGTGATTATGAGTTTGCACTGGATAGCGTTGGCATTTTGCCACTCTACCCGAGCTTGCCAAAAAGTGCTTATCAAGGATTTTTAGACGACGAAAACTGTAAAGCGATTGTGTTGCAAACCTATGGTGCCGGCAATATCGCCGACTCAAACCAAGATTTGGTGGCGTTTTTAGAATCCATGCAAGCCCGTAAAAAAGTGGTCATTAATGTGACCCAGTGCGCCCACGGCGGCACATCTCAAGGGGCTTATGCAGCGGGTTCTCTTCTCAACCGTCTGTCCATTTTGGATGGTAAAGATATCACCCTTGAAGCCGCTTTTACCAAGGTGCATTGGTTATTGGCACAAGGTTTTGGCTTTGATGACATTCAAGCTAAATGGTCACAGTCTGTGATTGGAGAAGTGAACGAGTAATACGCGATTTCGAAACTTACAATAAACCCTAGGTTTCGAAAAACACACATGGCAGGTTGAATCCATAACAACCATAGAGGATGATTCTGGTATCCCATTCACTACCAGAAGATGCATATGACTATATCGCTGACCACACCTGCCATGCTTTTCCCAGCAGTGTCGCTGCTGCTTCTTGCTTACACTAACCGCTTCGTTACGCTAGCGTCTCTTATCCGAAATTTCGACCCTGAACACAGTACAGAAAGCACGCAACAACAGATCGCCAACCTGCGTAAACGTATTTATTTAATTCGTCGCATGCAGGAAGCCGGTGTCATTAGCTTTTGTTTGTGTGTGGTGTCTATGATGGCGCTGTACTGGAATTACGAGTTGGTGGGCGGCTATATCTTTGCAGCGAGTTTGGCGTGTTTGCTCTATTCGCTGTTTCTATCGGTGCGAGAGATCAACATCTCCTGTGATGCTCTTGACGTGCATTTGAAAAACTTCAAAGAAGACTTCAAGGACAGCACTAAAAAGCGCTAACACCTTAGTAGAGATCATTCTCCGAGTGGACGCTAAGCGTCTGCTCGCCGCTAATATCTACCTCAATATGAAACACAATGGGACGACAGCACACTTGGCAGTCTTCAATGTATTCATAACTCTCATCGCTTGCTTCGATCAGCACTTCAATGGTTTCACCACAATAGGGGCACCCGATCAATTCATTGGTTAATGCTTGGCTCATTGGCAGCCCCCATATAGTGTGAATTGAGTATTTGGCCGATCTAACTTTCTGTTTTTACTTTAGACCAAACCGCCCATTCATTACCGCACGGGTCAAGGAAATGAAAACGGCGGCCACCAGGAAACTCAAAAATCGGCTGTTCCACCGTGCCACCACAATGCTCAACTTTAGCCAATGTGGCTTCTAATTCATCGCTGTACAGCACGACCAATGCCGCACCGGTTTGTGGCCTTGAGGTAAAGTCCGCACGAAAGAAGCCACCATCCAAGCCTGAGTTTGCAAAGGCAGTATAGTCTGGGCCGTAGTCTTCAAACGTCCAGCCAAAGCAATCACTGAAAAAGGCTTTATTCGCGTCTAAATCCTTCGCTGGCAACTCCACGTAATTAATATGATTGGTTTGCATGGTAACGCCCTCTTATTTAAATGGTTGCCAAGGTTACTAAAATCACACTGCCTAAGATCATGACGCCTCCCAACCATTGTTGAATGGTGATGCGCTCATTAAAGCGGCGTTTGGAGAAATATAGCGTACCGAGAATCTCGGCTTGGCCCAAGGTTTTCACTAGCGCTGGATTAACTAAAGCAAAACCGGTAAACCAGCCAATCGAGCCTAAGGAGCTTAAAATTCCCACCTTCCAGCTTAGCTTGACGGAGCGGTTGACCGGAGCACGCAAATCCTTGGTCATGATGATCTGAATGGCGCATAGGATAATTGACTGTAAAGCTAGTACATACCATAGGGTCACGCCAGCGCTGGTGATGATCGAGCCTTCTAAAGAATGACTGGCCAACGACGCCGTTACCGAGGTGATGGCGAAACAAAAGCCACTACCAAGACCCGCGATTAAAGACATATCTTTGTGGACATGACGTAGATTTTGTAAACGGATACTCATCACCAAGGCACCAAACACCCCCAACACAATCCCCATCCATGCGGTAAAGCTTAACGAGTGGTGCAATAAAGGGATACCAATCAAGGCGGCTAGCACCGCCTCAGTTTTCGCCAACAAGGTGCCTAAAGCAAAACTGCCAGACTGAAACACACGTAGCATTAGGTAAGTGGCTAACACCTGCGCCAACGCACAAGCAGTAGCGTAACCGATAAACGCCAAAGCATCAGGAAAAGAAATGCTTCCCAGTGCAAACCAACATACGATTAAATACAGTGTCACCAATGGCAGACCATATAAAGAACGCGCCATGGTGGCATGTAAAAAGCCTTGCTCTTGAGATAAGGTTTTTTGGTGAGCGGTACGAAAGGCCTGGCAGGCCGCGGCAAATAAAGTGACAAAGATCCACATGTCGAAGTATTCATTCCTGTTAGTTCACAATGGCGGGAAGGATGCGCCCCTGTTTGCCATTTGTAAAAGGAATAATTAGAATTTCCGACATTCCCTGTAGGAATGAATGATCGCCTCCTTGCGATCATTTCAATCAACTTTTCCCTGTCTAAAATTTGGGTGTTTAAAGTTTAAACTGACTCTGGCGTTTCCATTTTGCCATCAGCGAATTTAGCAAAGCGGCCTTTCTCGGTACCGTGAGTCTGGTCGCTGTCTTGCCAAGGCCAACCACCAAATTGGGTGCGTTGGTAATCATAGAAAGCTTGCTGTAGCTCTTCACGGGTGTTCATGACAAACGGGCCATGTTGCTGCACGGGTTCACCAATCGGACGACCTTGTAGCAATAAGAAACGCGCTTTATTACCGGTATTCTTAATCTCCACGGCCGCGCTGCTATCCAAGACATAGGCTTCTTGAACGGATATCTCGGTGCCGTCCATTTGCCCTGTTTGACCTTCAAAGAAGTACAAGGTGCGGTTTAAACCCGCGCTGGCAGCAGGCAAGGTCCAAGTGGCATTAGGCGCTAGATCAATAATCCAAATCGCCACATCATTCTCTTTATCCCCTGCCCAAGAGTCTGGCGGTGGCGCCAAGGGTGAAATCGTGTCCCCTGTGGGTGTGCCATAAGCTCCTGCAACCACTTTGACCTGGGTTTCATTACCCGCATTATCTTGCACTTTAGCAATTGGCGTTTGCTCATTCCAAAGCATGCCAAAGTGCGGCTCAACCATTTTGTTTTTCGCAGGCAAATTCAGCCACACTTGGAACAATTCAATTGGATTGGGCTTATCTTCGTAAACCAGCGGGAACATTTCCGAGTGCTGCACACCTTTACCCGCCGTCATCCATTGCGTATCCCCTTGACCGTAACGACCCGCTGCCCCCATGGAATCTGCATGGTCGACAAAGCCTTCATTAACAATCGTCACCGTCTCGAAACCACGGTGCGGGTGTGCTGGGAAGCCTGGCACCTTACTACCGTGATACATACGCCAGCCATTGATACCCGCGAAGTCTTGGCCAATATTGCGTCCCGCTAACGAGGCCGCAGGCCCCAAAGCACCATTTCCCTCTGGAAAGCGGTCATTATGAAATGCACAAAATAAAAAAGGATCAAACGTCGGCCAAAACATTTGCAGTTTTAGTCGCTGTTGTATTGCTGCTGACATGTCTCTCTCCAATAAACACTATCAATCCTGCAAGCCTAGCCTAAGGCGCGCTTAGTTTCGATACACCTACACTGACTTCCATACTTCATTCTTTTGTTAATCATTGTTTCAAATTCAAGAAAGCGTTCCAGAACAATGAATTTGCACTCGCCAGTTAATACTTTCGTCTTATGTGTAACGCCTTTTCATGGCCCAAGTGGTTTAATCATTGAACCCAATAAAAATAACTCGGAGTGACTCTTGTATGGTGCAAATCTGGATTGCCACATTGATCATGGCTATCGTATCAGTAGTGGGGGTCGTTAATTTCGACATTCCTCTTTGGTTTGCTGTCGTGACCTGGTGTATCTGTGCCGCCAATGGTGTGATTGCCATGGTCAGTCACCGTCAATATTTCCGACAACACCACACTGGCCACACTTCAACAACTCAAGCACAACCAGAAAGTGCAGCCAGCCAAATTGCCGCCAATGTTTCGTCTACTGCCTCGAAAATGGCAATTGGCTCAGCCGAAGTGTCTTTCGCTGTAGACAGCCTCACCAAGAGCATTCAGGTTGTAGAGGATCATAGTCAACAAATCTCCCAAGCGACTTCAGATCTAAGTACCACCGGTGAGCAAGTGTCTAATCACATTGTCACGGTTAACAGCACTATGGAGCAAACTGCCCAAGCGGCGTCCCATTCAGAATACAAACTACGTGAAGGTGCAGAGCGCATTGCCGCACTAGCCAAGGCTGTGAACAGTGCCGCAGAACAGCTAGAGCGTTTAAAGCAAAGCGCCGACGATATTGAATCCATCACAGATGTGATCAAGGGCGTTTCTGAGCAAACAAATTTACTGGCGCTGAACGCTGCCATTGAAGCCGCCCGAGCCGGCGAACAGGGACGTGGTTTTGCCGTGGTTGCTGACGAGGTGCGAACCCTAGCTGGGAAAAGTGCCGAAGCCTCACAACAGATTGCCGATATGCTAAATGAAGTGCGCAGTAATACCCTGCGTACACGGGATGATATGGCCCAAGTGACCGAGCAAAGCCAATTGCTAGAAGAAGAATTAGGCGATGTGACCAAGATCTTCCTTAAGATCACCCAAGATGTACAAGAAGCTTCCGCGTCTATGGAAGAGATTAAGCAATCCAGCCTTGGCTTCCAATCAACCAGTTTGCAAATCAATAGCTCCATCGACGATATCAGTACGTCATTAGCCACGCTTTCCCAGCGCAGTGAAGAGTTGTCTCATCAGGCAGGAGGCTTAAGTCAAGGCGCAGAGAGTGTGTTCTTGACCCTAGACGGCATACCGCATAATAGCTTATTTAAAGACACTCTTGCTGAAGGTCGGCAGGCCGCTGAGCAGATTGGGCAATTATTTGAGTCTTGGATCGACCAAGGCAAAATCAGCATGAACGCCTTATTCGATCAAAGCTACACTCCGATTGCCAATACCCGTCCCACTAAGTATGCAACAGCGTACGATAAGTTTACCGATCAGTTTTTGCCCGATATCCAAGAGCCGATTTTAGAGCGCCATAAACACATTTTGTATGCGGGCGCCGTGGATCGTAAAGGCTATTTCCCAACCCATAACCGTCGTTACACACAGCCGTTGACGGGGGATTTTGATAGAGACTTGGTAAATAACCGTACCAAACGCATCTTTGACGACCCGACTGGTCGTCGCTGTGGTGCCCATACGGATTCATTTTTAATGCAAACTTACAAGCGTGATACCGGTGATATCTTGCACGATTTGTCCGTGCCGATCTTTGTTAAAGGCAAACATTGGGGTGGTTTCCGCATCGGTTTCAAAGCCAACTATTGATCGTCCTTGTTAAAAACGCCCAGAAAACAGCCTGTTTTCTGGGCGTTTTGCGTTGATTTTCCAGAAAATCCCCTGCTCTTCCATTCAAAAATGTTTTCACTAATTCTCTAATGTGAATTACAAAAGTTTCAAATCCACCGTTTACTTTCTTAACCCACCCAAGGCTTCTGTCTCGCCCAGAGATTGGTAGACTGCGCTCCAATAATAATCACAAACCTAGAGAGTATTCTTCATGATCACTAACGAAGCTATCTCATCAAACGACCAACGCGAAGTAAAAATTGTGCTTCTGATTGCGGCGTTTGTAATCCTACTAGCAACCTTCTTTAACCAATTACCAGGCGGTATGATTGGCGCATTAGGCGCAATGGTCATCGTAGGTTTTATCCTGAACTACTTGGGCGACCGTACTCCGATCATCAATCAGTTTTTCGGCGGTGGTGCTATCGTCGTTATCTTCGGTTCCTCTTACCTATTCCACAGTGGCTTCCTATCAGGCGACATTGAAAAACAAATCACGACTTTCACTAAAAGCGGCGGTTTCCTTTCCTTCTATGTAGCCAGCCTAGTAACCGGCTCTATTTTGGGCATGAGTACGGATACGCTTAAAAAAGCGGCTTTGAAATACATCCCAGTGATCTTGGGTGCCGTCGCGATCTCTTTCCTATTTGCAGGCGTAATTGGCTTGTTCTTTGGTAAGAACCTGTTTGAATCGCTAATGCTGATTGCTCTACCGATTATGGGCGGCGGCATGGGTGCCGGTGCTGTGCCATTGGTAGAAATCATGTCTGGTCGTACCGGTATGGACGCGGCATCACTGATGTCACAAATGGTGCCAGCGCTGGCCATTGGTAACGCCATTGCGATTGTCATTGCCGGCATGCTGCATAAAGTGGGTCAAATGAAGCCGACTTGGACCGGTAATGGTGAGCTAATTCGTGGTTCTGCTGACGTAATTGAAGACAAATCGACAGCAAGCGACTCTCTAGATGTGAAAAAACTAGGTATGGGTGCTTTGATTGCAATCAGCATGTTCTTCCTAGGCACTCTGCTATCGTCTGTGATCAGCATGCACACCTACGCGCTGATGATTCTTTCTATCGCCTTGATCAAAGTATCTGGCCTAATGCCTGAGCGTTTAGAAAAAGCCGCTCACGCTTGGTACACCTTTGTGGTCAGTAACCTAACCCCTGCATTGCTAGTGGGTATCGGTGTTGCCTACACAGATCTTAACCAGATCATTGACGCGCTAACGCCGATGTACTTTGTCATGGTCTTCGCGACTGTACTAGGTGCTGCGGTGGGTGCCGGTATCGTGGGCCGTATGATGGGCTTCTACCCTATCGAATCAGCCATCACCGGTGGTCTATGTATGGCCAATATGGGTGGTACCGGTGACGTTGCCGTACTGGCCGCGAGCAAACGTATGCAGCTAATGCCATTTGCACAGATTTCATCTCGAATCGGCGGCGCATTTATGTTGATCCTGGCAACCTTTGCGATTCAACTGCTTGCTTAAACTGTTCCGATATAAAGAGCCCTCTATGAGGGCTCTCTCCCCTTCTTTATAATGCTTGGTATTCGCCCATGAACGCCAATACCATGACACTCAAATCCTATCTCACTGCGATCATTCTATTTACCATCACCCTGATCATTGCGGTATCAGGTGGATTATTGGTATTTGTCACCAAGCAAACCTACCTAGATGGTGTGAGTCAACGGGGCATTGAGTTGGCAAAAGTATTGGCCAACGACGCGCATGTGATCCAAGCCACTCAGCGCTCGAACCAAGGGTCGTTTGAAAGCATCCGTGACTACATCGAAACCATTCGCGCCAAAACCGATGCGTCTTATATCGTGGTGACCAATAAAGACGGTATTCGCTTAAGCCATCCAGAACAGGAGCGCGTTGGCGAACGCTTTATTGGCGAGGACATCCAGCCCACTTTAGCGCAAGGACTGACTCGTACCACGGTAGCAACGGGCTCTTTAGGTTCAGCGATCCGTAACTTTGCCCCCATAACAGTGAACGGAGACGTTATCGGAGCCGTCAGTATTGGTTACCTTGATCAGTCAATCACAGACCTGCTGTTTAACTACTACCTTGAGGCCATTCTTTGGCTCGGTTTTATTTACATCAGCGCTATTATTCTGACCTTATCCTTGCTGAGTAAATTAAAGCGTACCTTCTTGGAATATGAGCCAGAAGAAATCGTACAACGCTTTAAAGAACACAGCTTGCTGCTCGGTAGCATTCGCGAAGGCATTATTGCTATTGATCGACAACACAAGATCACTGCGATTAATGATGCTGCGAGCTATTGGCTGGCACCGGATCAAGATCATGAGAAGCTGATTGGTTTACCACTTGAGGAACTGTCGCAAGGTCTATCTCTACTGATTGTCGATAGTCTAAGTAATCGTAGTAAACACTCGATTACCTTGGGTCGCCATGATTTTGCCGCATCGCTCTACCCATTAAATGTCGAAAGCACAGATTCGGGCTATTTGATCGTTTTGAACCACGAACAAGATATGTCTGAGCTGGAGCAAGAATTGGCGCGCACCACGGCCTATGCCCATCAGCTACGCGCAAAAACCCATGAACACAATAACAAGCTCAACGTCATCTCGGGCTTATTGCAAGCCGGCAAAACCCAAGCTGCCATCGATTATTTACAGCAAGAGAGCGACCTACACCAAAATATGCTCGGTGCCTTGGTGAAAAGCATCGAAAACAGTCCGGTCGCAGGCATGCTCTTGTCCAAGTATAATTACGCCACCGAACACCAGATTGCCTTCACCTTAGATGAAGACAGCCAATTAAAAAATTACGACCAATCCGTTAATGACGATCTGATTAGCTTGATTGGTAACTTACTGGAAAACGCCTTTTACGCAGCCACCCATAACCCAAATGCCCAAGCGACTACGGATCTTTTTATCAGTGATCGCACCAGTTATTTAATGATTACTGTGGCAGACAGTGGTGCTGGCGTAGATGAGAAAATCGCCCAACGCATCTATGATTTAGGCGTCAGTAGTAAACCTGACCCATCACAACATGGCGTTGGCCTCTATTTGGTTAGTCGTATCGTTAAACGCTACAATGGCAGCCTTGACTGGGAACACAGCAACGAAAACACCACGGTGTTTAGTGTGTACCTAGATAAACGAGAGTTAGAACAATGACACAATATTCTGTTTTGATCGTAGAAGACGATCAACAAGCCAGCTACACCCTTGAGCAAGCCGTCAATCAGCATCCTTTATTTAAAGTGATCGCCGCCGCGGAGTCGGTGGCAGAAACGCATATCTACCTAAAACAACAGCCCGATCTGATCCTATTAGACATCAGTCTGCCGGATGGCAATGGCATGGAATTGTTGCGCGAAATCCGTCAACAAAATCTCAGTGCATCGGTGATTATGACCACGGCAGAGCGAGAATCGAGCATGGTGGCGCAAGCCATTCAATTCGGCGTTAACGATTACTTGGTTAAACCACTACGCTTGTCTCGCGTACATCAAGCCCTGAATGACTTTGTCGCATTCCAGTCCAAATTAGAAGAATCCGATCATATCGATCAACTGCAGATTGATGACCTGATGCGCAAAAGCAAAACGCCGAGCAAAATTCGCAAGACCCCAAAAGGCATTGATGCCACCACTTTGGCAACCATGGTCGAGCACATTAAACTGCGCCAAGAGCCCTTCTCTGCCCAAGAAATAGGCGATGAACTGGAGCTCAGCCGCATCACCGCCCGTCGTTACTTAGAGTATTTAGAAGAGCAAGGCATGGTCAGCATGAGCCTAAACTACAATACCGGCGGCCGTCCTAAGCAGCTGTATCATGTGGTTGGCTAAAGCTAGTTGTTCTAGGTAATTGGCTCTTAAAACGGATATTCGCGACCAATAAAGAGCCAATCACCAGCGCCACACCTAGCCACTGCAAAACCCCTAAGCTCTCTTGCATTGTCCACATACCTAACCCTACGGCGACGATCGGGTTTAATAGGGATAACATGCCAAACGTATTCGGCCCCACTTGTTTAATGGCGTTTACCGCGATCAAGTAGCCAATAGCAGTATTTAGGATTACTAACCAAATTAGCCCCGGTACTTGAGACATAGTGATCATGCTCGGAGCGCCTTCAAAGAACCAGGCAATGGGTACCAACAGCACGCCAGACATCAAGAGCTGCCAAGTGGCCACACCAAGGATGTCATCCACTTGCCAATGCTTAGTCAGCAAGGTCGCAATCGCCACCACCAGCGTTGCCCCCAATGCGCAGCCCACCCCGATGGGATCTAAATTGGCCGATGGATTGAGCAGTAATAACACCCCAACAAGGCCGACTAATGCACTCAATGTGGCTTTAAACTGTGGCGTTTTGCCTTGCGCTAGCCATTGAATCACGATCAAGAGTAGCGGCAAGGTCGCCCCCAAAGTGCCTGCGACACTGCCTGGCAATCGGTAAGCGGCCATCATCAGCAAAATGAAAAACAAGCTGATATTAAAAAATCCCAACACAAACACCTTACCTAAATGCATACGTGGCAGGCGGCGTACAAATAGCCAGAGAAAGACTCCAGCCCCCAAGGCACGCCAAACCGCCATCCAGATCGGTGGCAAGTCTGTTAAAAATAGCCCTACGGCAGCGTAAGTACTGCCCCACAAGATTGGCGCCAGTGCCGCCAGCAAGATTGGATACATAACACCTCATCATTTTATCTTTTGAAAAAGATACTTTCACGAAAGATATTGTTTTGAGACATCAAAATCAAGTATCTTTTCTAAAAGATACTTTTTTATAAGCAATTTGATGGAAGCCCCCATGCCAGACCACGTCGCCAAGCTGTTACAGCAATGGCAAACCGTCCGCCCAGAATTAGACGCCAGTCCGATGGGTATCATTGGCCGAATTGGCCGAATGCAAAAATTTCTCATGCCTGAGATTGAAAGCATTATCCAGCAGCATGGCATGACGCAGATTGAGTTTGACCTCATGGCAACCCTACGCCGTGCCGATGGCCCTCTCACACCGACAGAGCTTTACAAGACCACCATGCTCTCTTCTGGAGCCGTATCGAGTAAGTTGGATAAACTGGTTGAAAAGCAATGGGTGGAGCGATTACTGAATGAAGAAGATCGCCGCAGTTGTCGCGTGGCGCTAACGGAAAAAGGTCTCGCTGTGATTGATCCGGCTGTCAATGCGCATGTTGAGAACCAAAAAAAACTCCTCGCAAGCTTAACTTGCGAGGAGCAACAGACGTTAGCAAACCTTTTGGCCAAATGGCTTGGCGAGTATGAAAAGCGGCTGTGAATTAATTCAAAGAGCTCTTCAAAGTATTTAAAGAGGCATAGCGTTCGGTAGAAGCCATCTCTACCGCACGCTTCAAGGCATCAGGGGTTTGATACACTTGCGTCATAAATTGCTGGCCTTCGATTTGCTTCGCATCTAGATAATCATGCTCAACTAACCACCCTTTCAGCGCTTGTTGGTCTAATTGACCATCAGGAAGCTTCATCTTACTCATGTCTTCTTCAGATAACTGAGCCATTCTTCCCCCCGGCAGATAAATCGCACCGGTAATAAAATCGACACCAAACGCCACCACACCAGGAACAAACCAAAACAATAACCCCAAGGCATCCAAAGCCACCACACCGATATCAAGCTTACCGCCGCTTTGTCCCTGACGCTCAGGGTAAATTAAAGTGCCACATGCCGCCAACTGTGAAGCGATTAGAGAACCAACAACGACTTTGGTCATCCCTTTCGATGTAATACTCATGCGTCTCTCCTTTTGAAAACTGACACTTTTAATTTGGCTCTATAACCGCAACTTATCAAGTCAGTGGCGCAACTTGGCCTTTGTTTGCCACTTTTTAGCACATTACTTAGACTTCAAATCAATTACCTGACAGTTGCTGTTCGAGTTTGTTGATGATGTATTCACCAATAGGAAACGCACTGGTGGCAGCAGGCGATGGCGCGTTACACACATGCAAGGTGCGTGGGCTTTGTGCGAACAGAAAATCATGCACCAGCTTACCGTCTTTGGTCACCGCTTGAGCACGGATGCCTGCTGGATAGGGTTCCAAATCGGACAATTGCACGCTGGGACAATACTTTTTTACTTCTTTTAAATAACCGGATTTGTTCCAAGAGTTGTAAGTTTCTTTAAGACCAATTTTCCAGTAGTTCTTGAGCAAGCGCCAATAGCCCGCAAAGCTCAGCATACTCACCATATCCTTGATGCTGATATTGATTCGACCGTAGCCTTCACGCTTCCAACCCTGTACCGCATTCGGCCCAACGGTGACCGAGCCATCAATCATGCGCGTTAAATGTACTCCCAGAAATGGCAACTCAGGATCTGGGATCGGATAGATAAGATGGTTGACGATCTGATTATGATACGGACTCAAGCGATAGTATTCGCCGCGAAATGGCACAATTTGAAAATCGGTTGCAATGCCTAACATCTTGGTTAAGCGATCAGCCATTAGGCCACCACACGACACAAGATAACGCGTCATAAACTGACCACGATTAGTCTCAATCGTAACGCCAGAACGATCTTCGCTGAGCCCTATGACTTGCGTCGCTAACTGTATTTCACCGCCTAAGTTCTGCACTAGCTCCGCTAATTTCTCACACAGCTTGCGGTAGTTCACAATGCCTGTAGAAGGCACAAACAAGGCCCCTTTACCGACTACATTTGGCTCACGCTGTTGCAGCTCGGCTTGGGTCAAATAATGCACTTCCAAATCATTGGTCTGACAACGCTCATACAAAGCATCCATACGTTGCAATTCAAGTGCATTAGTCGCGACCAAGAGTTTGCCGCATTCTTCGTAAGGAATCTTATGAGTCTGACAAAAGGCCTTAGTGGCAGCCGCGCCTTGTTTGCAAAACTTGGCTTTTAAACTTCCTGGGGTATAGTAAACGCCCGCGTGAATCACCCCTGAATTATGTCCTGTCTGATGAGTCGCGACTTGTTGCTCTTTCTCGATAACTACTAGGCGTTTTTGAGGGTATTTCTGCAGTAGTTGCCAAGCAGTTGATAATCCAACAATTCCTGCGCCAACAATGGCAATATCATAATCCATAGATCTTTTCTGCATTGAGAGGTCACTCCCCCGTTGATTTATACGCATCATAGCAGAGGGAGTGAAATGGGTCTCTGTTAGCTGGCTTTCGCCGACACCGAATATTGCATTGCTACTTTGCGCGAGGCTTGGAACTCCGCCATGGTCTCGCCACGCATAGCAGCATACACCTCAGGGTTAGAGCGCCCTAACACCGCGGCCATTTTCTCCAAACAGAAGAAAATCACGCCATAACGAATCAGCTCAATCCATTGTAGTCCGCTTACCATGGCCTGCTCTTCGGCCGTTAAATCGAATTTTTGCATCAGTGCCGCTTGCTCATGGATAAAGCGCTCTCGATGCTTGGGCTCAGTCAGACGACGTAAGAAATCATTTAAGCGATAAGCGCGATGGCTGGTTTCCACAGTAAAAGGATAGGTGCCTTCAAGTTGCTCAATGCCTTGGATTTGCGCCATGGGATTGAGCTCGGATAACTCATTGGTACGCTGCTCCTCCAAAATTAAGGTCGAGATATTGGTCATGGAAGGGCAATAGTTGGCCTTATGCACACAGAGGATATCATCCGATAAAGCACCGCGCATAATCAGCCACATGATCACCTCAGCGCCCTCCATACCGCCTTTGGTCGCATACTCTGCATGGGTAAGCTGGGTCAAAGATTCAGGCTCAGTCTCTAAACGTTGTAAGAACTCTTCATCCCAAGGCTCATTGTTAAAGCCACAGCGCTCCCCATGTACTTGGTGAGATAAGCCTCCCGTGGCAATAATGGCTACATTCAGGTCTTCTGGGTAACTCAAAATCGCTTGTCGCAGTGCTTTACCAAAGTCATAACAACGCTTTGCGCTAGGGGCTGGAAACTGCAGCACACCCACTTGAAGGGGGACAACAGCTCCCTGCCATGCACCCTCCTCAGCCGGCACCATCATGGAATACGGTGAAAAGAAGCCATGATCGAGCGGCTTCTTCTGGAATGTGGAAAGATCGAATTCTTGCTGGGCCATGGCAAAGGCAATATGGCGGGACAAGGCTTGATGAGCCTTCGCCGCTGGAAAGTCACGGGCACCACCACCCTCATCGGCGGTTACGTATTGATCGTCAATGCCCAATACAAAAGGTGAATAGTGATCAAAGAAGAACGACGTCACATGGTCATTAAAGATAAAAAACAACACATCGGCTTGTTTATCCGCCAGCCATTGTTTAATGACATCAAAGCCTTCAAAAATAGGTGCCCAAGCGGGATCTGACACCTTATTAGCATCTTTTGCAAAGGCAATGGTGGGTGAATGGGAGGCGCCGATACCGCCAATAATATTTGCCATAATTCTGCTCTCATTATCGTTTAGGAGTGATAGCCAACAGAATATTGAGATATAGTTATGGAAACAATTACCTTAAAAATGACAAAGCGTTTCCAAAAATGAACCATAATCCCCAGATCCTAAAAGACCTGCCCGCTTTTTATTGGAGTGCTCGCTTGCTCAATATGTCCGAGGCAGCGCTTGCCTTAGAAATGACCAAGGCCACGGTAAGTAAAGCCATCAGTCGTCTAGAGTCGACTTATCAGGTGCGTTTAATGGAGCGTAACTCTCGGAACATTCGTCTGACGCCTGAGGGACAAACCCTGTTTGAATTCGCTGAACGGGTGCTGCAGCTGACCGATGAAGCGGGCCATGCCTTAAGCGGTTTGCAGCAAACACCTCAAGGTAGCGTGCATATCGGCGTACCGTTAGCCTTTAGTCGTGAAGTCCTCGCGCCCCATCTGGCTGAGTTCCAGCGCCAATATCCTCTTATTCAGTTACGCATTCAGACCAGTCATCACCCGATGGACGTGTTGAAAGAAGACCTTGATATGGCCATTATGGTGGGCTCTATGGAGAACTCTGAACTGGTCGTTAAGACGCTCTACCCTAGCAAGCTGGTATGGGTGACATCACCAAACTACAGCCAACAGATCAAAGTGCCGCTGACACCCGACACATTAAAGCCTCATATCTTGTTTTGCGAAACGCGTTATCACAAACACCAATTTCATGTGAACTACCTAGGGCAACCCTATTGTTTGGATCTAAGTGGCGTTAATAGCTGTAACGATCCTCTCGTCGTACGCGAGGCGGTGTTACAAGGAGCGGGGATTAGTATGCTGCCAGATCAGTATTGCAATGGCTTAATTCGAGCGGGGCAGCTGGTGGAAGTGTGTCGCGATATTGAAATGAAGGAAGATGCGGCGCAATTAAAGTTGGTCTATCCAAGCAGACATTACCGCTCAACGCGAGTGCGAGCGGTGGCCGAATTTATCGAAGGAATTTGTCAGACGTTATAGCAGGTTATAAGGCAGCTCAGATACCACCCAGGCCAGTTTGCCGATATCCATTGCCGCGGCACTGATAATAACGATTCCAAGTAACTTCATGACATATTCCAAGATATTGTTTTAATTAATGCCATGATACGGAATCAAGTTATAGATGCATGCCAATTTGCACTCTTTTACAGTCAATACGTTTTCTTTACGACAAAAAAATCCCTGCACTAGGCAGGGATTTTTATAATCAATTTCTGTTAAGCGATTGCTTACCAGCCAGTGATTTCTTTTAGCGCTGCGCCGATGTCTGCTAGAGAGCGAACAGTCTTAACGCCTGCGTCTTGTAGTGCTGCGAATTTCTCGTCAGCCGTACCTTTACCACCAGAGATGATCGCACCCGCGTGGCCCATACGCTTACCAGCAGGAGCCGTTACACCAGCGATGTAAGATACAACAGGCTTAGTCACGTTTGCTTTGATGTAAGCAGCTGCTTCTTCCTCTGCCGTACCACCGATCTCACCGATCATAACGATCGCTTCAGTTTGTGGATCGTTTTGGAACATTTCTAGTACGTCGATGAAGTTAGTACCTGGGATTGGGTCACCACCGATACCAACACAAGTAGATTGACCGTAACCAGCATCCGTTGTTTGTTTAACGGCTTCGTACGTCAAAGTACCAGAACGAGAAACGATACCTACTTTACCTGGCAAGTGGATGTGACCAGGCATGATACCGATTTTACACTCTCCAGGAGTGATAACACCTGGACAGTTAGGGCCGATTAGGCGAACACCTAGCTCGTCACACTTAACTTTACAGTCAAGCATATCAAGCGTAGGAACACCTTCAGTGATACAAACGATTAGTTTGATACCAGCGTTCGCTGCTTCAAGGATAGAATCCTTAACGAAAGGCGCTGGAACGTAGATAACAGACGCTTCAGCGCCAGTCGTTTCAACCGCTTCTTTCACTGTGTTGAATACAGGTAGACCTAGGTGAGTTTGACCACCTTTACCTGGTGTTACACCACCAACCATTTTTGTACCGTAAGCAATCGCTTGCTCAGAGTGGAAAGTACCTTGGCCGCCAGTGAAACCTTGACAGATTACTTTAGTATCTTTGTTAATTAGAACAGACATTATTATTTGCCCTCCGCAGCTTTAACAACTTGTTCAGCTGCGTCTTTTAGACTTTTCGCAGCAATGATGTCTAGACCAGAGTTCGCTAGAACTTCACGGCCTTTCTCTGCGTTAGTACCTTCTAGACGTACAACAACAGGAACGTTTACACCTACCTGCTCAACTGCACCGATGATACCTTCTGCGATCATGTCACAACGTACGATACCACCGAAGATGTTAACCAATACCGCTTTAACATTGCTGTCAGAAAGAATGATCTTGAACGCTTCCGCTACACGCTCTTTGGTCGCGCCGCCACCAACGTCAAGGAAGTTAGCTGGTTTACCACCATGTAGGTTTACGATGTCCATAGTACCCATCGCTAGACCTGCACCGTTAACCATACAGCCAACGTTACCATCAAGTGCTACGTAGTTTAGTTCCCACTGAGCTGCATGGGCTTCACGCTCATCTTCTTGAGATGGATCGTGGAACTCTTGCATTTTCTTCTGACGGTATACAGCGTTGCTGTCGATGTTGATCTTACCGTCTAGACAGTGAAGGTTGCCTTCTTCAGTGATTACTAGAGGGTTGATCTCTAGTAGCGCGAAGTCGTAGTCGTGGAACATTTGCGACAAACCTAGGAAGATCTGAGTGAACTGCTTGATTTGCGCAGCGTTCAGACCCATTTTGAATGCCATTTCGCGTGCTTGGTATGGCTGTGCACCTACAAGTGGATCGATGATCGCTTTGTGGATTAGCTCAGGCGTTTCCTCAGCTACTTTCTCGATCTCAACACCACCTTCAGTAGAGGCCATGAACACTACGCGACGAGTAGAACGGTCTACTACAGCGCCTAGGTACAATTCGTTCGCGATGTCAGTGCAAGATTCCACTAGGATCTTAGCAACAGGCTGACCTTTTTCGTCAGTTTGGTAAGTTACTAGGTTTTTGCCTAACCAGTTCGCTGCGAATTCTTTTACTTCTTCCAAAGAATCAACAAGCTTCACACCGCCCGCTTTACCGCGGCCACCAGCGTGAACCTGAGCTTTAACAACCCACTTGTCACCACCAATTTTCTTCGCTGCTTCTACTGCCTCTTCTGGCGTGTCTACTGCGTACCCTGTTGATACTGGCAGGCCGTATTCAGCAAATAGCTGTTTCGCCTGATATTCATGTAGGTTCATTTGATTCTTCCGCTCATCTTAATGATTGACATAAGTCTGTCTGTTCGACAGAAATTGCCGGCTTCTCAGCCGGCAAATCGAATTTTGTTGTTATTTACGCTTACGGTTTGCAATGTGGATCGCGTGGCCATCTACTGCAAGCGCTGCTTCGTGTACTGCTTCACTTACTGTTGGGTGAGCGAATACAGTTAGAGCGATGTCTTCTGCAGTTGAGCCAAATTCCATTGCGATAACCGCTTGTGCGATCAAATCAGCCGCGTGACCACCGATGATGTGGCAGCCTAGGATGCGATCTGTTTCTTCACAAGCAATAATCTTAACGAAACCATCCGTGTCGTTAGCAGCCATGGCACGACCAGACGCAGCAAATGGGAATTTACCCACTTTGAAGTTAACGCCTTCGGCTTTTAGTTGCTGTTCGTTCTTACCAACCCAAGCTAGTTCTGGGTGAGTGTAGATAACAGATGGGATGCAATCGTAGTTCATTTGCGCTTTGTGGCCAGCGATGATGTCAGCAACCATTACACCTTCTTCAGAGGCTTTGTGCGCTAGCATTGGGCCACGAACGATATCACCGATCGCGAATACACCAGGAACGTTGGTACGGCACTGCTCGTCAACGAATACGAAACCACGCTCGTCTAGGTTAACGCCAGAGTCAGCCGCTAGACAGCCGTCAGTGAATGGCTTACGACCTACCGCTACGATTAGCTTGTCAAACGTTTGCTTCTGCTCTTCGCCTTTGGCATCAAGGTAAGTTACTTCAACTTCTTCACCCTTGATTTCGCTGCCCGTTACACGAGCACCAACGCGAATGTCTAGACCTTGTTTCTTGAAGATCTTAGCCGCTTCTTTCGCTAGATCTTGGTCACATAGGCTTAGGAATTGATCTTGTGCTTCTAGAACCACAACTTCAGAACCTAGACGCTTCCATACAGAGCCTAGCTCTAGACCGATAACGCCGGCACCGATTACACCAAGACGTTTAGGCACAGCACGGAAATCTAGTGCACCTTCGTTATCAACGATGATGTCGCCAGTACGCGGTGCTGGTGGAATGTTCACAGGTACAGAACCTGTCGCTAGGATCACGCTGTCCGCTTCAAATGTTTGAACTGAACCGTCGTGGGCTGTGAATTCAACTTTCTTGTTAGCCAACAGTTTACCAAAACCTTCAAAGCTGGTTACGCCGTTTGCTTTGAATAGACCTGCGATACCGCCAGTCAATTGGTTAACAATTTTGTCTTTGCGATCAACCATCGCATTCACGTCCATTGATACGCCATCAATGCCAATACCGTGAACTGAGAATTCTTCTTTCGCATCGTGGTACTTGTGCGAAGAGTCCAATAGAGCTTTAGATGGGATACAACCTACGTTCAAACATGTACCACCTAGACGAGGATTGTTGTCTTTATCTAGCCACTTTTCGATACATGCCGTTTTTAGACCCAATTGCGCTGCGCGAATCGCTGCAACATAACCACCTGGGCCACCACCAATTACGATAACATCAAATTTATTAGACATAGGGTTTATCCATTGTTGTTGCTAGGGCGTTGTGCGCCCTAGCAAATTATTACTCTAATCCACAGAAGTGGGTGCGATTACTTAGATTTCAAGCAGTAGACGTGCTGGATCTTCTAGTAGGTCCTTGATGGTTACAAGGAACTGCACCGCTTCTTTACCGTCGATCATACGGTGATCGTATGACAACGCTAGGTACATCATTGGTTGGATTACAACCTGACCGTTAACCGCCATTGGGCGTTCTTGGATTTTGTGCATACCCAAGATTGCAGTTTGAGGTGGGTTAAGGATAGGTGTCGACATTAGGGAACCGAAGATACCGCCGTTAGTGATAGTGAATGTACCACCTTGCATATCTTCCATGCCTAGTTTGCCGTCACGACCACGTACTGCGAAGTCCATGATGCCTGCTTCAATGTCTGCAAGACCCATTGCTTCAGTGTTACGTAGTACTGGCACCATCAAACCACGATCAGTTGATACTGCTACACCGATGTCTTGGTAGCCATGGTAAACCATGTCGTTGCCATCGATCGATGCGTTGACTGCAGGGAATCGTTTCAATGCTTCTGTCGCTGCTTTCACGAAGAACGACATGAAGCCTAGTTTAGTGCCATTGTGAGTTTTCTGGAACAAGTCTTTGTACTTGCTACGCAGCTCCATCACAGGGCCCATGTTCACTTCGTTGTAAGTGGTTAACATTGCAGCAGTTTGCTGTGCTTCCACTAGACGTTTAGCGATGGTTGCACGTAGACGTGTCATAGGCACGCGTTTCTCAACACGGCCATCTGCACTTAGTGGTGCTGGTGCAGCTGGAGCCGCTTTCGCTGGTGCTGCCGCAGGCGCCGCTGCAGCTTTGTTCTTAACTGCTGCTTCTACGTCTTCTTTAGTGATACGACCACCTTTGCCAGTGCCTTTCACTTGTGCCGCCGTTAGACCTGCTTCAGCCAAGGCTTTACGTGCCGCCGGGCCCGCTACTGCATCTTCGTCACCTGCTTCGTCTGCAACAGGTGCCGCTGCTTGAGGTGCTGCAGCAGGCGCCGAACCACCTTCAGCACCGATGGCAAAGTTTGCTAATACTTCAGCACTTAGCACGGTTTCGCCTTCCTGTTTCAGGATGTCAGCAATCACACCATCAGCTGGTGCAACCACTTCAAGCACAACTTTGTCGGTTTCGATGTCAACGATGTGCTCGTCACGTTTGCACGCTTCACCTGGCTGTTTGTGCCAAGCGGCAACCGTACCGTCTGCTACAGACTCTGGGAATGTAGGCGCTTTGATTTGCACGGTTTCTTTAGCTGCAGAAGCAGACGCTGCTGCTGGTGCTGCTGCCGCCGCCGCTGGCGCTTCAGACGCTGCTGCACCTGATTCAAAGATCGCTAGTACTTCAGCGCTTAGGACTACATCGCCCTCGCCTTTGATAACTTGCTTAAGAACGCCGTCCGCTGGAGCAACCACTTCAAGCACAACTTTGTCTGTTTCGATATCAACAATGTGCTCATCGCGTTTACATGCTTCGCCTGGCTGTTTGTACCAAGTAGCGACTGTGCCATCCGCTACAGATTCTGGAAACGTAGGTGCTTTAATTTCAATACTCATTTTTTACCCTTATCTCTGACAGGCAGTGGTGCTAGCCGACAATTGCGTCGTTAACCAGCGCTTCTTGTTCTTCAACGTGTACAGACATGTAGCCTGCTGCAGGTGCTGCAGAAGACATACGACCAGCGAAGCGGATCTTCACTTCTGGGTACAATCTGTCTAACACACGACTCATACGGTGACGGTTTGCATGCCAAGCGCCTTGGTTCTTAGGCTCTTCCTGACACCAAATCAGCTCTTCAACATTTTTGTACGGTTCCAAAATCGCTTCGAAATCAGCGTATGGGAATGGGTACAATTGCTCAAGACGAATGATCGCCACATCTTCTTTAGCCAACTCTTCACGACGGTTAAATAGGTCGTAGTAAACCTTACCGCTACAAAGCACCAGACGCTTAACGTTCTCTGGCTGAATATTCTCTGCGGCTTCTGGCAATACTGTTTTGAAGCTGCCTTCAGATAGATCTTCTAGCGTAGAGATTGCTTGTTTGTGGCGTAGCAAACTCTTCGGCGACATGATGATCAACGGACGACGCATTGGGCGAATCACCTGACGACGCAAGATGTGGAAGATCTGTGCTGGTGTCGTCGGTACACACACTTGAATGTTGTATTCCGCACACAACTGCATGAAACGCTCAAGACGCGCAGAGGAGTGCTCTGGGCCCTGACCTTCGTAACCGTGTGGCAACAACATCGTCAGACCACATAGACGGCCCCACTTGTGCTCACCACTGGTGATGAATTGGTCAATCACCACTTGCGCACCGTTAGCGAAGTCACCGAATTGTGCTTCCCAAACCACTAGGCCTTTTGGCGAAGTCGTTGAGTAACCGTATTCAAATGCAAGAACCGCTTCCTCAGATAGGTACGAGTCGTACAGATCTAGCGTTGGCTGATCATCTGACAAGTGCTTCAGAGGAATGTAGGTGCTGCCGTCTTTCTGACTGTGAATCACAGCATGACGGTGAGAGAACGTACCACGACCAGAATCCTGACCAGTAATACGGATTGGGTAACCCTGCTCAAGCAATGTTGCAAAAGCCAGTGTTTCAGCGTAACCCCAGTTGATTGGCATCGCGCCAGCGGTCATCTTATCGCGATCTTCATAGATCTTCATAACTTGACGCTGTACCACAACACCGTCTGGAATAGACGTTGTTTTCTTCGCCACTTCTTGTAGCTGAGCTAATGGGTAGGTGGTATCACCTGCATCCGTCCACTCAACACCAAGGTATGGCTTCCAATCAACAAATAGCTCTGAGTTGGATTCAAGTACCAAGCTCTTCGCTACGTGACGACCATTGTCTAGGTCTTCACGGTTTTCGTTGACCAGTTCATCCGCTTCCGCTTCGGTTACGATACCAGCAGCAATCAAGTCTTCTGCGTATTTTGTACGCGTCGTTTTCAAGCTATTGATGACTTTGTACATCAATGGCTGAGTACCTGATGGCTCATCGGTTTCGTTGTGACCACGACGGCGGTAACACACCATGTCGATCACTACATCACGACCGAACTCGTAACGGTAATCCAACGCTAGTTGGGTAACAAACAGAACCGCTTCTGGATCATCACCGTTTACGTGGAAGATCGGTGCCTGAATCATTTTCGCAACATCAGTTGCATATTCAGTCGAACGCGAGTCTTCTTGACGGTTAGTAGTAAAGCCGACCTGGTTGTTGATCACGATGTGCACAGTACCGCCAGTTTTGTAGGCGCGTGTTTGTGACATCTGGAAGGTTTCCATCACCACACCTTGACCAGCAAACGCTGCATCACCGTGGATGGAAATTGGTACGACTGTCTTACCCGTCTTGTCTTGACGACGATCTTGACGCGCACGCACAGAGCCCTCTACTACAGGAGATACGATCTCAAGGTGAGAAGGGTTGAATGCAAGCACGGTGTGAACTTCACCGCCCGCTGTCATCACGTTAGAAGAGAAACCTTGGTGGTATTTCACGTCACCAGAGGTGTTAACTAGCTTCTTACCTTCGAACTCGTCAAACAAGTCTTTCGGGTTTTTACCTAGCGTGTTAACTAATACGTTTAGACGACCACGGTGCGCCATACCGATCACAACTTCTTTCGCACCTAGTGCACCAGAACGTTGGATCAGCTCGTTCACCATTGGAATTAAGCTCTCACCACCTTCCAAACCGAAACGCTTCGCACCTGGGTAGCGACTGCCTAGGTATTTTTCTAGACCTTCTGCTGCCGTTAGGCGTTCTAGCAAAGCTTTGCGAGTTTCTTCTGAGTACTCAGGACGTGAGCGAACGGATTCAACACGTTGTTGCAACCAAGCTTTTTCTTGGGTGTCGACAATATGCATGAATTCGTAGCCGATAGAGCCACAGTAAGTTTTTTCTAGCTCAGAGATCATGTCCTTAAGCGGCATGTTTTCTTGATTGAAAAATAGTGAGCCAGTATTAAAGGAAGTATCTAGGTCGGCACCGGTTAATTGGTGGAAACCTAAATCAAGGTCAGCAACTTTTTCTCGTTTCTGAAGACCTAGTGGGTCTAGATTTGAGTGTTGGTGGCCTCGAACGCGGTAAGCGTTAATAAGTTGAAGAACATTGATCTGCTTTTGCTCATGCTCTGAGCTAGCTGCGACACCTGTAGAAACAGGAATGTTGCGGAACTTGTTTTTACCAAGTTCTAAGAATTGTTTTTGAATAACGGAGTGAGGAAGATCGGTTGACTGCGCTTCACTAACTCTCGGCAACTGATCAAAACATTTCCGCCATTCTTCCGATACTGAGTTGGGGTCAACTAAGTAGCTCTCAAACAGCCCCTCAACATATTCAAGGTTGCCCCCTGAAAAGTGAGAAGTGCTCCATAGCAACTCCATCAAACTTTCATGCATTCTCGATCACCCTTTTATGTTCGAGCCAGCTATCACCATGTTGTGATAACTCAAATTTTCATTCTGGTTAAACTAATCAGTGAAAAGTCGCCAGGTTATTATTTACTTTTACTAAATGACACTTAAACAGTCCAATTCTAAAGCACAGGTGCCTTACTTATTAGTAATAAATGGGGCTATTTAGTGTTTTTTCATGCCTAGATATATCTCTACCATGAAAAACTAAATTCTTCGCAACTCTTATTATATGCGGATTTAACGTTGCGTATAAATCCAGCATCAAAGTAGCCCCTATTTTATAGGAGCTACTTTGCTATGTACCATTATAAAAACGGTACGGGCATTTCAATTATCAGGTCGCACGCTGAATCAACATAGTACGAATGTTACCAATCGCTTTAGTTGGGTTCAGACCTTTTGGACAAACGTTGACACAGTTCATGATGCCGTGGCAACGGAATACACTGAACGGATCATCAAGATCGCCAAGACGCTCTTGCGTTGCTGTGTCACGGCTATCCGCCAAGAAACGGTAGGCTTGTAGCAAACCAGATGGACCGATGAACTTGTCTGGATTCCACCAGAAAGATGGACACGCAGTCGAACAACAAGCACACAAGATACACTCGTATAGACCATCAAGCTTTTCACGCTCTTCAGGGCTCTGCAGACGCTCAATTGCTGGCGCTGGTGTATCGTTGATCAAGAATGGCTTGATCTTTTCGTACTGTTTGTAGAACTGACCCATGTCCACAACAAGGTCACGGACCACTGGTAGACCTGGTAGCGGACGCAAGACAAGCTTGTTGTTCTTCGTCGCAGCCGATACTGGCGTGATACACGCTAGACCGTTTTTACCAGACATGTTCATACCGTCAGAACCACACACACCTTCACGGCATGAACGACGGTAAGAAATACTTGGATCTTGTGCTTTTAGAAGGTTTAGCACATCAAGCACCATCAAGTCTTTACCTGCTGGTAGCTCGATTTCGAAATCCTGCATGTAAGGCGCGTCGTCCTTCTCAGGATTGTAACGATAGATACTCACTAACATCGACATAACTCCTTAGTATGAACGAACTTTAGGTGGGAAAGCTTCCATAGTTTTTGGCGCGAAGTTTACATCACGCTTGGTCACTTTCTTCGTTGCTGGGTGGAACAGAGAGTGTTTCAACCAGTTCTCATCGTCACGTTCAGTAAAGTCATTACGGGCGTGTGCGCCACGGCTTTCTTTACGGAATTCCGCAGGAATCGCCGTTGCTTCCGCAACTTCTAGCAAGTTTTCAAGCTCAAGCGCTTCAATACGTGCAGTGTTGAATGCTTGACTCTTATCTTCAAGGTGCAGGTTCTCAACGCGCTTACGGATTTCTTTAAGCTGCTCAAGACCTTTCTGCATAGAAGGACCTTCACGGAATACACCGAAGTATAGCTGCATGGTTTTCTGAAGTTCTGCACGAACTTCTGCAACTGACTCGCCACCGGTTGAGCCGTTTAGGCGGTTTAAACGCGCCATTGCTTTTTCTACGTCCGTATCGCTAGCGTCCATAGAGTCGAAACCTTCATCTAGAGATTTCTTAACTTGTAGACCTACCGCACGACCGAATACCACCAAGTCTAGTAGCGAGTTACCACCTAGACGGTTAGCACCGTGTACCGATACACAGGCGATTTCACCACATGCATAAAGACCAGGAATGACCACATCTTCACCAGCATCATTTTGCAATAGTGCCTGACCACCAATGTTCGTTGGCACACCACCCATCATGTAGTGACAAGTCGGTACCACTGGAATTGGCTCTTTCACTGGGTCAACGTGAGCAAAAGTACGAGATAGCTCAAGGATACCTGGTAGACGCTTGTTCAGAGTCTCTTCACCTAGGTGATCCAATTTTAGAAGCACGTGGTCACCGTGTTCACCACAGCCACGACCTTCAAGAATTTCAAGAATCATTGAACGAGCTACCACGTCACGACCAGCAAGGTCTTTCGCGTTTGGCGCGTAACGTTCCATGAAACGTTCGCCGTCTTTGTTGATTAGGTAACCACCTTCACCACGACAGCCTTCTGTTACCAGCGTACCCGCACCGTAAATACCGGTTGGGTGGAACTGCCACATTTCCATGTCTTGCATTGGTACGCCAGCACGAAGTGCCATACCTACACCATCACCTGTGTTGATGTGTGCGTTAGTAGTAGACTGGAAGATACGACCTGCACCACCGGTTGCAAGTACCGTCGCTTTCGCTTTTAGGTAAACCACTTCACCTGTTTCAACACAGATAGAAACGGCACCAACGATTGCGCCTTCAGAGTTTTTCACCAAATCAACCGCGTACCACTCGTTAAAGAATGTCGTACCGCCTTTAAGGTTAGCTTGGTAAAGAGTGTGTAATAGCGCGTGACCTGTACGGTCTGCTGCAGCACAAGTACGCGCTGCTTGACCACCTTTACCGAAATCTTTCGATTGACCACCGAAAGGACGTTGGTAAATACGGCCATTTTCTTTACGAGAGAATGGTAGACCCATGTGCTCAAGCTCAAATACCGCTTGTGGACCTACAGAACACATGTACTCGATAGCGTCTTGGTCACCGATGTAGTCGGAACCTTTAACGGTATCGTACATGTGCCAGCGCCAATCATCATTTGGGTCTTCACTTGCAATCGCACAAGTGATACCACCTTGCGCAGATACCGTGTGTGAACGAGTTGGGAATACTTTCGTTACACACGCAGTGTTTAAACCAGATTCAGTCAACTGAAGTGCCGCACGCATACCTGCGCCACCACCACCAATTACAATGGCATCAAAAGAAATAGTACGAATATTAGCCATTACTTACAGCCCCCAAAGAACCTGAACACCCCATACGACGTAGATAAACATTACTAGGCCACATAGAGATTGAAAGAAGAAACGAACACCTGTTGCTTTAATGTAGTCAGTCGATACCGACCACAAGCCGATCCATGAGTGAATACCAACAGATAGCAGCGCTAGTAGAGAGAAAATGCGCATTGAAGTCGTTTCGAACAAACCACTCCACTGTTCGTACGTTAGATCTGGGTTAAGAAGCAAGTAACCGATAATGAAGATACTGTATACCGCCAATACTAATGCAGAAATACGCTGCATCATCCAGTCGTACAGACCCGAACGGCCAAAGCTAGTAATTTGAGTTACCATATCCATACCCCTGCTAATAGAATCAGAACAACAGCGATCACTAAGTTCGCTTTTGCCGCAGCGCGGCCACTTTCAAGTTCTTCGAAATGTCCCATGTCCATAAACAAGTGTTTAACACCCGCTACGAAATGGTACATCAGCGCTGAAACGACACCCCAAACGACAAATTTCGCTAGAAAATTGTTTTGTAGCACCTCTACCACTTGATCAAATCCTTGCTGTGAAGACAATGACTGATCAAACGCGTAGAACAGGAATACCAAACCAATAAATAGGATGATACCGGTCACACGGTGAAGGATAGAGACAATTGCGGTTACGGGCATTGATATTGTGGAAATATCAAGGTTGACTGGTCTTTTTTTGTTCACGACTCTTTACACCATTTTATTTGATTGAATGGTCAATCACGACCCAAATTCTAATGTCACCAAGGAAAAGCAAAGCTTCACTGGATCCATAGGCCTCCTTGAAAATCCCATCGATTTGCAAGCGACATTGGCACATGCGACTCAAACTTGCCAAATAACACCGACAAATCAATGAAATCATCGGGTGGCAATTATAGACTAGGCGAAAAACCTAAGACAAATAGACAGAACGTAGGGTTTCTGATGGTCGTCATTCACAAAATGAATGCACCCATAAACAAAAGCAATAATGGTATAAAATTACAGCTTTTCACCCCCACCAAAATTTAATTTTATTCTTAATAATCAAAGAACTAACGTAAATTAGATCAATATTCACCCACCCACCTCCTAGAATCTTGTTACAAATTTACAAAGAAATTACTAGGATCAACTAACTAGTAAAAATTTTGTCTAATTGACTTTGTAACCCCTAAGAAAGTATTTTTTCCGCACCTTCTGGGCCAGGAGAGCTAATTCAAGGCTCTTTGCCCCGGACCAGAGTACGAAGGAGACCAAAAATGGCTGACAAAAAAGCTCGCATAACGGTAGACGGTATCGATCAAACGATTGAACTTCCTGTATTAACAGGGACATTAGGACAAGACGTGATAGATGTAAGAACTTTAGGTTCTCACGGCGTCTTCACTTATGATCCTGGCTTCATGTCTACTGGCTCATGTGAATCTGCTATCACCTACATCGATGGTGATGCAGGCGTGCTTCTACATCGCGGTTACAAAATTGCCGATCTAGCACAACACTCAGATTACCTAGAAACTTGTTACCTACTTCTATACGGAGAGTTGCCAACTGCAGCGCAGAAAGCAGAATTCGTAGATACAGTTAAAAACCACACCATGGTGTCAGAATCCATGCAGAAGTTCCTTGATGGCTTCCGCAACGATGCTCACCCAATGGCGGTTATGGTAGGTCTAGTGGGTGCAATGTCTGCGTTCTACCAAGATCACATGGACATTACTGATCCTAAGCACCGCGAAATCGCAGCATTCCGCTTGATTTCTAAAATGCCAACCCTTGCAGCTATGTGTTACAAGTACTCAAAAGGTCAACCGACCATGTACCCACGTAACGACCTAGGCTACGCAGCAAACTTTCTACACATGATGTTTGCAACGCCATGTGAAGATTACAAAGTTAACCCTGTATTTGCGAAAGCAATGGACCGCATCTTTATCCTACACGCGGACCACGAGCAAAACGCTTCTACATCTACAGTACGTCTTGCAGGT
Source organism: Marinomonas sp. HM11-D (assembly GCF_057626615.1). Lineage (NCBI taxonomy): Bacteria > Pseudomonadati > Pseudomonadota > Gammaproteobacteria > Oceanospirillales > Oceanospirillaceae > Marinomonas > Marinomonas sp. HM11-D. The sequence continues at coordinate 600 of NZ_JBMMKT010000002.1, read as the reverse complement.
TCATCCGGTGCAAACCCATTCGCATGTATTGCGGCAGGCTTTGTAACCCTTTGGGGCCCAGCTCACGGTGGCGCTAACGAAGCCGTGTTGAACATGCTTGAAGAAATTGGTGATGAGTCGCACATTGATGAATTCATTGCTAAAGCAAAAGACAAAAACGATCCGTTCCGCCTAATGGGCTTCGGTCACCGCGTTTACAAAAACTTCGACCCTCGTGCGAAAGTTATGCGTGAAACCTGTGACCAAGTATTGGCTGAACTAGGTCAATCTGATGATCCAATGCTGAAAATTGCGAAACGCCTAGAGCAAATCGCCCTAGAAGACCCTTACTTCGTAGAGCGTAAGCTGTACCCGAACGTAGACTTCTACTCTGGCATCATCATGAAAGCGATCGGCATTCCTACTTCTATGTTTACTGTAATCTTCGCCATGGCACGTACCATCGGCTGGATTTCACACTGGAATGAAATGATCGGTGGCGCATACAAGATCGGCCGTCCACGCCAATTGTATGTAGGTCACGCAGAACGCGACTACCCTGTTGAAAAATAAGGTTAAGTCATAAAAAAAGCGGCTATTAGCCGCTTTTTTTTGCTCTCA